>DATMKU010000413.1:0-37729 GCA_035570935.1 Allostellaceae bacterium
GGAGGCGGAAACCCGCAGGCCGCAGGCGTGGGCGCGGGCAATACCCTCGGCCATGCGCGCGCGGAGACCGGGCAAACCCCGGTTGCGCTCGTGCTCGGCGAGATCGGCGCTGTCGAGCGAAACGATCAGCCGGTCGAGGCCGGCGGCCGCCATTCGTTCGACGTCGCGGGCGAGAAACCAGCCATTGGTGATCACGCGCAGCGGATGCCGCCGCCGGCGATTGCCGAGACAAGAGCGACGATTTCGGGGTGCACGAGCGGCTCGCCACCCTGCAGCGTCATGTAGCGGATCCCGCGGCGGTAGAGGATCGGCACGGCGCGCGCGAACGCATCCGCGTCAACGAGGCGTCGTGGGCCGACCGGCACTTGGTCGCGCGAGAACCCGCAAAAATCGCAGGCGGCGTTGCAAACGTTGGTGACGGAAAAGTCGCAGATGGCCGGGAGCTGGAGATCGAGTGCGCCGCCGGCGCTGCGAGAGTCCGCGGCGGCACCGTGCGGCGCCGGCGACCGAACGCCGCCGTCTTGCGCAGGCAAGGTCACGCGACGACCATGCTGTGCCGGCGCTGCCTACTGATGCTGCCGGCGCGCCTTGCTTGCCGACAAGAGCGAGGGCCGCTTTTCGATGAGGCATCGGCCGTAATCAGCCAAATTGGCGGGCTCTTCGAGCGCATGGCTTCGCTTTTCCCCCTGTCCACATGACGGCGATGCTAGCTTTCCAAGCTGAAGTCAGCCTTAAGCCGTGAACTGCGGTACGGGTCGGCGGGCCGCGGGCTACCGCGGCGCGCGCTACGGTTCGGCCCGCCGCGCGTTATCGGGGCGATGGTGCGCGCCGCCGCCCCGCCGCGTAGCCTTGTTGGAATGCCGCGTCCTGAGAACGGCGCGACTGGTCGACGAGCAGGCCACCCATCAGGCCGGCGCCGGCACCAATCCCGGCGCCAAGCCCGGCGTTGCCGCCAATCGCACCAATGACCGCGCCGACCCCGGCGCCGGCGGCGGTACCAGTGAGCGCGCGCTGCTGGGTCGGGGTCATGTCGGCGCAGGCGACGATCGGCAAAACGAGAGCGGCGGCGAGCAATATCTTTTTCATCGGATCCCCCTTATCGGTTCAACGCGATGACGGGCAGGGGTAGCGTTCGCTCAGAAAGCGGAACAACCCATCGGTCGGCGATTGCGCCATGCGGTCCGGCGCCGCGCGGGCCCACGTCGCGAACTCGCTCATCGTCGCGGCGCGCGTCGGCGGCGGGTCCGGCAGGCAGAACAATTTCCTGCCGCGAAACGCGGCCATGTTCAGCATCTCTACCGTAACCGCGCCCTGGAGATAGCCCTCGCAAAAGTTGACGGCGGCGGTCCCGAGCCCGTTGTCGGGCGTCGCACCGCAAAGCTCGACGAGATCGCCGGTTGTGTTCGCGTTGAAATTCGCTTCGCTCGCGGCGAGCGCGGCACTCGGCGCCAGCGCCAGCAATGCGGCCGCAGCAATCCATCCCTCTAGCCTCATCATTCCCCTTTCCCCGAGACGGTACGTGAAATCGATTGTAAGCCCAGAACTCAGAACGAACCCAAGAAAGTGCCGAGCACGAGGACCACCGCGAGCGCGATGATCGGACCCACGATGGCAGCCATGACGATGTCGAAATAGCTCTGGCGATGGGTCGCCCCGCAGACCGACAGCAAGGTCACGACAGCCCCATTCTGCGGGAGGCTGTCGAGCGTTCCGGCGCTCATCACGGCGATGCGATGCAACAGCGAGGGGTCGATGCCGTGTGCCGCGGCAAGGCGCATATAGGTCGAACCCAGCGCATCGAGCGCGATCGTCAGCCCGCCCGAGGCGGAGCCGGTCAGCGCGGACAAGAGGTTGGTGGCGACCGCGAGCGAAACGAGCGGTCCGCCGCCGATCGACAGCACCCAATTGCGCACGATGGCGAACGCCGGCACCGCGGCGACCACCGCGCCAAAGCCGACCAAGCTCGCGACGCTCAGCACCGGCAGCACCGACGCGTTGGCGCCCGAATCCATGGTATCGCGCAACCCTTGCAGGCGCCCGCGGTTGATCGCGATGACAGTGACGATTGCCGCCGCGAGCGCGGTCACCACCGCCCACACGCCGCCGACGGCCGACAGCGAGGTGGCGCCGAACCGTTCTTCGGCGAGGAACGAAACATCGAGGCTCGGTAGGACGACCAGGGTCATCAGGACATTGACGCTGACCACGACCAGCAGCGGCAATGCCGCCAGGCCGATCGGCGGCGCCTCGCGGCTCGGGTGGCCGTGATGGACCTCGGGCGGGTCGAACTCGTGCGCGGTGGTGGCGCGCTGGCGCACCCGCTCGTCTTCGGCCGCTTCGTCGACGGGCACGGGGGCGCCGCCAAAGCCCTCGCCATTGCGCCGCGCGGCGGTCTCGGCGTGCCGCAGCCACCACAGCCCGAAGGCGAGCATGATCGCCGAAGCGATGACCCCGAGACCCGGTGCGGCGAGCGGCGTCGTGCCAAAAAACGGCATCGGAATGGCGTTCTGGATCGCCGGCGTCCCGGGCAGCGCCGACATCGTAAAGGTCGATGTGCCCAAGGCCACCGTGGCGGGAATCAGCCGGTTGGGGATCGCCGCGGTGCGGAACAAGGCCTGGGCCATCGGGACCAACACGAAGAACGCGACAAACAGGCTGACGCCGCCATAGGTGACGAGCGCACCGGCCAGCACGACAGTGAGGACGGCACGCTGCTGGCCCAGCTTCTCGGTCATAAAACTGGCGATCGCCGCGACCGAACCGCTGTCCTCCATCAGCTTGCCAAACAGCGCGCCGAGCAGAAACAGCGGGAAGAATTGCGCGATAAAGCGCGATGCGCTGTCCATAAAGGTCTGCGTCCAGTAGGCGAGCAGCGGCCCCCCGGCGAAGCCGGCGGCGATCAGCGCGGCGCCGGGTGCGAGCAGCAGGATGCTCCAGCCCCGGTACGCCAGCCAGACCAAGAGAGCCAGGCCGAGGAGGATCCCGAAGAGACCCATCGCGTCACACGCTCATGCGCTGCGGCGGCTTTCCACGGCCGGGTGTCGATCGCCGAGCTCAGCCCGGCGCGCCGCGGCGCGCGACCCCGCCGCATCCTCGCGGCCTGCCGGGCAATCGCGGTAAAGCTCGCTCAGCGCGGCAGGCGCGACGGCGATCGCGTCGGCCCGTCACCGGGCCGCCTCCTTGATGGCGGCGCCCCGTGCTGCGCCCTCCGGCAAATGCGCCGGCTTGAGGCTTTCGTCAAAGATCCACGAGAGGTCCAGCGTGTTGCGGATGCCGAGATCGTCGTAATGGCGGGACAACCAGTCCTGCGCGGTTTTTCTTCCGCGATCCCGCAGATGCGTTAGAAAGGCCCATTCGGCGTTGAGCTTACTCGATACGCCGAGCGCGAGCATCGTCTCCTCGTCGTGGATCGCATGAACGTGCACGTCGCGGAAACGCTCCCGCTCGAGGTTCTCGTAGTGGATGATCTCCCACAAAAAGGCGAGCGAACGCAGTTCTTTAAGGAG
Source organism: Allostellaceae bacterium (assembly GCA_035570935.1). Taxonomy (GTDB): domain Bacteria; phylum Pseudomonadota; class Alphaproteobacteria; order ATCC43930; family CGMCC-115725; genus AP-15. Next base: position 3,507 of record DATMKU010000413.1, read on the forward strand.
GCTCGTGTTGAAGGTGATCTCGTTCAGCCGGTTCTGGATGTCGCGCGCCGACTGCGGGATATCCGGCCGGTAAAAAGGGTTGATTTGGATCACCACCACATCGCCGGCATCGCACTCGTCGACCAGCGGGAACAGGGCCGGATTGCCCATATAGCCGCCGTCCCAATAGGCCTCGCCCTCGATTTCAACAGCCTTGAACATAAACGGCAGGCAAGCCGAGGCCATGACGCAGTCGAGCTCGATCGCGGGTTGGCGAAAGATTTTCGGCCGGCCGCTGCGGACGTTGGTCGCGGCCAGAAACACCTTTGGGGCGCCCGCGTCGTTGACCGCGCCGAAATCGATGCACTTGGCGACGACTTCGCGCAAGGGATTGAAGTTCATCGGATTGAGGTCGTACGGCGAGAACAGGCGCGAGAGGTGGTCCATCAAAATATAGGCCGGCGACGCGTCGAGGCTCCAGTTGCCCATAAAGACATCGACGATCGACCGGCGGATCGGGCTGTGCTGGGCCGAGGCGCTGATCGCCGACCAGAATATCTCGAGGCATTTGCGCGCCTCGGCCGGACCGCCGCGAGCCATTCCGTCGGCGAAGGCAACGGCGTTCATGGCGCCGGCGCTGGTGCCGCTGACGCCCGCGATGAAAAGTCGATCGTCTTCGAGCAGCTGGTCGAGAACCCCCCAGGTAAAGGCGCCATGCGAGCCGCCGCCCTGCAAGGCGAGTTTGACTGTCTTTTTGGTCCGCCTGTTCATGCGAAATCTCCGAACTTGAGGGCGCATCGTCGTTCCCGAAGATCCGCTCGATCGAGGCCGAGGGTCGGCCCGTGGAGCGCTCGCAATGGTCTATGAATGTTCGACGCGCTGGGAATGTTCGGCGCGCTGGCGGCGACGCTACTCTGATCGCCACGGCTCCGGACGTTTGCCTATCACCGTCAATGCCATGTCAATATGTCAAGCTGCAAAGCAATGGTAACGATCGGCGAACGGCTCAACTTCGACCCTCACGACACCACGACAATCGTTCGAGCACAGCCGCGTGCCTGCGGTGCGGGAGCAATCTGATTGACAAACCGCAACCTATCGGCGCAGATCGCGATCGAAGGATCTTAACCTTTGCGGCTCGGCGGCGCTTTCCCGTTTGCGCCCGGTAGCTGAAAACAACAAGGGATTTCCCGTGAGACGGCAGGCCGGCGATCGCCTGCATGGGCTGTACAGGCCGCGTCGCTTTCGGGGGAGGAACGCTCATGATGGTACCCGAGATTTTTATGACCCGCTCGCTGCGTTCGAGCGATCAGGCTCGAAACCTGGCGCCAATGGTTCATGGCGGTTCGCGACGCTGAACCCCGAACGAGAATTCTGCTTCGATCCGGGCGAGATGCGATCGGCGCCGGCCGGGCTCGCGCTGCCGGCGGTGAGATGGGTAGGGCTTGAGGCGGACGCAGGGCAGCGGGCTTCTTCGCGATTTCTAATGGGTGGCTTGGTCGGAATGCGATCTGCGTCCGTTCAAGGAGCACCGCCCTCGATAAGCCCCGCAGCGCCCGGATCGGGGATAGGCCGGCCGCGCGCGTGAAGGGTGGTCGATGAGCGTCTCCTCCGCGGTCACGCTGGTGGGTGGGCTGGGCCTGTTTCTGCTCGGCATCCACCACCTGACGGAGGGCCTCAAGGGCCTGGCGGGCGACGCGTTGCGCCGCGCGCTGCAAACACTGGTTGGCGGCCGACTGAGCGCGGTCCTATCGGGTGCGGTCTTCACGGTGTTGATTCAGTCTTCAACCGCGACGACGCTCACCGTCATCGGCTTTGTCAGCGCCGGCCTGGTCACCTTCTCGCAGGCCGTCGGTGTCATTGTCGGCGCCACTTTCGGGACGACCTCGACCCCCTGGCTGGTGGCCGTCTTCGGTTTTCGGGTCAGCATCTCGACCGGAGCCCTGCCGATGCTCGGCGTCGGCGCCTTTTTGTGGCTGATCGCCAAGGGCCGAATGCGATCGGCCGGAGCGATCCTCGCCGGCTTCGGATTGCTGTTCATCGGGATCGATTACCTGCAAGCCGGGATGGCGGGGATTTCGTGGAACCTTGATGCGATCGGCGGCAGCGGCTTTGGCTGGCAATGGATTCTCGCCGGTGTGGGGATCCTGATGTCGATTGTGATGCAGAGTTCGAGTGCCGCCGCGGCGACGACCCTTGTCGCGCTGCACGCCGGCTCGCTGACGTTTGACCAAGCCTGCGCGATGATCGTCGGACAGAGCGTCGGGACCGCGGCGACAAGTGCGATGGTGGCGATCGGCGCCGGGCTCGCGGTGCGGCGCGCGGCCCTGGCCCACATCATCTTCAACGTCGGCGTCGGGTTTCTCGGAATACTGCTGCTGCGCCCGCTCGCCGCTGCCGGCGGCTGGGTCGGTTCTCAATTCGATGATTACGACGGGGTGCTGGCGCTGGCCGCGTTCAGCAGCATCTTCAAATTCGTCGGTGTTGCCGCATTCTTTCCGTGGCTCGACGGTTTCTCGCGCTTGGTCGCCAGGATCGCCGGAGGGGGCGCGGAATCGGCGGTCGGCCGCCTCGACCCGATTCTCGCCGAGGCGGGTGGCGCCGTCGCCATCGAGGCCGCGTGGCGGGCGGTCCTGGAAATCGCGCGGCAGTCGGTCGATGCCGTCCGCCACCGGCTCGCCGGTGAAGCCGTTCATTACGACCCGCCGGTCGAGGACGCGCAACAAACCGAACGCTTTCTGGAACAGCTTTCGCTGGAGACCCTCGATCTGCACGCAATCGAGCCCCGTCTCGTCCGGCTATGTCACGCGCTCGATCATCTGGGCCAGCTGCATGACGATTTGGGAGAGGTTGCGCGCCCGGCCGGGGAGTGGCGGCCATCAACCGATGTCGAAACGGCAACGCAGGCACTTGGCCGGTGGCTCGGCACCACGGAGGACCCTGACGCACCACCCGACCCAGCCGTTTTCACAGCACTCGCAGACGCCGCCGAGCGGTTTAGCGGCCAACGCAAGCTCGTCCGCGATAAATTGCTGGAAGACACTGCGTTGCAACGCGTGCCGGCAGTAGCCGCCCGAGCCGAGCTCGACGCGCTCGCCTGGGCGGACCGCACCCTTCACCACGCCTGGCGTCTGGCGGAATCGCTGAGAACGGCGTCCGGAAAAACCGCCCCCCGCCGGCCGGGCGACCGGAATTGATACGGGGAGGACGAGAGATCGATGAGCACTGCCAACGAGCGGATGAAGCGCAAGGAATACGAAAAAGCGTTGCGCAAGCTGCAGGTGGAGCTGTGCGCGCTGCAGGAGTGGGTGAAGCAGACGAGCGCGCGCGTCGTCGTGATCTTCGAAGGACGCGACGCCGCCGGGAAGGGCGGCACGATCAAGGCGATCACCGAGCGGGTCAGCCCTCGCGTGTTCCGGGTGGTGGCGCTGCCGGCGCCGTCCGACCGCGAGAAGGCGCAACTGTACTTTCAGCGCTACCTCTCGCACTTTCCGACGGCGGGCGAGATCGTGATCTTCGACCGCAGCTGGTACAACCGGGCCGGTGTCGAGTACGTGATGGGGTTCTGCACCAAGGCGCAGCACCGCCGGTTTCTAAAGGTGTGTCCGGAATTTGAGCTGTATGTCGTCGATGACGGCATTCTGCTGATCAAATATTGGCTCGAAGTCGGCGACGAGGAGCAGAAGCGCCGCTTTGCGGCGCGAATCAATGACCCGCTGCGCCAATGGAAGCTGAGCCCGACAGATTTGCGCTCACGAAGCAGATGGTTTGAATATTCGCGGGCGCGCGACATAATGTTCAAGGCTACCAACACCAAATATGCACCTTGGTACATTGTCCCTTCGGACGACAAGCGACGGGCGCGTCTGAATTGCATACGCCACTTGCTCGACCAGATTCCGTACACCAAGCTGCCGCAGGAAAAGGCAGCGCTGCCCGAGCGCGCGATGGATGGTGCCTATGACGACCTCTCGACGCTCAAAGGCCTCCAGTTTGTCGCCGAGAGGGCGTGACGCGGGAACCATAGCAAGATCAGAGCGTGGCGCCCGGGCAACCAGGGAGGACGCGTTATGTCAGCAACAACGAGCGCCGGGCCAGCCGAAACCATAGCCTGGCACGCTGTCGCGATCGACCAGGTGACCGGCAGGCTGAACACCGACCCGGCACGCGGATTGGATGCGAGCGAGGCATCGCTGCGCCTGTCTCGATACGGCCCGAACCGCCTGCCGGAGGGGAAAAAACGCACCGCTCTGATGCGGTTTCTCGCCCAGCTCAACAATGTCCTGGTCTACGTCTTGCTCGCCGCCGGCTTCGTCAAATTGATGGTCGGGCTGTGGCTCGACGCCGGGGTCATATTGGGGGTGGTCGTGATCAACGCCCTGCTCGGCTTCATCCAGGAGGGCAAGGCGGAGAAGGCTCTCGATTCGATCCGCAACATGCTTTCGGCCGAGGCTCGGGCCCTGCGCGGCGGCGAGACCCGCCTGATCCCGGCCGAGGAGCTGGTGCCGGGCGATGTCGTGTTGCTCGAATCGGGCGACCGGATTCCGGCCGACCTTCGTCTCGCCGATGTCAAAAACCTGCGCACCGAAGAGGCCGCGCTCACCGGCGAGTCGGTGCCCGTTGACAAGACGACGGCCGCCGTGTCGGAACGAGCAACGGTGGGCGACCGAGAAGGGATGGCGTTCTCCGGGACGCTGGTGTCGTCCGGGCGGGGCAAAGGGGTCGTCGTCGCTACCGGCAGCGACACCGAACTTGGCCGGATCAACCAGATGATGGCCGGGGTGAGCGCGCTCGACACCCCGCTGCTGCGCCAGATCAAAAAGTTCGGCTATGCGATCACGGCGGTCATCGCCGTCGTCGCCGTCATCGTATTCGCCTATGGCCGGTGGGTCCGCGGGATGGATTTCGTCGCCATCTTTCAGGCGGTCGTCAGCATCGCCGTGTCGGTGATCCCGGAAGGGCTCCCCGCCTTGATTACCGTGACCTTGGCAATCGGTGTGCAGCGCATGGCCCAGCGCAACGCCATCATCCGCCGGCTGCCGGCGGTGGAAACGCTGGGCTCGGTCTCCCGGATCTGCTCGGACAAGACTGGGACGCTGACCTTGATGGAAATGATGGTGGTGTCGGCGGTGACGGCCGACGGCGTCTGCAAGGTCACCGGCGAGGGCTACGCGCCCGAGGGCACGGTCCTAAAGGACGGGCAACCGGCGGCGCCGGACGATCCGGTCCTTCGGCTGATGGGGCGGGTCTCGCTGCTTTGCAACGATGCCGAGATGCGCCGGGAAGGAGAGGTTTGGAAGGTCGAAGGCGACCCGACCGAGGGGGCGCTCTACCCATTTGCCAACAAGCTCGGCATGGAGCGGCCGAACGAGCAGACCGTCTATCCGCGGATCGACGCGATCCCGTTCGAGTCGGAACACCGGTTTATGGCGACATTGCACCAAGACGCCGCCGGCAAGCAGCTGATTTTGGTCAAAGGGGCGCCGGAAGTCATCTTTGATCATTGCGATCGTCAGGCGGTCGGGGGCGGTCCGGCCGCGCCCATCGACCGTCATCGTTTCGAGCGAGCATCGGATGAACTGGCGGCGCAGGGGGAACGGGTGCTCGCCCTCGCCTGGCTCGAAGATCCTGGGCTGAATGCCGGGAATCTCGCCCCGGCGGACCTGCCGAAAAACCTGGTCTTGCTCGGCCTGATCGGCTTGCTCGATCCGCCGCGCAAGGAGGCCATCGAAGCCGTGACCGAGTGCCACGCCGGCGGCATCCGCGTGACGATGATCACCGGCGACCACAAGATCACCGCAGCGGCGATCGCCAACATGCTCGGGATCGGCGACGGGAAGACGGCTCTCAGCGGGGCTGAGATCGAGGAAATGGACACCGCGACATTGCAAGCGCGGGTGCAGGAGGTCGATGTCTTCGCGCGCGCGAGCCCGGAGCACAAGCTCCGCCTCGTCAAGGCGATCCAGGCGAACAAGCAGATCGTGGCAATGACCGGCGACGGGGTGAACGACGCCCCGTCGCTCAAAAAAGCCGATGTCGGGGTGGCGATGGGGATCAAGGGCACCGAGGTCACCAAGGAGGCGGCCGAGATGGTGCTGGCCGACGACAATTTCGCCTCGATCACCGCCGCGATCAAGGAGGGCCGGACCGTCTACAACAACATCGAAAAGGCCATGTTGTTTATGTTGCCCACCAACGTTGCCCAGGCGCTCGTGATCATGGCGGCGATTTTTATTGGTTTTACAGCGCCGATCACGGCGCCGCAGATCTTGTGGGTCAACATGGTGACCTCGGTGGCGCTGGGGCTCGTCATTTCGTTTGAGCCGCACGAGCTCGACGTCATGCACCGGCTGCCGCGCGCGGTCGATCGGCCGATCCTCGACGGCTTTGGCATATGGCGCGTCGTCTTTGTGGGGCTGGCGCTGCTGGCGCTCACCCTGTGGGCGTTTTTTTGGATGAAATCGAAGGGTGCGCCGGACGAACTCGCCCGCGCGGTCGCGGTAAACGCGCTCGTGATCGGCCAGGTGTTCTATCTGCTCAACAGCCGCTACAAGCTCGATTCCTCGCTGTCGCTCACCGCCCATCTCGGCAACAAATATTTGGCGATGGGGGTCGGCGCGGTCGTGGTCTTGCAGCTCCTGTTCACCTATACGCCGCCGTTCCAAGAACTATTCGAGACCGCGGCGATCCCGCTGCGGGTTTGGCCCTGGCTGTTCGCCGGCGGCTTTGTGTTCTTTCTGGTGGTGGAGGCGGAGAAGCTGATCATCCGCACGACGCGACGCCCGACGCCCGCTCCGGTTCTGCGAGAAAGAACCGCTTAACCTCCATACGACGATCGAGATCGCGATCTCGATCGTATGGATCGCGCGGTTTTTCGCCTGGGAACTGCTCGGACTGCCTTACGGACCCGGCTGACCGGCAGCGCGTTCTTGGCCTACGCGTTATCGCCGGCCGGCCATCTTCTCGGCTGATGGCGCGGGGCGCAAGAATGCCGCGATCGTACCCGCGTCACGGCCGATCATGGTTTGTCCGGCGGCGACCAGCGCATCGACCTGCTCGCGCGGCAGGGTAAGCCCGGTGCGGATCGCGACGAGCCGCGCCCGCGTCGCGGGGTCGGGATAGTCGGACAGGCTGACCCGCAGCACCTTCGCCGCCACGTCATCACACGGATAGCCGTCGATGACGGGGCCCTGACGGCAGCGGAGTTGGCGCAATTTGTCGGCAAGGTCGTCGACGGTGCTCTCGACCGCGATCAGGGTCTCGATGTTGTAAGCCCCGATCTGCGCGCTCGTAACCGCCGAGACGATCTGGCCGAGCCCGGTCACGATGCGCTGCCGCGGCCAGTTCGGGTTTGGCGCCGACTGGCCGTCGACGCTGATCACCAGGATGCGGCGAACCAGCGTCAATTGGGCCGCGAACCGGCCCATCCTCGTATCCAGCAGCAGCATGTCGTTGAGCAATACCCGCAATGCCAGATTGTCCGAGATCCCGCCATCCATCAGGTGGATCCACTCGACCCGCTGACCGTTGGAATAGCGGTAAAGGTTTTCCAGTAATGCCCGGGTGCGCAAATCGTTTTGGGCGCGGTCCCACGCCGTCGGCGGCACCGGCGACGGCAGCGGACAATCGCGCCCGCGATAGTTGCGCAAGGTTACCGGCCCGAACAGCACTGGAAAGCCGTTGGAGGCGGCGACCGCGCGGGCGACCGGCAGGCTCGCCAGATCGGAGCAGATTACGTCAAAGGTCTGCGGCAGAAAGCCGAACGGGCTGCCAAAGCTGATGTCGGTGGCGTTGATGCTGATTTGCGGGCGGCCGCGGCGGTAGAGATCGGCAAAGGTCGCGCCGTGAAACATCAGCCGGTCGTAGACTTGGGTCATCCTGTCGTTGGTGCCGACCAGCGGATTGAACACCCAATCCCAATTCCACGGCAGCAGAAAGGTCCCCCAGATATAGGCCTCGATGTCGGCGTAGAGGAATTCATCGGGAAAGGTTGCGAACGACTTCTCGCCGTAGAGGCCGAAATGCGCCGCCGGAAAGGACCCACCGGAAACGCCGGACAGCTGGTCGACCTCGTTGAGCAGGGTGCTGTCAGTTGCTTCGGGGCGAACATGGATGTCCCGCATCCCGCGCAATACGCCGAAAGCAAACGCCGCCGAGCGCTTGCCGCCGCCCGAGAGCGCGACCAGCACCAAGGCACTTTCGGCGCCGCCGCGGCGGTTCACGTCGAGCAGGCGGTATTCGGTATTGCCGGCGGCCGAATGCAGCGGCTCGTTCATCGGCACAACCAGCGAACCGCAGCCGCCGAGCAGCAGCGCCGCGACGAAACCAAGCACCTGCCATTTGCCCATGCACCCGACCGTGGCTGTTGAACTAGGATTGGAATGCTCGGGTGCCGCGCGCTAACGGCGTGCTCGGCCATCCGCGGCGCCGTCCGCCGAAAGTGCTATCGCGATGGCGCGGGAGGCGGGGTGCCTGGCGCAGAGGCTAGCGAGCGCGATCAGGATCGGCACGCCGATAAACGCGCCGGCGATGCCCCACAGCATCCCCCAGAAAAACACGGCGAACAGCACCATGAACGGCGAGACCGAGACCGCCGCTCCGGCGACGCGCGGCTCGATGTAGCTGCCGACAACGAACTGGACGACATTGAGGCCGATAAATACCCAGACCGCCGACGAAAACGACTCGTATTGCGCCGCGGCAAAAAGCGTGGGCAGCAATGTCGCGACAAACGACCCGATAAACGGGATGAAGTTCAGGACGAAGGCAATCACGCCCCACTCGCGGCTGAGCTCGAGCCCGTAGGCGGCGGTGAAGGCCCAAAAGCCGAGCCCCGTCAGCACGCTCATGCCAAAGCGGACGAGCATGTAGGTCTGCAATCTGCCAGCGATCTCGGCGGCGGCGTCGACGGCGGTGGCGCCAAAGGCTCCGTCGCCGATCCGGCCGAGACGCCGCCCGAGCGGCTCCAATTCGAGAAGGCCGAGGATGACGAATATAAAGGTCACCAGAGCGAAGGTGACGATGCCTTGCAGGCTGCCGCCGATCCCGCGGATGACGCCGACGATCCACGACATGTTGAATTGCTCGGCAATCAGTTCGGCGGCGTAGAGGCCGCGCTGCTCCAACAGCTCCGCGACATGGTTGTAGAGGCCTTGCAGCCGCGCGGAGTTGGCGATGACCCACTGGGCGATCCTGCCAAAGCCCCAGACGATCAGCCAGCAGCCGACGCCGATCGCGAGCAGGGCGACGGCGGCGGTCAGCAGGATCGCGACCAGCTGCGGCAGCTGCCGCTTCAGCCGCCGCTGCAATGGCCAGACCAGCGCGATGATGAACAGGGCGAAGGCGACCGGCGTCATCACGCTGCGCGTCACCCACAACGCCGCCAAGGTCAGCAGCACAGCGCAGATCAGCGCCGCGAGGCGAAGCGTGCGGTCGCCAGCCGGATTGGGCGGATTGTCGCGATCCACGGCCATTCCGCCTCAGCCGGCGCTCACTGCCACGCCAACAGGGCGGTGCCCAACAGGATCGCCACCGCCAGCAGCGACAGGCTCGCGACCGGCCATTGCCGCAGCCAGCCGTCGGCGCGCTCGATCGCCTCGCCCCAGGCGGCTGTTCGACGCAGCGCGGCTTCGCCGGCCACGACGATGTCGCCTGGCGGCACCGCCGGCAGCCGCGACCCCCAGCGCCAAAGCCCGCCAAAAAGAACGATCCCGAGCAATACCGGCCCCAGCGCCGCCAACAGCTTCCCCGGGGCCAGTGCATCAACCCGTGCGCCGGATTGGGCCAGCGGATAAAACGCCCACGGGACCGCGATCGCGGCGAACGCCGTCGCCAGCCAGGGCCGTGCGAGCCCGGCCGGCGACGGCGACCCCTGCGGGGCCGCTCGTCCGGTCGCCGCGAGCCGCTGTAGGAAATGCAGCATCAGCAACGTGCTGCCGGCCGCCGCCAAGTTTGACATGAGGCTGACAAGCCCCTGTCCCAGCTCCGCCTTTACCGCGAGCTTTGCCAACGCGCCGCCGGTGAGGGGCAGCCCGCCGAGCCCCAGTGCTAACACCGCCGCGGGCAGCAGCACCGGCCACCAGCGCGGCCCGGCCGTGGCGGCGACGCCGATCGCGAGGAACAAGGCACCCTTGACCAGGATGTGGTTCGCCGCCGAGAAACTCGCGCCCAGCGCCGCGCCGGGGTCGCCCGCGGCCCATCCCATGCCGAGCACCGCCGCCAGCAACCCCGTCTGGCTGACACTCGAATAGGCCAGCACCGTCTTTGGGTTTTCCTGAGTGACCCCGACCACGACACCGTAAAAGGCCGAGAACATTCCAGCGGCGGCCAAGGCTTCGCCCCATGCGGGCATCGCCACGCCCAATGGCAGAAAGCGGATCAGCCCGATGATTCCGGCCTTGACCGCAGCGCCACTCAGCACCGCAGCCGCCGGGGTCGGAGCCGCCCGATAGGCGAGCGGCATCCACACATGCCCCGGCACGAGCCCGATCTTGAGCCCAAAGCCCAGGATCAGCAGCGCCAATGAGGCCGCGCGCCACGGCGATGCCGGCAGCGCCGCCACCGTGTCGCGGATCAACAGGCTTCCGCTCGGCACGGCCTCCGCCATGAACACGAACGCCATCAACAAAAAGGCCTCGCCCAATACCGCGAGCGCCACGTAGACCGTTCCCGCCCGCCGGCTGGCCGCTGTGCCGTCATCTATGACAAGGCCATAGGCCGCCAGACTGACGACGGAATAGGTCAAATAAAAGCTCACGAGGTCGGCCGCCATAAAGACGCCGAGGCTGCCGGTCAGGGTTAGCAGCCACCATTCGGAAAACCGTCCGGCATTCGGTCCGCCGCGCAAATGCGCCGCGGCGTAGGCGCCGGCGGCGATCCACAGCAGAGCGGCGGCCCCGAGCAATATCGCGGCAGGGACGTCGAGCGTCAGGGTCATGCGCAGCGGCGGCGGGAACATCACCAACGGCGCGGCGCCGGGCGCCAGCAATGCCGCCGCCAAGGCCGGCACCGGGGCTAACGCCAGCAATGCGGGCATGCGGTCCCGCAGCCGCCGCGAGACGCAGGCCCCCAGCATCGCGAGCGGTGTCGCCAGTGCTGCGACGAGCAATGCCTCCGCGGCGATCATGGCCCGGCATTCGCCATGGGCTTCAGCCCGGCCGGCGATTTCAATAGAGAGATTACCGACAACCGGCCGATGCTCACTTGAAGCCCAATACCACCGGGTGCGGACGGCCGATCATCAGCAATTCCGAGGGCCGCAGCGGCACGAAACCGAGCAGCACCGCGAACAGCGCCAGCGCCAAGACCAGCATTTGCCGGGTCCGTGCTATGGGCGTCAGCAAGGTCAGCGGCTCGCTCGGATCGGCCAATGCCCGCGCCAACACCAAAAACACATAGCCGCCGGCGAGCAGCCCGCCGACGAGGACCACAAGCGCCCACCACCACTGGCCCTCCGCGACCGCCGCCGTCAACAGCATCGCCTTCGCGACAAAACCGCCGCTCGGCGGCAGACCCATCAGCGACAAGCCGCCGAGCCCGAACGCAAAGATCGTAATCGGCAATGCCCGCCCGATGCCGGCGAGCCCGGCGATGCGGTCGTGCCCGAGCGCCTCGTAGACCAGCCCCGCCGCCATGAACATCGCGGCCTTGGCAAAAGCGTGCGAGACCGCTTGAAGCACGCCGCCAGTCCAGGCGGAATTGCCCCAGGGATGGCCCACCTGCGACTTCCCGGAAAGCGGGAACATCAGGAACAGATAGCCGATCTGAGCGACCGTCGAGTAGGCGATCAGGAGCTTTAGACGCGCCTGCCGCAGAGCGAGGACGCTGCCGAACAGGATCGCCGCCGCCGCGAGCGCGCCGAGGAGTTGCGCCGCGGCTCGGTCGGCAAGGCCGGGCATCACGTCGAACCACAACCGCACGACCAGAAAGAACGGCGCCTTGACGACGAGCCCGGACAGCAGCGCGCTGGCCGGCGCCGGCGCCCCGGCATGGGCGGGCGGCAGCCACAAATGCAACGGGTAGAGCGCCGCCTTGGCCAGCAGCCCCGCCGTCATCAAGGACAGCGCCACCCAGGCGAGCGGCTCCGCCCGCACCCGGCTCGACAAGAGGGCGATGTCGAGCGTGCCGTAGGCGCCGTAGAGCAACACGGTACCGAGCAGGTAGAGGACCGATCCGAGCAGCGCAAAGAGCAGGTAGCGCAATGCGGCCGCGAGCGTCTCGGCGCGCCCGTCGAGGCAGACGAGCGGCACCGCGGCAAACGTCAGCAATTCGAGGGCGACGAATAGATTGAACAGATCGGCGCCGAGAAAGACCGCGTTTAACGCCGCCCACACCGCCAGCAGCAAAGTCCAGAAGACCAGTGGCGCTCGTGCTTCCGCCCCCGGCGGCGTCGCAAATTGGGCACGCGCAAAAAGTCCGATCCCCGGGACCAGCAACGCGGCGGTGACGATCATCGCCGCGGACAGACCGTCGGCCCGCAAAGCCACGCCGAGCGGCGGGTGCCAGCCGCCGACAACGTATTGCAGCACATTCCGCGAGCGCCACACACCGGCGGCGATCGCAGCCGCAACCGCGACGCCGAACGGCATCACGACAATAGCGACGCGCTCCGCATGACGCCCACCGAGGAGGAAGGACAGCAATAGGCCGCCGACCGGCAGCATGATCGCGAGGACGAGGAGAAACCCGCCCGGCGTCGTCCCGGCCGACACGATCGCGGCATTCGGCATCAGCAATGGGGGTCATCTGGGCGCGCGCCGATCGCTAGATCCGGCCGCAGCGTGACCCAACCGGTCTCGTGCAATAGTCGCAACACCAGCGCCACGGCGAGCGCCGTCGCGGCAAAAGCGACGACAATGCCGGTGATGACGAGCGCCTGCGGTATTGGATCGCTGGTGAACCCGGCTGCCGCGCCACGGCGCGCGACGATCCCCAAGATGACGAAGACGCCGCCGCCGATCAGGTTGAAGGCGAGAATCTTGCGCAACGGATGCGGGTGCACGATCACGCCGTAAAGACCGAGACCCGCCAGCGCCGCGCCGCACAGGCCGAACAAAGTCGCAGCGCTCATCCCGGCGGGGCCCGTTCCGGCGGGCCGGCCACCAATAGGCCGAGGGTCGCCGCGATCGACAAGGTCACCGGCGTTTCGATGATGACGATCAGCAGCTTGGCGTGATCGGGCGGATAGGCGAGGAAGGCGCCGGCCACGGCGAATCCGGCTAAACCGATCGCCAGAAAGACAGCCGGCCCGGCAACCAGCGCGAGGCGCAGCCAGCGCCGATCAATCGGCGGCGCATCGACGAGCCCAGCCATCATAGCAAGGAGCCACATCGCCGCAAGCACTGTGGCGCCCTGGAATTCGCCTCCTGGGGCGACAGCCCCGACCCAGAACAAGTGAATCCCGACAAGAACCCCGAGCGGCGGCAACAGCCGCGCTAAAAACACCAGCATGCCGTTCGGGTCTTCGTGCTGCCGCAACCCCGGCCGGCCGCCCCAAAAGCGGTCCGGGGCCAACGACCAGATACCGACCAACGCGAGCAGCAGCACCACCACTTCGAGCAGGGTGTCAATCGCGCGGTAGGCCATCAGTACGGCGGTGACCGGGTTGCCGAGGCCGGTCTGGGCGAGTTGCGCGGCCGCCTGCGGCGCCAGCGTCGGCGCGGGATCGGGTAACAGCAACACAATCGCGGCGAGCCCCGCCGTCACCACTACGCAGGCGACAGCGGCGGCAAGCCGAAGGATCGCGCGCGGCTGTTCGATGCCCGCCGCGGCGGCGTCGCCGCGTAGGTGGGAGCAAGCAGCGACGAGCAGCCCACCGGTCACGCCGCTGCCGATCGCGGCCTCGGTCAGCGCCACATCGGGCGCGGCAAGGCGCACCCAGACCAGCGCCAGCAACAGCCCGAACGCGACAAAGCCGACAATAGCGGCAAAAGCGTCGCGCGCGACGATCGTCCAGGCGGCAACGGCGAGGACCGCGAGGCCGAGGATGGCGTCGAGAGCGAAAGCCAGGCTCACGCCGGCGGCCCGTCCGGGCGGGCAGCGAGCGCGATCAGTTGGGTGACGACGGCGCCGGCCAGCAGGGCGAGCAGCCAGACGCCGATCAGCTTTAGCGCGGTGAGCGGCCCCTCCGCCTGAAACAGCAAACCGAATACGATCAGGCCGAGCCCGAGATTGTCCGCCTTGGTCAGCGCGTGCAGCCGGCTCAGCGCATCCGGGAAGCGCAGCAGCCCGACCGTGCCCGCCAGAAAAAAGAAGGCTCCGGCCGAGACCGCGGCGATCGTCAAGGCATCGAGGACGAGCCTCATTCCCTGCCCGCCCGCGCGGGATCGTCCGCGACCCGATGCCCGGCGGCTTTGGCAAAAGCGACCGAGATAAACGCCGCCAGCAATCCCAGCACCAGCGCGACATCGACCACTCCAGGCATCGCGACGGCTTGTGCCAGCAGCAGCAAGACGGCAATACCGCCGGTGCCGAGCAGCTGCGCCGCCATGATGCGGTCCGCCTCTTCCGGGCCGCGCGCGACGCGGACCAGCCCCAGCGCCACCAGCGCCAGCACGACGGCCGCGGCGGCGAGTAGAAAATCAGCCATCGCCGGGCGCTCCGCCGATGATGCGAACCAGCATCGCCTCCTCGGCCGCGAGCTGCGCCGCGACCGGCTGCCGCGTGTCGAGACAATGGATGACGAGCGCGCCTGTCTGGTCCTGGCCCGCCGGAACCGTGCCCGGCAACAGGCTAGTCAGCGTGGTAAAGACGTTTCGCCTCGGACCCTCGCGAAGCCCCACGGGGTAGCGCACGAACCCCGGATTGAGCGGCAAACGAGGATCGAGCGCCCGGCGCGCAACATCCGCTCCGGCGACGACGGACTGACCCAGAAACCGCAGCGCAAACCGGGCCAAGGCGAGCATCTGGAGCCGGTTTCCGCCGGGAGGCAGCAGACGCAGGCTGGCCCAAGTCGCCGCCAGCGCCGCCGCAATTCCTGGCATCAGGTCGATCGGGCCGCCGCCAGAGAGAACCACCCAGATGGCGAAAAAAGAGATCCCTCGGACGATCGCCGGCCGCAGCGAGAGCGCATCCGCAGCATTGCCGTAGCCGGTCATCGCGGCGACGCCTCGGCGGCCACCGGGCCGCCTTTGGTGGCGGAGGCGTCGGATGGCGACGCCCCACGGCGCTCGAACCAGGTGACGTAAAGCGTCGGCAAAAAGACCAGCGTCAGCAGCGAAGCGACCAGGAGGCCGCCCATGATGGCAAACGCCATCGCTCCCCAAAAGACCGTGAAGGCGATCGGGATCAGCCCCAGCACGGTCGACGACGCGGTCAACAGGATCGGCCTGAAGCGCGAGGTCGACGCCTCGACCACCGCTTCGCGCACCGCCATTCCCGCGCGCCGCTCGGCTTCGATCTGCTCGATCAGGATCACCGCATTTTTGGCGATCATGCCGACAAGCGCGAGAACCCCCAGGATCGCGACAAAGCCGAGCGGCTGTCCCGAGATCAGCAACGCCGCGACAACGCCGATCAGGCCTAGCGGCACGACGCTCAAGACAATCCCGAGCCGCTGAAAGCTGCGCAGCTGGAACATCAGGATGGTCAGCACCAAGAGCAGCATGTACGGAACCACGGCAAAAACCGAGTCGCGGGATTTGGCGCTTTCCTCGGCGATCCCGCCGAGCTCGATGCGATAGCCGGGCGCCAGTCCGGCCGACAGTTTGTCGATCGCCGGTTGGAGCTGGGAGATGACCGTCTCCGGCAACACGCCGGGGGCGACATCCGCCTGCACCGTCAGCATCGGCACGCGGTCGCGGCGCCAGACCAGCGGGTATTCCTGCGTGTAGTCGAAGGTCGCGATCTGGTTGAGCGGCACGTTGCGCCCGTTGGGCAGCGGCAGTTGCAGGGTGCGCAACGTGTCGATCGACAAGGTCTGACCGCCCTCCTGGCGCACGACGACATTGACGAGGTAAATGTTGTCGCGCACCTGGGTGACGGTGGTGCCGGAGATCGCCGTGTTGAGGACGGTGGCGACCGCCGCCGAACTCAGTCCCAGGCGCCGCGCCTCGTCCTGGTCCACCTGCACCCGCAGCTGGCGCTGCGGCTCCATCCACTGAAAATTGATCCGGCGTGCGTCCGGCGCGGTCGCGATCACCTGCGCCACCTGCATCGCGGTATCGCGCAGTTTCTCCAGATCCGGGCCCAACACGCGATATTGCAATGGCCAACCAACGGGCGGCCCGAGCTCGAGCGGGTAGACGCGCCCAACGACATTCGGAAATTCGTCCGACAGCAGCTTTTCGAGCTGGGATTGGAGCCGCTGGCGCGCGGCGATGCTGTTCGTGACGATCACCACCTGGCCGAAGAACGGGTTCGCCAGCTGCACATTCAGCGGAAGGTAGAAGCGGGGCGCCCCGCGGCCGACATAGCTGCTGAAGTGATCGATGTCGGCATCGCCTTTAAGGTGCTGCTCGAGGCGCTCGACATTGCTCTCGGTGGCGTAGATCGAAGCGTTCTGCGGGAGGTTGAGGTCGACGAGCAGCTCGACGCGGTCGGACGGCGGAAAAAACTGCCGCGGCACCAGGCCAAGCCCGGCGACGGAGAGGACAAAGGCCGCGAGGCTGACGGCAAACGTCACCCATCTGCCCCGGATCGCCAGCCCGAGAAAGCCGCGATAGGCACCGAGCACGCGGCTCGGCTTTGCCTGTTGCCCCGGCTTTGGCGGGCGCAGCAGCATCGTGCCGAGCAGCGGGGCGAAGATCACGGCGACAAACCACGACGCGATCAGCGCGATCGCCACGACCGCGAAGATCGAAAAGGTATATTCCCCGGCCGAGCTTTGGGCGAAGCCGATCGGCACAAAGCCGGCGATCGTCACCAGGGTTCCGGACAGCATCGCAAAGGCGAGGGCCCGATAGGCATAGACCGCCGCGACCTGCATGGCGTCGCCGGCGGCAAGCCGCCGCGTCATCGCGTCGATTGTGGTCATCGCGTCGTCGACGAGCAGGGTCAGGGCGATGATCAGCGCGCCGAGCGAGATGCGCTGCAGGTCGATGCCGACCATCGACATCACCGGAAAGACGATCGCCAGGGTTAGCGGAATGGCGATTGCAACCACCGAGCCGGCGCGTACGCCGAGTGCCAGAAAGCTGACCGCGAGGACGATGACGATCGCCTGCCACAGCGAACTGGTGAAGTCGGTGATCGCGTGATCGACGATTTCGGCCTGGTCGGCGACCAATGTCGGCTGGATGCCGATCGGCAGATTGGCGGTGATCCGGCTCATCGCGGCCTTGATGTTGCTGCCCAGCGCCAGGATATCGCCGCCGCCGCGCATCGCGATGGCAAGCCCGATCGCCGGTTTTCCGTTGACCCGGAACATCGGCTGCGGCGGGTCGGTGTAGCCGCGGCGCACCTCGGCGACATCGCGCAGCCGCAGGATCCGCCCTCCCGAGGCGAAGTTGACGTCGCGGACATCCTGCTCGGAGGTGAACGCGCCGGAGACTTGCAGCGATATCGCTTCCTCGCCGGTGCGCAGCACCCCCGAAGGGCGCACGATATTTTGCGCCTGCAGGGCTGCGACCAATGTGCTCGGATCGATGCCCAGGCTGGCGAGCTTCGTGAGCGAGAAGTCGACGTAGATCACTTCATCCTGAGCGCCGAGCACGTCGATCTTCGAGACGTCGGGTATTTTCAAAAGTTCGCTGCGGATGTTCTCCACGTAGTCGCGCAATTCGCGGAAGGTGAATCCGTCCGCAGTAAAGCCGTAGATCGTGCCGTAGGTATCGCCGAACTCGTCGTTGAAGAACGGGCCGACGACGCCTTGCGGCAGCGTTTGCCGCATGTCGCCGATCTTTTTGCGCACGTCGTACCAGGCGTCCTCGACAGCGCGCCCGTGCACGCTGCCGAGAAGGTCGACGAAGATCACCGTTCGGCCGGCGGTGGTGTAGCTGCGCAATACGTCAAGATGCGGCACCTCCTGCAAGGTGCGTTCGAGCCGCTCCGTCACCTGCAGCAGCGTCTCGTCGAGCGTGGCGCCCGGCCACTGCGCCTGCACGACCATCGTGCGGATCGTGAACACCGGGTCCTCCGCCCGGCCGAGGCGCAAAAACGACAGCGCCCCGGCGGCGACGATCACGATCATCAAAAAGACGACGACCGAGCGATTGCGGATCGACCACTCGGAAAGGTTGAATCGGCTCACGATGCCGCGCCGAGCAGCCTGACCTTCTCACCCGGCCGCAATGACTGCACGCCAGCGGTGACGACGACATCGCCGGGCTCCAGTCCTTGTCCGACGATCACCTGCGCCAGGTCGTAGCTGGCGACATCGACCGGGTGCAATGACACGGTGCTGGCCTTGGGGTCGACAATCCATACCGCCGGCTGGCCCTGCGCGCGGGTCAACGCCGACGCCGGGATCGCGATCTCGGCAGCACCCTCCTGGGTGATCGTCCCGGTCACCGTCGAACCGAGCCGCATCGCGTCGGGCGGATTGTCGAGCCCGACCCTGACCCGGAACGTGCGCGTCACCGGATCGGCCTGGGGCGCCACCTCGCGCACCCGCCCCGTCGCCCGCACCGAGGGATCGCTGGCCAGCACCACATTGACGACCGGGTCATAGGGTGCACCCTGGATAACCCGCGCCGGGACATCGAACACGGCGTCGCGGCCGCCCTCGCGCGCCAACTGCACGACCGTTCGTCCCGCCGGCACCACCTCGCCGGGTTCGGCGCCGACGGCGGTGACATGACCGGACGCATCGGCAACGAGCTCGGTGTAAGAGAGATTGTCCTCGGCCGTCGCCGCCTGGGCCCGCGCGGCGTCGACCTGCGCCTGCGCCGCCTGCATTGCGTGCATTGCCTGGTCGTGGCGGACGCGGGTGGTCCATCCGCCGCGCAGCAATTCGTCCTGCCGGTTGAAATCGTTGCGCGCCTTGGTCAGCAGGCTCTGCGCGGCGGCGAGATTGGCGCGCGCCGCGCGAAGTGCGTTTTGCGCCGGATCCGGTTCAAGCCGCGCCACGACCTGCCCGGCCTTGACCCGGTCCCCGACGTTTACCGAGCGCCCGATCATTCGGCCGCCAACCCGGAAGGACAGGCTGACTTCGGTCTCCGCCTCGATTTGGCCGGTCAGCGAGACCGTTTCGCCCGCTTCCTGGCGCTCGACGGTGACGACCCGCACCGGGCGTGGCTGCGCCGCCTCTGGCTTCTCCGACGGCTTGCACGACGCCAGCCCGATCGCGACGGCCGGCAAAAGCCACCAGAGCCAAAGGGAACTGCGATTTCTCACGGATCCACCCCGAGGATTTCTTAACCCGCGGCTCTGCCGGTCGCAAGCGGCATCGCGAGCGAGGGCTGCCCCGTCGCTGCCTGGCACCGGCGGCGATGACGCATTTGCGTGGGCGCCCGAAGGGAGCACGCCTGCCCAGGTTGACACCGCCGGGGCGGCTCGATCATGGTGCGCCGCGCACGCTCCAGCACCCGCCGCGGAAGACCCCATGACCGACGCCGATCTCGCCGCCACCGTCGATGCCGCCTGGGAGGGGCGCGACGGCGTTTCACCCGCGACCCGCGGCGCCTGGCGCGACGCGGTGGAGGCAGCGTTGGAGGGCCTCGACAGCGGCGCGCTGCGCGTCGCCGACAAGACCGCGCAGGGCTGGAAGGTTCATCAATGGCTTAAAAAAGCGGTGCTGCTGTCGTTTCGCCTGAACGACATGGTCGAGATCCCGGGCGGCCCGGTCGATCCCGAGCGCGGCGCCGCCAAATGGTGGGACAAGGTGCCGTCCAAATTCGCCGGCTGGTCGTCGAACCGTTTCCGCGATGCCGGGTTTCGCGCGGTGCCGGGCAGCATCGTCCGCCGCTCGGCCTATATCGCACCCAGTGTCGTGCTGATGCCGAGTTTTGTGAACGTCGGCGCCTATGTCGACAGGGGGACGATGGTCGACACCTGGGCGACGGTTGGCTCCTGCGCGCAGATCGGCGAGAACTGCCACCTCTCGGGCGGAGTCGGCATCGGCGGCGTGCTCGAGCCGTTGCAGGCCGAGCCGGTCATCATCGAGGACAACTGCTTTATCGGCGCGCGCAGCGAGGTCGTCGAGGGCGTCATCGTCGAACAGGGCTCGGTGCTGGCAATGGGCACCTTTATCAGCGCCACGACCAAGATCGTCGACCGCAACACCGGTGACATTCATATCGGCCGCGTGCCGGCCTATTCGGTGGTGGTGCCGGGGTCGCTGCCGGGCAGGCCGTTGCCCGACGGCAGTCCCGGCCCGAGCCTTTATTGCGCGGTCATCGTCAAGACTGTCGACGAGCAGACCCGCGCCAAGACCGCGATCAACGATCTCTTGCGCGAATGAGGAACGCGGCACTCGATCCGGCCGCCCTCGCCGCTGAGCTGATCCGCCGGCCGAGCGTCACCCCCAGGGACGAGGGCGCCATCGCCATCGTCGCCTCGCATCTCGAGGATCTCGGCTTCACCTGCCATCGTTTGGTGTTTGGGGACGGCGGCGACGCGATCGTCAACCTCTACGCTCGCCATGGCGAGGGCCGGCCCAATCTATGTTTTGCCGGGCATACCGACGTGGTGCCGCCGGGAGCGCCGGAGGCGTGGTCGCTCGACCCGTTCGGCGCCGGCTTGCGTGACGGCGCGCTGTGGGGCCGCGGTGCGGTCGACATGAAGGGCGCGATCGCCGCGTTTATCGCTGCCGCCCAGCATTGGCTCGCCGGACGCGAGCCGGGCTCGGACGGCTCGATCAGCCTCCTGATCACCGGCGACGAGGAAGCCGCGGGGGTCAACGGCACCAAGAAAGTGCTCGAATGGTTGGCGGCGCGCGGCGAGAGGCTCGATGCCTGTCTCGTCGGCGAGCCGACTTCGGCCAGCGTCCTCGGCGATATGATCAAGATCGGCCGGCGCGGCAGCCTGACCGGGCGGCTGACCGCGCATGGCGTGCAGGGCCACACCGCCTACCCGCAACTCGCCGACAATGCCGCCCATCGCCTGGTGGCGATGTTGCATGCCTTGACCAGCGCCGAACTCGACCGCGGGTCCGAGCATTTCCAGCCTTCGACCCTTCAGGTCTCGACGATCGACATTGGCAATCCGGCGGCGAACGTAATCCCGGCCGAGGCAAGGGCGGTGTTCAACATCCGCTTCAACGATCGCTGGAACGGAGATCGCCTGAAAAATTGGCTGGAAGAGCGGCTCGATATGGCGGATTGCGGCGGTCGCCATACCCTCGACGTCTCGATCAGCGGCGAGTCGTTTCTGGCTTCCCGCGGCATCGTCAGCGACCCGCTCGCCGAGGCGATCCGCCGCGTCACCGGACGCGCGGCCGAATTCAGCACCACCGGCGGCACCTCCGACGCGCGCTTCATCCACCCCTATTGCCCGGTCGCCGAATTCGGCCTCGTCGGCCAGACCATGCACAAGATCGACGAGCGGGTCGATCTCGCCGACCTTGCCGCCCTGACCGAAATCTACCGAACCTTCCTCGAACTGTTCTTTCAGAAGTCCTGATCAAGCGGCGAGTAGTTTATGCCGGTGACGACATGGGCCGAGTTGCGATGGGCGCTGATCGGCTGCCTGCGGCTGGCGCGCGGCGATCGTGGCGGCCTTGCTTATTTTGACCGGTCGCTCGGCGGGTTCTGGCGCTCGTTTCTGTCCGGGTTTCTCAGCTACCCGTTCTTTCTCGTGCTGCTGACGATGCGGATCAGCCTTGCCGACTGGAACAGCGCCGGCGGCCTGCGGATCATTCTCGCCGAAACGATCGGTTATGTGATCTCGTGGGTCGCGTTCCCGCTCCTCATGCTCTCGGTGCTGCGCTGGATTGGGCGCGAGCATCGGTTTTTTGACTTTATGGTCCCCTACAATTGGTGTCAGCTGCCGCAAAGCGCTCTGTTTGTGCTGGTCGGCCTCGAATCCGAGACCGGGGCATTCAGCGATCCGATTTCGCAGACAATCGAGATCGCCGCGGCAATCGCGGTGCTTCTCTACGAATGGTACATCGCCCGCGTCGCGTTGGAGGCGAGCGGTGCGGCTGCTACCTTGGTGGTGCTTGTCGATCTCGTGCTCGGCGTGGTGGTCACCCGCGCCGCCGGCAACCTCTACTGAGGCGACGCCTCGCCCGAATCGTGTTGGGAAAAAGGGTCCGGGGCTCCTGCTGCCGGCGGGGTCAACATCTGCTCGGCCGGCCTTGTTTGCTCGGTTTGCGCGCCCGGCTGGGTTTTCTCGGCGGGCCGGGTTTGCTCGGCCGGTTTGGTCGACTCGGTCAGCTGGTTCATAAGTCGGTCGAATGACGCGGCCTGGTCCACCTGCCGCGGCGCCAAAATCTGGGCGGAGCGCGAGGGCCCCTCCGACTGACGCGCGACCGCGGTGCGGGTGGAACCTGATTTCGGTTCTCCCGATCGGACTTCGCGGGCATCTCGAACATGTGCGTGAGGTTCCGCGATTCGAATCCGAGCGGGTCGGTGAGCCCCGGTCGGCGGGCTCGCCGTGCGGCGAGCGGCTGCAGAATCCCTCGCCGTGTCTTTCGCCGGGCCCGTCGGCTCGGCGGCAACTTTTGTTGTCGCAGCGGCTTTCGAGGCGGGATCAGCGATATGTTCGGAGGTGGTAGCGGCTGGGGCGTGCGCCGCGCTGACAGATGGCCGCGGGCTAATAACCGGCGCCACATTTTCCGGCGATTTTGACGTCCCGCTGTCTGCCGCGGCATGCGGCGCGACCGGCGCGCTGGGGATGGCGACAGCCACCGCCGGCGGCGATGCCGCTGTGCCTGGCGAGGCCGCCCCAGACCCGCCGCTCGCTTGTGGCGGCGTGGCGGCACCGTCTGCGGCGGCGACGGCGGTCACTCTCCCGGACGGCGTCGGGACGAGCAACCGCATGCCGGCAACCCCACCGGCGGCGAGCACGACAAGCCCGGCGACGGCGAGGTATGGCACAGCGCCTACCCTGCGCGCTGCCGGCGCGGGACGCCGGTCGAGCGCGGATACCGCTGGCGAAATCATCGATTCGGGCTCGTCCTCCGGGCTGGCCGACAAGCTCGTCGCACTGCCGATCGCGGGGCGACGGAACGGCAGCGGCGCATCCGCAGGATACAGCCGAGGCTCGGCACGCTCCGGCCGCGGCTCCCGCGACCGCAGGATGGAAAGGTTATCGGGTATTCTCCCGCGCATTTGTCGCCTCGCGCTCCTCGGTGCTCGATCGATTGGCCCGGCCATCGATACCGCTACCCTTGGTCCCGAATAAAGGCGGGATAGCGGATTTCGACCAGATAGAGGCCGTCGGCGGGAGCGGTCGGGCCGCCGGCGCGGCGGTCGCGGCTGGCGAGCGCGCCGGCCACGTCCGCGGGCCGCCAGCGGCCGATGCCGACGAGTTCGAGTGTCCCCGCCATGTTGCGCACCTGATGATGCAGAAAGGATCGCGCCCGCGCCTCGATGCGAATCTCCTCGCCGATGCGGATGACCTCGAGCGCGTCGAGCGTGCGCAGCGGCGATTTCGCCTGGCACAGCCGGTCGCGGAAGGTTGTGAAATCGTGATGTCCGAGCAGGTGCCGCGCCCCCTCGCTCATCGCCTCGGCATCGAGCGGCGGCGCCACCCGCCAGACCCGCCCGCGCTCCAGCGCTGCCGGCGCGCGACGGTTCAAAATGCGGTAGACATAGATGCGCTGGATCGCCGACAGCCGCGCGTCGAACTCGGCCGAGACGGCCGCGACGGCAAGCACGCTGACCGCGGCCGCACGCAGATAATGGTTGAGCGCGCCGCGCAGGACATCGGGGGCTGCCTCGCGAACGAGGTCGAGATGGGCGACCTGGCCAAGTGCATGGACGCCGGCATCGGTGCGGCCGGCACCATGGACCGTCACGGTCTCGCCGCAAAACTTCGCGACCGCGGTTTCGAGCGCTTCCTGCACCGACAACCCTTGCGACTGGCGCTGCCAGCCGACGAGCCCGGCGCCGTCATATTCGATCGTCAGCTTGTAGCGGGGCACGGCAACAAGGTTCCGGCAGGGATCGGGCAGCCGCGCAGAAATGCATCGGCCGCGAGGGGCGCGCGCCCTGGCCGCTGCAGCCTCAATGGTCGCAGCGCGCCCAATCCGCAGGCCACCGACAGCCGATCGTCGAGCACGGTTCCCGGCGGCTCGCCGACGGTGTCGGGCACCGCCGCTGCGGCGAGCACTCGGATGTGTTCGCCGCGGAATTCGAAGGACGCGCCGGGCCGTGGGTCGAACGCGCGCACCCGCCGCTCAAGTTCTTCGGCGGATTGCCGCCAATCGAGCCGGCCCTCCTCGCGCAAAATTTTTGACGCGTAGGTGACCCCCTCCCGCGGCTGCGGCCGGGAGGTCAAGCGGCCGCGTGCCGTCTCGTCGAGCGATTTGACGACGAGCTCGCCGCCCAGTCGTGCGAGCGCCTCCGTGAGGCCGGCTGCGGTGCTGTCGCTGCCGATCGGAAACCCGTCCTGCATCAGGATCGGGCCGGTATCGAGCCCCTCCTCCATCTGCATGATCGTGATTCCGGTCTCGGCGTCGCCGGCGAGCAGAGCGCGCTCAATCGGCGCCGCGCCGCGCCAGCGCGGCAACAGCGAGGCATGCACATTGATGCAGCCGTGGCGGGGGGCGGCGAGCATTGCGCGCGGCAAGATCAGCCCATAGGCGGCGACGACAGCGGCCTCGGCGCCCAATGCGGAAAATTCCGCCTGAACCTCTTCGTCGCGCAGGCGTGCCGGGCAGCGCACCTCAAACCCATGCCGTTGAGCGAGCAACTGCACCGAGGAAGGCTGCAGATGATGGCCGCGGCCGGCGGGGCGCGGCGGCTGCGAATAAACCGCGAGAATGCGATGGCCGGCCTCGATCAGTGCGCCGAGAATCGTCGCGGCAAAAGCCGGCGTGCCCATAAAGACAAGGTTCAACGCGCGCTCCGGCGCAGGATTGCCCTAAGGCCGCCGCTCGCGCTAGGCGGCGACCGGGGTGCGACCGCGCTTGGCCTTGGCGAGTTTGCGCAGGATCATCCCACGTTTGACCATCGAAATATGGTCGACAAACAAAACGCCGTCCAAATGGTCGATCTCATGCTGGATGCAGGTCGCGAGCAGCCCGGACGCCTCGATCTCGCGGATCTCGTTCTGGTAGTCGACATAGCGCAGGCGAATTTCGGCCGACCGGGTCACGTCGGCATAATGCTCGGGCAGCGACAGGCAACCCTCGCTGAAGGTCGCCACATCCGCCGAGCGTTGCAAAATCTCCGGATTGGCCAGCATCATCGGCTGCGGCGGTTCCCCTTCACGCGCAACGTCGAGCACGATGACGCGTTTGCCCACGCCGACCTGCGGGGCGGCGAGACCGATGCCGATCGCCTTGCGCATCGTTTCGAGCATGTCGTCCATCAGCCGGCGGACCGCGTCGTCGACGGCGGCGACCGGGCGCGCCTTGATTTTGAGGCGCGGATCGGGGGCGGTGATGATCGGGAGTACGGCCATGGGACGAAAATTTAGATAAGGGCTGGCTCGGCAAGCGTCAATCGGAGAGCCGTCAGCCCGCGCGAACCCGTCGTCATCCGCCGTCGATCGCGCTGACGAAATCGGCGATTGTCTGCGCCAGCGGTCGGCGCAGGATCGTTTCGTTCAGGATCAGCTCGAACTCGGCGGCATCGGTAGAGGCGGCGAGCGCCGGGCGGATCGACATCCCGCGCGCGGCGAGCCGTTCCGGTAGCGCCGCAGCGGCGGCGCCGCGCAGCCTCAGGCGGGTGACGTTGGTCGAAGCCGCCGAGCGCAGTACCTCCACCCGGCGGTGCTCGCCCAACGCGCCAAACAGCCGATCCGCCATTGCCGCCGCCTCGGCGAAGCGTCCGGCGAACCCTTCGAGATAGTGCGATGCGACCGCTGCGTAAGGCCAGGCTTGGCGCAGCCCGCCGCCCAACATGCGGCGCTGATGATAGAGCCCGTCGAGCAGCTGCCGCGACCCGGCCAAGATCGCCCCGCCCGCCGCGTTGAAATATTTGTACAGCGACACGTAGACGGTATCGAACGGCGCGGCGTAGGCCGCGGGTGCGATGCCGGTATAGGGTGTCGCGAGAAACAGCCGGGCGCCGTCGAGATGGAGCCCGATCCCGCGCTCGCGGGCAAAGCCGGTGATGCGCTGCATCTCGGCGTAGTCAAAAACCTCACCCTGCCTGCGCCGCACCGGCGATTCGATCGAAATCGCGCCGATCGGGGTGCGAACCCGCCCATCCTCTTCGAGCCCGACCTCGGACATCACCTCGTCCAAAGTAAAGTTCGTCCGTCCGGCGGCGAGCGGGACCAGCGTCAGCCCGCTCAGCTCCTGGGCGCAGTCGCCGCAATCGCGATAGATGTGGCTTTCGCGCTGGACCAGCACCCGACGCCCGCGCTGCCCCAACAGACGCAGGGCGAGATGGTTGGCCAGCGTGCCCGACGGCATAAATACCGCAACCTCCTTGCCAAGGAGTTCGGCCATGCGCCGTTCGAGCCGTTCGACCACACCTCCCAGCGAAAACTCGTCGGCGGCGATCCCTTCACCTTCAGCGAGGCGGGCGAGCAGCCGCGTGTATTCGGCCGGCGACAAACCGAGGCCGTCGGAGCGAAAATGGATCGACCAATCCTGCGGGAGCATCCGATCACCCCTCCTTAGCCTTGGCCTGGCTCCGAAACCCTTACTCCGGCGCGCCGGGCATTCCGCCCGCGGCGGCAGGCCGCGCCGACATTGCCGCCACAGCGACGCCAGCATCGAGATTATCGGAGATCGCGACGAAATCCTCCCGTTTTGCCTGGTGCTGGCCTGCTTGGGAGAGCTGCTGCTTGTCGCCGAGGCCGAGGGCCGGGATCCGACCGTCGCCGCCGATCAGATCGTCGCGGGCCTGACACCCGCCGAGATTGCGCAGTGGTCGGACGGCACGCTCGAAATCTGGGCGCGCGAATCCTACGATTTGGCCAAAACCGCCGCTTACCGCTATCCGACCGACATCGTTGCCGCTAAACGCGCCGCGGCAGCGCGCAAGGGCGGGACCGATTCGTGCGCGGCGGTCCCGGTCTACCGAATCGACGCCGCCTATCAGGAGCGCGCGATCACCGCGCTCCGCCAGCAATTGGCCAAGTCTGGGGTACGGCGCGCCTTTTTGATTCGTCTCAATGTCAGGTAAACGGGCTACCGCTCGCGGGCCGGATATGCGCGGACAAGGGCGGCGGCAATTTCAATGGGATCGTCCTCGGCGCCGGCGAGAAAGTCCACGGCGCGCGCGACCGGCGGATGCAGACGGTGGCCGAGGTCGGCGACCTCCGAAATCCGCACCGGCCTGCCATCGAGATCCTTGGCGGATTTGTTCAGCACGCGCTCGAGGACAAAGGCGACGGTGACCCGGCTCGATGATGGCGACGACGCAATGCAACCGCGGGCGTAGATCGACAGCTCCAGCAACGCTTCGAGATTGCCAAACCGGTTGCGCTGCGTCTGATTTTGGAACTGACGCTTCAGATGGGCCGCAGCCAAGTCGACGATCACTTCGCTCAATTAAAGTCACGCCAAGTGAACAGGGCTTCGAAGACGATGCCGGCCTTTTTGAAATTGTCGGCTGCACCTTCGAGCCGGTCGACGACGCTGATGATTTTGACGATCGTGCAGTCGAGGCGACGCACCTGCTCGGCTGCCTGCATGACCGAGGCGCCGGTCGTCGTCACATCCTCGAACAGGATAACTCGCGCGCTCCTTTCAAGCAGCCCGTCGACCCGCTGGTCGGTGCCGTGGCCCTTGACTTCCTTGCGCACGAAAAAACCGGCAATCGGCTTTTCCGGCCAGCTGCGCGCGCAGACCGCGGCGACGATAGGAATGGCCCCGGTTTCGAGGCCGCCGACAGCACCGACATCCTCGTCGCGAATCAGATCGAACAGCAGGTCGGCGATGAGAACCGCCCCCTCGGGATCGAGCACCGTTCGCTTCATGTCGAAGAAAAAGCCGCTCGACCGGCCCGAGGACAATACAAAGTCACGGTTTTGCAGGAGCGAACGGCGGCGGATGAGGCCGAGCAACCGTTGCTTTTTGGCCGGCAGATCCGCCAGCATCGGCGCTCTTCCTCCTCGTCTTGTCGGCAGCCGGGGCGATGCTATGGCTTGGCGTTCGCTAACCGGCGGCATTTCGCCGCGGAAAAATTAAGCCTGAAGCGGCACCGGGTGACAAGAGGCAATCGGGGTGGACGCGCCTTGGCGCCCTCGGCTCAAAACGGATCGAGCTCGGTATCCCAGTAGAGATAGTCGCGCCAGCTATGATGCAGGTAATTGGGCGGGAAGGCGCGCCCGTTCTGCTGCAGCATATAGGTCGTCGGCTGCACCGGGCGATGGCGCGGATACATGCCGCTTTCGCGCGGCAGACGGTTGCCTTTCAGCAAATTGCAGCTGCCGCAGGCGGTGACGACATTGGTCCAGGTCGTGCGCCCGCCGCGCGAGCGCGGCACCAGATGGTCAAAGGTCAGCTCGTGCGAGGGATAAGGCTCGCCGCAATATTGACAGCTGAACCGGTCGCGCAGAAAGACATTGAACCGGGTGAACGCCGGATGGCGCGCCGCCGGCACGTATTCCTTCAACGACACGACGCTCGGCAATTGCATTTCGAGCGACGGGCTGCGTACGCAAACATCGTAATGGTCGATGATGTTGACCCGGTCGAGAAACACCGCCTTGATCGCGTCCTGCCACGACCACAAGGACAGCGGAAAATAACTCAGCGGGCGGAAATCCGCGTTGAGCACCAGAGCCGGGCAATTGTCCAAGCAAGCCGTCACCAGGAAGCCACTCTGCACATCAACGATTGCAAGGCGGGATAGCATGCGTTCGTGACAGCTTGATAACGGATCGGCCCACAGCGGACAAGAATGCGGGACATTATTTCGCGGCTCAGCGCGTCGGCACCGGCGTGTCGCCGCGATAGTCGTAAAAGCCGCGACCGGTCTTGCGGCCGAGCCAGCCGGCCTCGACATATTTTACGAGCAGCGGACAGGGCCGGTATTTGCTGTCCGCGAGCCCTTCATAGAGTACCTGCATGACCGACAGGCAGGTGTCGAGCCCAATGAAATCGGCAAGTTCGAGCGGCCCCATCGGATGGTTGGCGCCGAGTTTCATTGCCGTGTCGATCGCCTCGACCGACCCCACCCCTTCGTACAGCACGTAGACCGCCTCGTTGATCATCGGCAACAGGATGCGGTTGACGATAAAGGCGGGGTAGTCCTCGGCGGCGACCGGCGTCTTGCCAAGCTTCAGGGCCAGGTCGCGGGTCAGCGCAAAGGTTTCTTCATTGGTGGCGATGCCGCGGATCAGCTCGACCAAGGTCATCACCGGCACCGGGTTCATAAAGTGCATGCCGATGAATTTTTCCGGCCGGTCGGTTGAGGCGCCGAGCCGGGTGATCGAAATCGACGAGGTATTGGTGGCGATCAGCGCGTCGGGGCGCAATTTCGGGGTCAGTTGCTTGAAGATCTGGCGCTTGATGTCCTCTTTTTCTGTCGCGGCTTCGATGACCATGTCGCATTCGCCAAACAGCGCATAATCGACCCCGGTCGAGATGCGCGCCATCGCCGCGTCTTTTTCGTCCTCGCGGATCCGGCCGCGCGCGACCTGGCGCGCCAGGTTGCGGTCGATCGCGTCACGACCGCGCTGCAGCGCCTCCTCGCTGATGTCGGTCACCACGACATCGAGCCCAGCGAGCGCGCAGACATGGGCGATGCCCCCGCCCATCTGCCCGGCGCCGACGACGCCAATCCGGCGCAGCCGCTCGAGCGGCGGTGCGGCGGAGGACGCGGCGGCGCTCACTGGCGGCGCTCGAGCTCGTCGGCAAGTTCGGGCAGGATTTTGAATAAATCGCCGACCAGGCCGTAATCGGCGATCTGAAAGATCGGCGCTTCTTCGTCCTTGTTGATCGCGACGATCACTTTCGAGTCCTTCATGCCGGCGAGGTGCTGGATCGCGCCGGAAATCCCGACCGCGATGTAAAGCTCGGGGGCGACGATCTTGCCGGTCTGACCGACCTGGTAGTCGTTCGGGACAAAGCCGGCATCGACCGCGGCGCGCGACGCGCCGACCGCGGCGCCGAGCTTGTCGGCGACGCTTTCGAGCAAATGGAAGTTCTCCCCCGACTGCATGCCGCGGCCGCCGGATATGATGACCCGCGCGCTGGTCAGTTCGGGGCGCTCGGATTTCGACAACTCGGCCCGCACGAATTCGGAAAGCCCGGCGGCGCCGGTCGCGGCGAGCGTCTCGATCGGCGCCGATCCGCCGGTTGCCTCACCCGGCGGAAAAGCCGTGCCGCGCACCGTGACGACCTTGACCGGGTCTTTCGACTGCACTGTCTGGAGCGCGTTGCCGGCATAAA
This sequence comes from Allostellaceae bacterium, assembly GCA_035570935.1. Classification (GTDB taxonomy): domain Bacteria; phylum Pseudomonadota; class Alphaproteobacteria; order ATCC43930; family CGMCC-115725; genus AP-15. The sequence continues at coordinate 33,826 of DATMKU010000413.1, forward strand.
TCGGCCGTACAAAGGTGTCGGGCGAAACCACCGCGCTGATGTCCGAGATCTGCATCACGTCGAGCAACGCGGCAACCCGCGGCATCAGGTTTTTCCCCGCGGTCGTCGCCGGTGCCACCAGGTGGCCGTAGCCCTCGGCGAGCTTGACCAGGAGTGGCGCCATATTCTCGGCAAGACCATGCTCGTAACGCGGGTCCTCGGCGAGCAAAACCCGCCTGACGCCCGGGATCTGGGCCGCCGCCTCTGCGACACCGCTGCAATCCTTGCCGGCGACGATGACATCGACATCGGCCCCGGCCATTTCCTTGGCCGCGGCGAGCGCGTTCAGCGTCGCGGGCTTCAACACCCGATTGTCGTGTTCGGCGACGACGAGAGCGGCCATCAGATCACCCGCGCCTCGGTTTTGAGCTTGTCGACGAGTTCCGCGACCGAGCCGACCTTATGCCCGCCCTGGCGTTTTGGCGGCTCTTCGACCTTGAGCACGGTAAGCCGGGGCGTCACGTCGATGCCGAGCGCCTCGGGCGTCGTCGTCGCGATCGGCTTTTTCTTTGCCCTCATGATGTTCGGCAACGAGGCGTAGCGCGGTTCGTTGAGCCGCAGATCGGTGGTCACCACCGCCGGCAGCTTGATCGCGATGGTTTCGAGCCCGCCATCGACCTCGCGCGTGACCTCGGCGTTCCCGTCGCCGATCTTGAGCTTGGAGGCAAAGGTCGCCTGCGGCCAGCCGAGCAAAGCCGACAGCATCTGGCCGGTCTGGTTGCAGTCGTCGTCGATCGCCTGCTTGCCGAGGATGACGATCTCGGGCTTTTCCTCGAGGATCACCGCCCTCAGCAATTTGGCGACCGCGAGCGGCTGCAATTCGGCGTCGGTCTGCACCAGCACCCCGCGGTCGGCGCCCATCGCCAGCGCGGTGCGGATCGTCTCCTGGCATTGCGCGGCACCGAGCGAAACGACGACCACTTCGCTGACGGTCCCGGCCTCGCGCAACCGCAAGGCCTCCTCGACGCCGATCTCGTCGAACGGGTTCATCGACATCTTCACATTGGCGGTCTCGACGCCGCTGTGATCTGCCTTGACCCGGATCTTGACGTTGTAGTCGATGACCCGCTTGACCGCGACCAGCGCTTTCATCTCGTCCTCGCAATCGCCCGCGGCACCCTGCCGCCCGCTACCACCCCGCCACGGCGGGCGAATTGTGCACGCACCCGCCGCGAAGGCAAGCCCCCGGTCCGGAGGAGGCCGATCGCACGGGAATTGGCGCGCCTCGCCGCATCGGGCGGTTGAAACCGGCGCGGCAATCGGGTCATGCCGCGCGCCGGCTCGAAATATGTGTGGATTGCACGCAGCCTCGGCGTACCGATCGGGCGTCTCGCGACGTTTTTGTGGTGAGCCACCGGGCTCGCCCGCGCCGTTGGCTTCAAAGGCCTCTGCGCCGGCCACTTCGACCGATACGACGCCCCGCCTGGTCGCCCGCCTTGTCCGCAAACTCGCCGAACTCGGCTTCGACGTTACCCTTGACGAGCGGAAGGCCGCGTGATCGTTTCATTTAGGATGGACGGGGATGCTGGCAGCGAACCTCGATCTTTGAGGCCTTTCAGGGTTATCAGGGGATTGCATGGCAAGGGCCTCGTCGCAGATTAAGTCGTTATCCGAGCGGGACGCCGCGCTTCGACGATCCCGCGATCTGAAAATGGCCGGCTCGGCGTCCGCCTATGTCCGAGGAAATACGCTGAAGTTCTACGAGTGGCTTGCGGCCTCAGACATCAGCAAGGTGCCGCAAGGCCCGCCGATCTGGATTTGCGGGGATTGTCACGTCGGCAATTTGGGTCCGCTGGCCGATACCGACGGCCAGATCGATATCGAGATCCGCGACCTCGACCAGACCGTAATCGGCAATCCGGCGCACGATCTGATCCGCCTCGGGTTGTCGCTGGCGACAGCGGCGCGCGGCTCGGACCTGCCGGGGGTAACCACCGCCAAGATGATCGAGCAGATGGTGGAGGGGTACGAGGAAGCGCTCGCCGACAAAGACCCGGATCTGCGCAGCCGGCGCCCGGAATGCGTCCGAGTCGTCATGCGTCAGGCGGTCGGGCGGACCTGGGACCGCCTGGCGAAAGAGCGTCTCGAGGATACCAGCCCGACGATCCCGCTGGGTAAGCGGTTCTGGCCGATCAGCGAAGACGAGAGGCGCGAGATAGAACGCATTTTTGCGACCGAGGACGTGCGTCTGCTGGTTACGGCCCTGCGCTCGCGCGAAAACGACGCGAGCGTCGAAGTGCTCGATGCCGCGTACTGGATGAAGGGGTGCAGCTCCCTCGGACGGCTGCGTTTTGCGGTATTGCTGGGGGTGGGCAAAAGCCACGCAAAAGAAGGCGGCCTCTGTCTGATCGACATCAAGGAAGCCGTGCAGGCGGCTGCGCCGCATCACGCAAAGGCCGCGATGCCGCCGGATCAGGGGATGCGCGTCGTCGAGGGCGCTCGGCACTTGTCGCCGGCGCTCGGCGATCGGATGCTGGGCGCGACTTTCCTCGACCGCGCCATCTTCATGCGCGAACTCCTGCCCGAGGACCTCAAGCTTGAGATCGACCAGATTAGCCGCGAAGAGGCGATGAAGGCTGCCAGGTATCTGGCGATGGTGGTCGGCAAGGCGCATGCCCGTCAGATGGATGTCGTGACGCGCGCGAAATGGCGTGACGAACTCAGCCGCAATCGCTCTGAGAATCTGGATGCGCCCAATTGGTTGTGGTCGAGCATCGTCGAGCTGGTCGCTAGTCACGAGGCGGCATATCTCGAACATTGCCGCAAATACGCAATGGATCTAGAGCTGGCTGCGTCGTGACGCACGATGGGTTGAAGCTATTCATGTTCAAGGAATAATACTTGTCCGGTGTTATTGGGAACTATGTGCTGCCGGAGGTTTGCCTCAAATGTGGTGCGCAGATACAGATCCCCATCGCCTGGTTTAGGGAAAATAACCAACTCGGCTGTCCGCGCGGGATAACAATCTATTTCGCGACAGATGACCGGCTCGAAGGCGCAATCGGGCGCCTGATACCGCCGGCTCCCGGAGGATAGGGGCTTTTCGGGGATGGAGGCTCCGCCGGTCGAGAGAAGGCTTGTGGCGATCCTCGCCGCCGACGTCGAGGGCTACAGCCGCCTGATGCATGGCGACGAAGAGGCGACGATGGCGACATTGTCGGCCCGTCGTGCGGTAGTCGACGATCTGATCGGGCAGCATCGAGGGCGGATCGCGAACACCGCCGGCGATAGCGTGCTCGCCGAATTCATCAGCGTGCTCGACGCGGTTCACTGTGCGATCGAGATCCAAGAGGCGCTTGGACGCGCTAATGATCGCGAACCCGAAGAGCGACGGATGCGCTTCCGGATCGGCGTCAATGTCGGCGACGTGATGGCCAAGGACGGCGATATCTTTGGCGACGGCGTCAACGTCGCGGCCCGGCTCGAGGGGCTCGTCAGGGGAGGGGAGATCTGCGTCTCGCGGGGCGTGCGCGATCATCTGCGCCATCGCGGCGGGATGATCTTCGAGGATCTCGGCGAGCAGTTGGTTAAAAATATCGCACATCCGATTCGAGCCTTCCGCCTTCGGGTCGGCGAGGGTTCATGGGAACAAGAGGGGCCGACCTCCGAGGGAGACCCCGAGTCAACCGAACTGCCTATGGCGCGGGCGGCGATCTCTGAATTGTCGGCCGACAATGAAGTCGCGCTGGAGTTGGCACTTTGGGACAGCGTCAAGGATGGCAGCCCCGCCGAACTGGGATCCTATCTGGAGCAGTATCCGGAGGGGACCTTCGCCTCGCTCGCCCAAACACGACTTGAGGCAGCGGCGCTCGCGCCGACGCCCGCGCTGCCGACACCCGAGGAAGTCGCCGCTGATGCTCTCGAT
>DATMKU010000414.1:0-2581 GCA_035570935.1 Allostellaceae bacterium
CCCGTACGCCGACGTGTGGGGCGAATTCGGTCACGACGGGCTGGCCCTCGGCCTGCTGTATGACGTGGAGCTGCACACGACGATGTACCAGACCTATCATCCCGGAACGATCGTGCGGTGGGACGCGCTCAAGACCCGCGGCGACCATCTCTGCAAATTCCGTGTCTCCATCCCGGAATTGATGAGCCCGAACGATCCGCAATACGCTGGTCCTGCGGGTCGGTAGAGTATTTTTGTGCTGGCGGGCGACGCGGCCCTGTCAGTGTGAGGAGAGCGGCGGCGAAGCAAGCTCCTGCTCACTGGGAGGAGATTGCTCTTATGTCCCGCATCAACCCCCCCGGCACGTTTTTTTCTGCCGCCGCCCGCATGAGTTCGGGCGGCGCGTTGAGCGGTTGATCGTGTAAGGGCGGGAGTGAAGCCCGCAGACGTCGGTGAGCCATCTCTTATGCGCGGGTTTTACCGCAAGACCGTATTTCGTCCGGGGCTGCCCCTGTCTTCGTACGGGCGTCGGTCGGTGGTCTGACCGGCCTCTAAGCAATCCGCTGGGATTCCCCTTACCGTGGCTTCACCCCCGCCTTTACACGATATGTGGTGCGACCTTGTTGTTCAGCGATCGGGCATGACGAGCGCCGGTCGTCTCTGCGCATCAAACGCCCGGCAAGACCGATGCCGCAAGACTGCCCTGCACCCGGCTGTCGCAGTTACGTGCTGTGGGCCCGCCTGCACAGGCGGCCGGTAGAGCCACCTGCCGCACCCGCTAATCGCGGCCGAAGCCGCGCGGCGGCTCGATCGCGGCGATCTCGTCCAGATCGAGCGCGACAATGGCCTGCAACGCCTGTCCGGTCGGGCTGTCATGGGTTGCCTCCGGCAGGGCTTGCAGCCATGCGGCATATTCCGCCTGCAAGGCGACGATCTCGCCGACCGCCGCGTGCCAACGCTGCACCCGGCTGGCGCTGCGTGGCCGTGTGGGCCGGTGGGGTTGCGCCGACGGTATCGCCGGCACCGACAGGTTTTGCCGTGTGCGGTAGCGCGCCTGGCGTTCGGCGCCGCTCAGTGCGTGTTCGCCCTGTGGCCTGCGTCCCATGGGCGGGTTTCCCCTGTATTCCGTCACGTGACGATATGGCGGACCGGTTGCTGGCCGACCGTGTGCCGCCAGACCTGTTGTCGGTATCTGTTGCCTTCGCATCGGCAGCGGCCGCCCCGGCGTTGGCGGCAACCGCACGCGCGATGGCCCAGATGAAGCCCACCAGCTCGCGCGCCACCGCGGTGATGGCGACCACGTCCGGCTTGCCGGCGCGACAGAGCGCACGATAACGCCCGGTCAGCCGCACCTGCGCCTTCCAGGCAATGTCGCGCACCACCGGCGGCGCGGCGGCAACCCTGACCAGCTTGTCGGCGCCGACCCGTGGCGGATGCCGATAGCTCCAGCCACACTCGATCAGGAGCTGCCGTGCCCGCCGGTTGCCCGCCTTGGTGATCGGCCCGCGCCTGGTGTTCTCGCCGGTGGAGAACTCGCTCGGCACCAGACCGAGCCAGGCCATCAGCTCGCGCGGCGTGCGGAAGCGGCTCAGATCGCCGAACTCCGCCAGCAACGCCGTCGCCGCAATGAAGTCGATCCCGCGCAGCGCCATCAGCGCGGTCACCAGCGGCGCCAGCGACCAGGCAGGCACCGCCTCGCCGATCGCCCGCTCCAGTCGTTCGATGCGCTCCTTCGCCTGGCGCACCGCAACCAGCCGCTCCTCCAACGCAATGCGTTGCTCGAGATGCGCCAGCTTCTGCCCGGCGAGCCAGGCCATGTGCGCCTTGCCCCAGGTCGTCTTGCTCGGGTAGTGCCGGCCGAGCCGCAGCAACATCGATGACACCTGCTGGCACTTCGCTCGCAGATCGAGCGTCGCCGCGCCGCGTGCCCGCGTCAGCTCGCGCACCGCCTCGTGGCGCTCGTCCGGCACCCACACCGCGGTCAGCTCGCCGGCACGCAACTGCTTGACCAGCGACAGCGCATCCAGCCGGTTGGTCTTCACCCGCTTGCCCGGCTTGCGCGGGATCAGCGACGGCGCCACCACGATGCAGTCCTGGCCAAGCTGTGTGATCTGCCGATACAGACCGTAGCCGGTCGGGCCGGCTTCATAGCAGCAACTCAGCGCCCCGTGCTTCGCCGTCAGCTTGCGCACCAGCTTCGCGGTCGCCGCCGGGGTGTTCTCGAACTCACCCAGGTAGCGCACCTCGCCGGCGCGGCCGGCTTCGGCGAGCGCCACCGCGTTGTGCAGCTTCGAGGTATCGAAGGCGACGTAGGCCATACTATGTTCCCCCATGACTCACCCTCCTTGTGTGAGGCTCTGTCCGGACTGCCCGGGCAACCCTCGTAGCCACATCGGGGGTGAGTCGCCTCTACTCGAGGATCAGGGACATAGGGTCTTCGTCGCTACGCTCCTCGCAATGACAGGGAGGGCGGTGCCCACGTGCGCACCTCGTCCTTATCCCGGTGTCCATTACGTCGCGGCGCGTGGCGTGGAACGCGCTCCGCGACGCCTCGAGCTCGGCCCGGCCGCTGGGGGTCAGGCCCCGACCACCCGTCCGTCGT
>DATMKU010000415.1:0-18308 GCA_035570935.1 Allostellaceae bacterium
GTCCCTGATCTTGAGACCGCCCAATGACAAACCGCGGCTGGCTTCGATCAGTCCGGAGATGGTTTGACGAGCCTTTGCCTTGTCAAACCCTGGGTTCGCCGGAACCAGCTTGGCGACAGGTTTGCCGCGCCTAGTGATGACAATCTCCTCGCCTTGCTCGACGCGGTCGAGCAGCGCGCCAAGCCGGTTCTTGGCTTCAAACGCTCCGACTTCCTGCATGATGACCTGCTGGGCTAGACTGACGACTAGCTTATAGCAGAGGGCGGCTCTCCTCAGTAGCGCTTTCCGTGGCGCTGCGGCTGCACTACGATCGCGGTAGAGGGAGCGGCAGCCGGACGCGAAATGAGCGACAGCGATAACATCATCGTCGATACCGCAACCCGGATCTTTCAGGATCTGTGCGAGCCCGCCACGATCAACGACGCCGAAACCGGCGTGTGGCCCACGGCGCTGTGGGATGCGCTCGAAGAGTCGGGGCTGCCGCTCGCCTGGGTGCCGGAGGGACTGGGCGGCGCCGGTGCGGCGATGGCCGACGGCTTTGCGGTGTTGCGGGCGGCCGGCCGCTTTGCCGTGCCGGCGCCGCTCGCCGAGACCCTGATCGCGGGCTGGCTGCTGGCGCGGGCCGGGCTTGGAATGCCGGCGGGGCCGATGACCATCGCGCCGGTGCATGCCAACGGCCATATCGCGCTCGGCAAGGACGGCAGGCTCAGCGGCCGCGCCCGCCGGGTGCCGTTCGCCCGCAATGCGGGTCACATCGCGGTGCTCGCCCATCGCGGCAACGAGCGGCTGGCCGCGCTGGTGGCGACCGCCGGACTGTCGATCGCCCAGGATAAAAGCCTCGCCGGCGAACCGCGCGACACCGTGTCGTTCGACGGTGCGGTCCCGGAAGCGATTAATCCTGTCGACGTGGACCAGGACATGATCCAGCGCCTCGGTGCCGCCGTGCGGCTGCAGCAGATGGCCGGCGCCCTCGAAAAGATCCTGGAGCAATCGGTGCAATGGGCGCTCGACCGCTCGCAATTCGGCCGCCCGATAGCGAAGTTCCAGGCGGTTCAGCACAATCTCGCGACCCTCGCCGGCGAGGTCGCCGCGGCGGGTGCCGCCGCCGATCTCGCCGCCGAAGCCTGTTGCGGCCCGGATCTCGGCGAGGCCGAGGTCGCGATCGCCAAAGTGCGCGCCGGGGAGGCCGCCGGCGCCGGTGCCGCGATCGCCCATCAAGTCCACGGCGCGATGGGCTTTACCTACGAACACACGCTGCACCATGCGACCCGCCGGCTGTGGAGCTGGCGCGAGGAATTCGGCAACGAGACGGTGTGGGCGATCCGGCTCGGCCGGATGGTCGCAACCCAGGGCGCCGACCGGCTGTGGCCCTTCATCACGCAAGATTCGTAGGGCGGATGCATCCGCCGTCGAAAATAATGAGGCCCCGATGACGATAAGCTTTCGTTTCGATCCGGTCGAGTTGCCGCCCGAGGCCAAGGAACTGCGCCAGGAAGTACGCGCCTTTTTGCACCAGGAGGCCGAGGCCGGCACCTTGTCCGCGCATCGCGGCAAGGGCGGGTTTTCGCGCGAATTCAGCCGCAGGATGGGAGCCAAGGGCTGGATCGGCATGACCTGGCCAAAAAACTACGGGGGCCAGGAGCGCTCGCAACTCGAACGTTACGTTGTGACCGAGGAGATGCTGGCGGCGCACGCGCCGACCCGCGCCCATTCGACCGCCGACCGGCAATCGGGCCCGGTCATCCTGCGCTACGGCCAGGAGGAGATCCGGCAAAAGATCCTGCCCCAGATTGCCGCCGGCGAATTGTGCTTTTGTATCGGCCTCAGCGAGCCGAATTCGGGCTCCGATGTGTTTGCCGCCTCGACCCGAGCGACGAAAACCGACGGCGGGTGGCTTGTCAACGGGCGCAAGATCTGGACCAGCAACGCGCACGAAGCCGATTACATGATCGCGCTGTTGCGGACCTCGCCATCGACCAAGGAAAACCGCCGCCACGGGCTGACCCAGTTCCTGGTCGAGATGAAAATTCCGGGAATCACGATCCGCCCGATTATCAACCTGACCGGCGGCCATGATTTCAACGAGGTCGTGTTCGACGACGCGTTTCTGCCGGACTCGCATCTGATCGGCGAGGTCGACATGGCGTGGAAGCAGGCGACCGACGAACTCGCTTATGAAAGAAGCGGCCCCGACCGCTGGATCGAGACGTTCTCGAGCCTCGTCGAATTGGTCCGCGTCGCTGGCGAGGAGCCGGACGACCGGCTGGCCGAGGGCATCGGCCGCCAGGTCGCCCATCTCGCCACCTTGCGCCGCATGTCATTGTCGGTCGCCGGGATGCTGCAGGCCGGCAAGACGCCCGCGGTCGAGGCCGCCGTCGTCAAGGATCTCGGCAACAATTTCGAACAGGCGTTGCCCGACAAGGTGCGCCTGCTGGCGCCGCCGCCCGGCGACGCGCAGCCCGACAGCAACGACGACCGCTTTGAGGAGGCATTGCGCTATACCACCTTGATCGCGCCCAAATTGACGATCCAGGGCGGCACCCGCGAAATCCTGCGCGGCATCATCGCCCGCGGCCTCGGCTTGCGCTAAGCGGTGCTGTATTTCACAAGCAGGCCCCGTGCGCCCAGACATGGCGCGATCCGATGATTGCTCGAGGCTAGAAAATGCCGGATCTTATCTGCGCCCCTGCCTTGAAGCCCCACCCATTGCTCCCTCTCCGCCCGCTTGCGGGGGGAGAGGGGTGGGGTGAGGTGGGTGGTGGGGCCAGGCTCGGGCTTTGCCCACCTCACCCTCCCCGCCGTTGCGCGACGGGTCCCCTCCCTCTCCCCCCTAAAGGGCGGAGAGGGCAGGTCTGGGCGCGGCGTTATGTTTGACCTCCGTCCCCTGCTTTCGCCCGACAGCATTGCGGTGATCGGCGCCTCGGGCGACACCCACACATTGCGCGGCCGGCTGACCCACGCGCTGATCGGCCACGGCTATCAGGGCCGCGTCTATCCGGTGACGCGCAGCCAGAGCGAGGTCTTGGGCTTGCGAGGCTATGCCTCGGTCGCCGATCTGCCCGAAGCGGCCGATCTCGCGGTGATCCTGGTGCCGGCGGCGGTGGTGCCGCGCACCCTCGACGAATGCGGTCAGCGCGGCATCCGCGCCGCGGTCGTCATCAGCTCGGGCTTTGCTGAGGAGAGTGGGGCTGCGGCGCACGCCCGCGACGGCGAATTGCGCCGGATTGCCGAAAAGCACGGCATTCTGGTCTGCGGCCCGAATTCGGAGGGGCTGGTCAACTCGCTGCAGCGCGTTGTCGCGACCTTCAGCCCGGTGTTTCATGATCCCCGGCAGAGCCTGCTGCCGGCGACCCCGCATGGCCGGCCGATTTCGGTCAGCTGTCAGAGTGGGGCTCTGACCTTCGCCTTTTTGAATCGCGGCCGCGACCGACAGCTGCGTTTCACGTATCAGGTCAGCGCCGGCAACCAGACGATCCTCGAAGCCCACGACTATGTCGATTGGACGCTCGACCACGGCGGCGCCGACATCTTTCTGCTCTATCTCGAAGCGATCCGCCGCCCCGACCATTTCGGCGCCGTCGCCGACAAGGCGGCAGCCGCCGGCAAACCTTTGATCGTCGCCAAGGTCGGCCGCTCGGACGCCGGCCGCCGCGCCGCCGCCTCGCACACCGGCTCGCTCGCGCATGCCGGGGTCGTCGACGACGCGATCTTTCGCCACCACGGCATCATCCGCGGCGAAGACCTCGACCACATGCTCGATGTCGCCGCCGCGTTTGCCTTTTGCCCACTGCCGTCGGGCAACCGCGTCGCGGTGATCACCGGCTCGGGCGGCAGTGCCGTATGGATGGCGGACATCCTGTCGGCGCACGGCCTCGAACTGCCGGTGCTCGAAGACGACCTCCAACAGCGCATCCTGACATTATTGCCGTCCTATGCCTCGGCGCAGAACCCAGTCGACGGCACCGCCCAGGCGATCCACGAGGTCGGCTATGCCCGGCTCGTCGAGATCGTTCGCGAGTCGCGACGCATCGACACGATCCTTCTGATCGGCTCGCTCGCCAACGACGCCACCGCCGCCCAGCGCGCCGAGGAATTGGCGGCGATGACCGGGCCGCGCGACAAGCCGATCCTGCTGTGCACCTACACCGGCGCCTCGCCGCGGGCGATGGCGGCCTTCGCCGAGGCTGGGATCCCCTGCTACACATCGATGCCGAGCTGCGCCCGCGCGATCCGAGCATTGGTCGATTACGCCCGCTTCCAGGCGCGGCGGCACCGCCCGCCGCCGCCCGCGACGACGCCGCCTGTCCGCGATCGGGCCGGCCGCGCGCTCGCCGCCGCCGGCCCTGTGTTGACCGAGGACGAAGCCAAGGCAGTGCTCGCCGGCTACGGGGTGCCGCGCCCGCCCGAGGCGCTTGCGATTTCGGCGGACGAGGCGGTGGCAGCCGCCACTCGCATCGGCGGTGCTGTAGCGCTCAAGGTGCAATCGCCGGGCATTCCTCACAAGACCGAAGCCGGCGCCGTGGCGCTCGGTGCACAAGGCGATGCCGCAGTGCGCGGGGCTTACGCGCGGGTGCTGGTCAATGCCGAGGCCGCGCATCCCGGTGCCGCGATCCAAGGCGTGCTCGTACAACAAATGGCACCGCCAGGAGTCGAGATAATTCTAGGCGTCACCCGCGATCCCGACTTTGGCCCGATGCTGATGGTCGGGCTCGGCGGCATCCATGTCGAGGTCTTGCGCGATGTCGCTTTTTCGCCGGTGCCGATCGGCCCCGATGAGGTGCAGGCCCTCCTCGGCGAACTAAAGGGTGGGGCTCTGCTCGACGGCGTGCGCGGCGCCCCGCCGGCCGACCGCGCAGCACTCGCCGAATTGATCGCGGCCTTGTCGCGCTTTGCCGCCGACCACGCCGACCAGATCGACGAGATCGACCTCAACCCGGTCATCGTCCATCCGCAGGGCCAAGGCGTGACCGTCGTCGACGCGCTGATCGTCAAACGCCGGGATTGATCGGAATTGGAGGAGAACCCGTAGGCCGTCCCACCTCACCCCGTGGCCGGGCTCATCCCGGCCATCCACGCCTTTCCCGGCTTGGCCTCGGCAGCTTCGAAGACGCGGATGCCCGGACCAAGTCCGGGCAAGGGGAATAAAACCGGAGTCGAATATGACCGACACCCCTTCCTACCGCGAGATCGGCGTCAGCCATGACGGCCATGTCGCGACCGTCGAGATGCGCCGGCCGCCGCATAATTTCTTCGACAGCGCGCTTGTCGGAGAGATCGGCGACGCGTTCGAGCGCCTCGATGACGATCCCGATTGCCGCGCCGTCGTTTTTGCCGCCGAAGGCCGCTCGTTCTGCGCCGGCGCCGACTTTTCAAAGCGCATGGACACCGGCACGGTCGCCGAAAGCACCCGCAGCACTGCCGGCCGGCATCTCTACAAGGAGGCGATCCGGCTCTTCCGCACCAAAAAGCCGATCGTCGCCGCAGTGCAGGGTGCGGCGGTCGGCGGCGGGCTCGGTCTGGCACTCGTCGCCGATTTTCGCGTGACCTGCCCGGAGGCGCGGTTCAGCGCGAATTTCAACCGCCTCGGCTTTCATCCCGGCTTCGGGTTGACCGCGACCCTGCCGCGGCTGGTCGGCGCGCAGCAGGCGGCCTTGCTGTTCTACACCGGGCGCCGCATCCCGGGCGACGAAGCGGTCCGCATCGGTCTCGCCGATCTGCTGGTAGCGCAGGGCGAGGTGCGCAGCGCCGCCCAGGCGTTGGCGCTCGAAATCGCGCAATCCTCACCGCTCGCCGTCATGGCGACGCGCGAGACGGTACGCCGCGGGCTCGTCGACGCGATCGAGGCGGCGACCGAACGCGAGCTCGTCGAGCAGGATTGGCTGCGCCGCACCGAGGATTTTCAGGAAGGCATCAAGGCGATGGCCGATCGCCGCCTGCCCGATTTCCGCGGCCGCTGAGCGGGCCTTTTCCAAGCCGTCGAGCAACGCGGGTGAGCATGCGGCAGCGGCTGGCGCTCTACAGCCGCAACATGCTGAAGCTCGGCCTCTTCGGGGCCAACTGCTCCTCCGGCCGCGCAGTCACCAAGGTGCCCGAGCGGTGGAGCGGCAGCTGGCCCGACTGCCTGCGGCTGGCAAAGCTGGCGGACGAGGCCGGCTTTGAGTTCATGCTGCCGATCGGACGCTGGAAGGGCTATGGCGGCGACACCGACTACCAGGGCGAGACCTGGGAGACCGTGACCTGGGCCGCCGGCCTGCTCGCCGCGACGCGCCGCCTGACGGTGTTCGGCACCGTGCACGCGCCGCTGATCCATCCGGTAATCGCGGCCAAAGAATTCGTGACCGCCGATCACATCGGCGCCGGCCGCTTTGGCCTGAACGTCGTCTGCGGCTGGAACGAGGACGAGTTCGAGATGTTCGGCGCCTCGATGCGCGAGCACGCCGAACGCTATGACTACGCGCAGGAATGGCTCGACACGGTCAAGCGCGCCTGGGGTGCGGAAAGCGACTTCGATGTCGAGGGCCGCTTCCTCCACCTAAAGCAGGTCCGTGCCAAGCCGAAGCCATTCGGCGACAGCCGGCCGATCATCATGAACGCCGCAATATCGCCCACCGGGCGAGCATTTGCGATCCGCAACTGCGATGCGCTGTTCTCGAATGCGCCGAAGGGCGAGCTTCAAGCATTCGCCGCCCAAATTGCCAATGTTCAGGCTTCGGCGCGCGCGCAGAATCGCGAAATCGACGTCTACACCGTCGCCGTCATTACCTGCCGGCCGTCACCGAGCGAAGCGCAGGCTTATTACCATCACTGCATAATCGAAAACGCCGACTGGGCAGCCGTGGACCACATCCTCGCGATGCGCGGCGTGACCCGGCAGACCCACCCGGAAGATTTCGCCGAGCGCCGCGCGTATCAGGCGAACGGCATGGGCGGCCTGCCGATCGTCGGCGATCCGCAGCAGGTCGCCGGCCAATTGATGCAGCTCAGCGCTGCCGGTGCCCGCGGGATCGCGCTGTCTTTTGTCAATTACCTCGAGGAACTGCCCTACTTTTGCGCCGAAGTGCTGCCCCGGCTGGTGCGCGCAGGTCTGCGCCTCCAGCCGTGACCGCCAGCCCGCGTGGTTATTTCCCGCGAACCCCGGCTCAGATCGTCTGCGGCTGCGGTGCCGGGCCTTCCGAACGCCGGTGGCGCTCGGCCATGAATTCGTCGAACTCAGCCTTGTCCTTGGCGTGGCGCAAGCGGTCGAGAAATTCCATGAACTCGCGCTGCTCTTCTTCGAGCCGGCGCAGGGTTTCGGCGCGGTATTCGTCAAAGGCGCGGTTGCCGGTCGCGGCGCGGTAGTTTGTCTGCGAGCCGCCGCAACCCCAGCGCTCGGCCGCCCCCTGCATCCGCGACATGCGCCGCTGCATGCGTTCCATCCGCCGTTGCCAGCGCGGCCCGGCGCCCTCTGCCCAGCAAGCCATCCGCCCACTCCCTATTAAAAAACCGAGAACCACAAGGCCGAGCGGCCACCACAGGAAAAAGCTCAGCACCGTCAGGCCGATCCATGCAGGCTTGCCGATGTCGTCGAGATGCGCCGCGAAATGGTGCATAGCGGGCCTCATGTGAATGTATCTAACATTCACATAGATCGAGGCCCAGCCGCTGTCAAGCCTCGGCCGATCACGCTTTCGGCTCGGCCGGCTCGGCGATGACCCCGAGCCCGCGCAAATAGATCAGCATGCCGGCCTCGAGCAGTTCCTCGGGCATCATCGGCAATCGCCGCCGCCCACCGTCGCCGCGCGAAAACAATGACGCGATGCCGTGCGCCAAGGCCCAGGCATGCAAGGCCATCATCAATGCCGGCGGCCGTTTTTCGGGCGGCAGGCGGGCGCACAGCACCTCCGAGGCATGGCGCAATACCGCAAAGCCGCGGTCGGCGGCCTGACGCAATGCCGGGTCGTCATCGTAGGACAGCCCGGCCTCGAACATCGCCGAGTAATAGGCGGGCTCGTCGCGGGCGAAGGCGAGGTAGGCGCGGCCGACATTTTCAAATGCCGTAAAGGGTTCGGGGCGTCCGTCGTTCCAGGCGCGATCGAGATGCTCGGCGAACAATTCGAAGCCGCGCCGCGCGACATCGGCGATCAGCGCGTCGCGGTCGCGGAAATGCCGGTAGGGTGCGGCCGAGCTGACCCCGGCGGAGCGCGCGGCGTCGGCAAAGGTAAATCCGGCCGGTCCCTTCTTGGCGATCAGGTCGAGAGCCGCCTTGATCAGCGCCTCGCGCAGATTGCCGTGATGATAGCCGCGGCGCTCATCCGGCCCTCGTCCCGACCAGTTCATCGGCCCGACCAGTTCATCGGCCCGACCAGTTCATTGGCCCGACCAGTTCATTGGCCCAACCAGTTCATTGGCCCGACCAGTTCATCGGCTCGCCCCGCTCATCGACCCGAAATACCCATGCAACCCGACCACGTCCATGTAAATGGCATTTACATCAGGCCGCGCCGAGGCGGCAGCACCAAAAACGGCCATATCCGCCTAACTTGCCCCGGCAACGCGGCATTGAACGAAGGCGGCAGATGCCGACGGCCGGCATCGGACTGATGCTGTTCTTGGGGCGGGCCGCCGCCCGACAGGCTGACCCCGACATCCTCCGGCTTGTCACCAAACCAGCGGGAGGAGCCGGTAGCGGACGCGCGCCTTATACTCCGCATAGCCTTCCAGCGCGGCCTCCAACTCGCGCTCCTCCATCACCGCGCGGAACGCGCCGGCGACGACGATGACGAGCGAGACCGCCAGCCCGATCCAGGAGCCGAGCAGCAGTGCGGCCGACGGCACCATGATGGACATCCCGGCATACATCGGATGGCGCACCAGGGCGTAGGGGCCGGTCGAAACGACATGATGGCCGCGTGTCCGCTGAATCTTTACGACTGGCGCCAGGAACGTGTTTTCGTCCAAGACGCGGATGATGATCCCGTAACCCAAAACCAGGCCCGCCGCACCCGCCGTCCGCAGCCAGATCGGCACAGCTGACCAGTGGAACCTCGCGTCGAGCCCCATCAAGACGAGCCAGCCGATCCACAGCAAGCTCAAGGTCAGCATAAAAATCTTGTCCCAAAGCGGCTGGCCGCGCTGCACCGGAGGCTTCAGGCGCTCGGCCAGCAGAGCCGGATCACGCCGCGCCAGGCGGACCATCGCCGCCTGAGAAAGGGCGAAAAATAGGATCAGGAACGCCCACGCGGCCGGCCAATCGACCCTGCCGGCGGCACCCAGCAGCACTACCGCGAAAACGATGATGGTGGCGCCGTTCGCGATCGAAGCCTTGGCCATCATCGCACCCTCTCCCCGCGACGCTTTGACCGAACGCGCCGCATGGAATATCGAGCATCCCCATCCGTACTTGTAGATCCCGACTTGTAGATCCCGACTTGTAGATCCCGACTTGTAGATCCCGACTTCTAGATCCCGCGGCGTCGGACAGCGTGACGGTCTTCTTCACCAGCGACACCCATTTTGGCCATGGCGGGGCGCTCGGGCTTTATCGCCGGCCGTTTGCGTCGGTCCCGGCGATGAACGAAGCGATGATCGAACGCTGGAACGAAACGGTCGGGCCCCAAGACGAAATCTGGCATCTTGGCGATTTCGCGATCCGTCAGCCGGCAGCGGTGGCGGCGGAACTCTTGGGCCGATTGCGCGGCGCCAAACACCTCGTCACCGGCAACAATGACCCGGCGGCGACCACCGCACAGATCGGCTGGGCAAGCGTGCAGCCCTATGCGGAAATCACCGTCGACGGCGTCGCACTGGTCTTATGCCATTACCCGTTCCGCAGCTGGCGCGGCATGGGCAAGGGCTCGGTTGATCTGCACGGCCATAGCCACGGCCGGCTAAAGCCGCAGCGGCGGCAGTTCGATGTCGGCGTCGATGTGTGGCATTTCCGTCCGGTCACGATCGGCCAAATCCTGGCTGGCGGCCCGGGCCGGCACGTTCGCCATGACGGATTTGATCCCAACGCAAACTGACGCCACAATCGCTGCCGCCTTGATCTTGACACCGGATCGCCACCGCGAGACCATGTTTACCTTATCCCGCGAAGGTGCTCCGACGGTCAGCCGGTAGCACCTCCCGGGAGACGCCGGGCGCGGAAAGCGCCCAGGGCTCGTCAACGAACCGCAGACGTTGCGGGGGAGGGAAAGCTCATGAAAACAGCGCGATATCTGACAATTGCCGGCACAATCGCCGGGGCCGTGGTGGTTTCGTTGGTGGCGACCGGTTTTTGGCAGCCCGCCGCCAACGCCGACAACAGCAGACGAGGCCCGACCTTTGCGGTCGACCCGCTCTGGCCGAAACCGCTGCCCGCACCGGTCGGCGCCGATGGCGTCGCGCATCGGTGGGTGACCGGCGAGATCGCCGGCGTCTGCATGGACAAGTACGACAACGTCTATACCTTCAACCGGGGCTGGGAGGTCGGCGCCACGGTAAACGGGGTTCTTCAAGGAAACGAGTCGGGCGCGATCGTCGGGCAGGACGCCACCGCCTCGGCGATCCCATCGCCCCCGGTCGTCGCCTACAATAGCGATGGCGATACCGTAGCCGGTTGGGGCAACCCCAGCCTGCTCCCAGCCAGCGCGGTCGATGGCGGCTATGCCGCCTACATGCCGCAAGGTGCGCATGGCTGCTTTATCGATTACCAGGGCAACCTCTGGGTCGGCGGCAACGGCGATGGCATCGTCCAGGAATACAATCCGCAAGCCGCCAACGAAGCGGGCGCCGGCGCCACCTTTGTGATGCAGATCGGCAAGAAGGCGACCTGTGACACGACCACGCCACCGGCGTCGGGGGCAAACCCCTTCACCTCATGTAACGAGACGAACGACGCCAACACCAGCCACACGCTGTTAAACGAACCCGCGGACATCGCCGTCGACCCGGATGTGGGCCCGGTCAGCGGAACACGCGGCGACATTTACATCGCCGACGGCTATGGCAACCATCGCATCGTCGTGTTCAACCACGCCGGGCAGTATGTCGGCCAATGGGGCCAGGCGTGCTCGACCGATAGCGAGAACTGCCCCCGGGGTACCTTTGGCGCCACCGGCGGCGGCCATCCGCATTGCGTCGTCCTCGGCAATGACGGGCTTGTCTATGTCTGCGACCGGCCCAATGACCGCATCCAGGTCTTCCAGAAGACTTGCGCCGTCCCGTCGACAACGAGCACGCCGCAGCCGGTCTGCCTGCCGGTCCGGGTCATCGATATCGACCAGTTCCCGACCGCGTCGGCCGCGAATAAAAAGGCGATCCTGCTTGCTGGCACGCGCGCCTGCGACATGGATTTCTGGCCGAATATCGACTATCTCGCTAGCAAAAGCCCAACCAGTCAAAAGGACATCGTCGATGTCGATCTCGGCAACGACAACACCTGGCTGATCGATAAGGCGAGCGGGATGGTGTTCGGCGCGCTCGGCGTCTGCGGCATCGCACCATGCCCCGGACACAACGCCGGAAACTTCGCCTTTGGGCACACCACGACCGTCGATTCCAAGGGCAACATCTACGTTGCCGAGACGATCACCGGACGCCGGATCCAAAAATTCGTGCAGATGAACGGCCAGCAATATTAGGGGGGTGTCCGCCGCGGCGGCGGCCGAGAGTGAGGCTCTCGGCAGCTGCCGTGCGGCGGCGGAGTGAATCGACGATGTTGAGCCGTTGTGCGAGGTTCGCCAGCGCCTTGCTGCTTTGGGCGCTTGGTTCAGTCTCGGCGACCGCGCATGATCTGCCGCTCGACCGGTTCATGAACGGATTTGTCAGGATCGAGCCGCACCAGGCCGATCTGGTGATCCGCGTGCCGCTCGATCTGCTGCGCGCGGTCCCGTTCCCGATGACTCGGGGAAATTACGATCTGGCGGCCTCGGCGCCGTCGATCAAAGCGGCGCTCAATGCGCTCGCCAGCGATCTCTCGCTGTGGGAGGGCAACGTGCGTTTGCTGCCTTCGAGCGCCGCCGGACAATTGGCGCCGCTGGCGGACCGGTCGTTCGAGGATTACGCGGGGGCGGTCGCGACGGTAGCCTCGACGCCGCGGCCGGATCTAGAGATCGGCTACGAACTCGGCTACTTCGACGCGCATTTCATCTATCCGATCTATTCGCCGCAATCCGTGTTCGCGATCGAAAGTCTGGTCGGTTCGGATCTGGGAAACACTGTCAAGCTCGCGATCCGCTACATGCCGCTCGATGGCTCAAGCCGGGTGCTGATGATCGCCGGCGGATCGGGGCGCGTCTACCTGGACCCGGCCTGGTGGGAAGCCTCGCTCGGTTTTGTCCGGCTCGGCATCGAGCATATTTTGAGCGGCATCGACCACATGCTGTTCCTGCTCTGTCTCGTCATCCCGTTTCGCCGGGTAAGACCGCTGATCCCGGTGATCACGGCATTCACCCTCGGTCATTCGATCACCTTGATCGGCACCGCGTATAACCTCGCCCCAGTCGGCGCCTGGTTTCCGCCGTTTGTCGAGGCGGCGATCGCCGCCTCGATTTTTTACATGGCGATCGAAAACATCGTCGGCGCCAATCTACGTCGGCGCTGGATCATCGCGGCGCTGTTTGGCCTCGTGCACGGGTTTGGCTTTGCCGACATTCTCAAAGAACAGTTGCAGTTTGCCGGCTCGTACCTGCTCGTATCGCTGGTTTCTTTCAACATCGGGATCGAGATCGGCCAGCTCGTGGTTCTGTGTGTTTTCGTCCCGGCGCTTGCCCTCCTGTTTCGCGGTGCGATGGCTGGGCGGATGGGGATCATCGTCCTGTCGGCGATTGTCGCCAATGTCGCGTGGCAATGGATGATGGAGCGCGGCGAGGTCTTTTGGCAGACGCCGTGGCCGCAGCCGACCGCCGCCGGGCTGATGGTGCTGGCGCGATGGGTTCTCGCCTTGGGCGTGGCGGTCGCCGGCGCGACCTTCCTGTCGAAATGGATCGACCGCCGGCACCCGGCGCTGATCGAGCCAAGCCCGGTGTCGGGGCAGGACTGATCGCGGCTGATCCTTGCCCGCCGAGGCTGCCTCGGAGTCGCAAAGGCGCGTTCCAGCTGGTTACGACCCGGCATCGGTCGGCGAGGATAAAACTGACCGAGCCGGCGAACGGCGAGTTCGCGGGGACATCGGCTCGTGCCCCGGTTTGAGCGGCGAGCCGAACGGGCGTGGCCGAGCGCAACAAAATTCAGTTGTAATTAAGCTGGGCTCCGGCTAGCCTATTAAAGTTAATGCGGCGGTCTGATCACCGTCGCCAGCCATGTGGCCGTGCATCCGTCAGATGCCTCGCGATTAAAGGAGGTGCCGGTGCCGACCGTGCGTGATTTCTATCTGATCGATGCCAGGATCTCATATATCGAGCGAATTCTCGCGGCGCTTGGGCTGATCGATCCGGTCGATACCGCGCCGACCGATGTTCCACGCCTCGGCGCGTCGGTAACGGAAGCGTATTACCGGCGCCCCGGCCCAATCGTCGATCCGGCGGTCAGTGATCGGGTGCGGCTCGCCGAATCGCTGTTGCGCCGGCCGTCGCACGGCGATCCGGCTGCGACCGACCGGGTGCGCTTGGCCGAATTGCTGCTGCGCCGGCCTCATCCGGGCGACCCGGCGGTCAGCGACCGGGTGCGCCTTGCCGAACTGTTGTTGCGCCGGCCGCCGCACGGCGATCCGCCGGCAAGCGATCAGGTGCGCCTCGAGGGCCTCGATCCCCTGCTTGCCGAGTGGATCGCGCGGCTTTTGACCGGAAGCGACCCGCCGCCGGAAGATATCGCCCGCCTGAGCGCGGGGGAGCTCGAAGCGACGGTGCGGGCAGTCGCCGAAGACATCGTCCGGCTGCGATCGATCGAAGGACTGTTGAACGAGCGGCTGAACGAACTGCGCGACGGCCAGGCCGGCAAGCAATGACCGCATCCGTCCTGCTGATCGGCTTTCAGGACCAGGACAATCTCGGTCTCCGCTATCTCTTGTCCTCGGTCAGACATGGCGGCTTTCGCGGCGAAATACTGACCTACACCGCCGATCCCGGCCCGATTTGCGAGGCCGTGGCGCGAACCAGGCCGGATGTCGTCGGGTTGTCGCTGATCTTTCAGTACATGGCCCCGGAATTCGGCCGTGTTGTCGCGGCATTGCGAGCCGCCGGGTGCAGCGCGCACATCACCATCGGCGGCCATTACCCGAGCTTCGACTGCGTCGAGGTTTTGGAGCGCATCCCGGGCGCCGACTCGGTGGTGCGGTTCGAGGGCGAAGCCACGCTGGTCGAGCTGCTGGAGCGGCTCGCGTCCGGCCGCGATTGGCGCGACATTCTCGGGATCGCCTACCGCCGCGGCGCCGAAATCGCCGTCAACCCGTTGCGGCCGGCGATCGACAATCTCGACAGCCTGCCCCAGCCCGAACGCGGCGACATCGACTATCGCAGCCGCGATCTCGCGACGGCGTCGATTCTGGGCAGCCGGGGCTGCCCGTGGAACTGCAGCTTCTGCTCGATCAGACCGTTCTACGAGGCGCAAGGCGGCCGGCTCCGCCGGTTGCGCGACCCGCGCGCGATCGCCGACGAGATGCGCCGCGTCCATGTCGAGCAGGGCGCGCGCATCTTTTTGTTTCAGGACGACGATTTCCTGGCGACCGGAGCCCGCGCGCGCGATTGGGCGAGCGGCCTGGTCGATCGGATCCTGGACATGGGGCTCGCCGACCGCATCGCGTTCAAGATCAGCTGCCGGTCCGACGAGGTCCAGGCTCCGATCATCGAGCGGCTGGCGGCAGGTGGGCTCGCCCATGTTTACATGGGTGTCGAGAGCGGCGACGCCGACGGCTTGCGGCATATGAACAAGATGTTAAAGCCCGCGCAGCATCTTGCGGCCGGCGACGTGCTGCGCGCCCTGGGTCTGTCATTCGATTTCGGCTTCATGCTGCTGGAGCCGTATTCGACGCTCGACAGCACCCGCGCCAACATTGATTTTCTCGACGCCTTTGTTGGCGACGGTTGGAGCGTCGCCAATTTCTGTCGCACCCTGCCCTATGCCGGCACGCCGTTGAAGGCGCAACTCGAAGCTGAAGGTCGGCTGAAAGGGACGCCGTTCGAGCCCGATTACGACTTCCTCGATCCCCGCCTCGATCGCTTTTACGACTGGATGCTGGCGACGTTTCGTCAGCGAAACTTCTCGAATGGCGGGCTGTGCCACATATTGCGCGCGCTGATTTTCGAGGCCCATCTGAGACTGCCCGGTTATCGCGGCTTTGCCGCACTCGACCGGGCTTATGCCCACAGCCTCGCGGCGCGCTGCAACGGATACGCGCTGAACACGTTGCGGGCGGCGGTCGATTACTTTGCCCGCACGCCCGTCGAGCGCATCGACATCAACCGCGGTTATCTCGCCGAACTGACCGCGCATGAGCTCGCGGAGGAACGCAAGCTGACCGCCCAGGTGCTGGCCTTTTTTGTCTCGGTGCGCGAGCGCAGCGGCCTGACCCAGGAATTCGCCGGAAGCTTTGAGAACTCTTGGACCGCCGGCCCGCGCGACATCGAAGCCGCAGTCCCGATCAATTGACTTCAGCCGCCAAGAACGCGGCGGCGGGTTTTGATAAGAGCATGATGCGCTGAAAAATTTGGGGCTGAGCCAAGCTCTCCTCTGATTGCGCCCCTCGATCCCGAGGCTGCCCCTGCCCATGTTAAAGGAACACGGCGAGGCGTCCGCGAGAATCTTGTGCCTGCGCCGAGTGGCGCAGCCGCGGGTGGGCCTTGAGAACGACCGGCCGATCCCGCCGTTGATCCGGGCAAGGCGGGCAGGCGCGCAGATCGAACAGGGGAGACGGCCGATGGAGCGACGGCGAGACACCATCGCCGCAGACGGGCAATTCCACAGCTACGAGGAATGGGCGCGGCTCGGGCCGCTGCCGCCGTTTCGAAGTGCGGTATTTATCGACGCGCGGGGAAGACGTTGTCTGACCCATCGCGACTTTGTGCGGGCGCGCGAGGACGGCGCCTTCCCGGTCAGCTATTTTTGGGAAGCAACGCCCGAAACCAAACCGCCGGGCAAATCCTGACCGCCTCGGCCGCGGAGCCGGCTCGGAAAGACCACGGCGCGACTTTGGGGAAGCGTGCGCGACCGTGTGGCCGCAGACCTGCGTCTCAGCGCCCGATTTGAAAAGAAATCGGGCACTCAAATCACGCTTTCGGTTCTTAACGCTCCAATCTCGGCCGCGCCATAGCCGAGGTTCGTCAGGATTTGATCCGTATGCTCGCCGAGCAGCGGTGCCGGACGGCGGTAGGCGCCGGGGGTTTCGGACAACTCGATCGGGGTGGGTGCCAGCGGAAAGGTGGTCGGCAATGTCGGATGCGCCACCTCTTCGAGCAGATGCGCCGCGCGGATATGGGCGTCGTCGAGCGCCTGCCGCGGCGAATAGAGCTGGCCGGCGACGATGCTCGCCTCTTCGAGCGCGCCGAGAGCCTCGGCGCAGTTGCGCTCGGCGCACCACAAGGTCATCCGCGCGGAGATGATCTCGCCATGGTCGGCGCGCGACTGATCGTCGGCAAAGCGCGGGTCGGAAAGCCAGTGCTCCTCGCCGATCATCCGCGTCCAGCGCCGGAACATCGCCGCGCCGATCACCGTGGTGACGATCCAGCCGTCGGTGCAGCGGTAGAAATCGGCCGGCGCCGAATTGAAGCCGCGGTTGACGGTCGCGAGGCGATCAATGCCGGTCAAGGCCTGCTCGATCAGGGCGGCGTTAGCAAAGGCGATCGCGGTGCGCAGCAGGGCGCCCTCGACTTTCTGGCCGCGCCCAGTCTTGCCGCGCTCGATCAGCGCCGCCAGCGTGCCGAAAGCCGCCAGACAGGCGGTGCCGAAATCGACCCAAGGGAGTTTGAGCGCTGTCGGCTGCTCCGGCGTGCCCGACAAATAGACCGCACCGCACATCGCTTGGCAGATCCCGTCGAAGCCGTGCTTGTCGGACAGCGGCCCGCCGGCGCCAAAGCCGGTCACCGTCGTCAAGATGATGTCGGGCTTAATTTGACGCAGGCTGTCGAGATCGAGCGCCAGCGAACGCAACACCCGCGGCGGCAGGTTCGCGACGACGACATCGGCGGTGGCGACGAGCTGGCGGACGATCTCACGGCCTTTTGGTGCGACCGGGTCGAGCGTCATCCCGAGCTTGTTGCGGTTCATCGCCAGGAACATCGCGCCGCCGCCTTTGGCGGTGCCTCCGGCCGGCCCGGGATCGACCGGGATAAACCCGCGATCCTCGCCGCCGCCCAGCCGCTCTACGCGGATAACCTCGGCGCCGAGATCGGCGAGCAATGCCGCGCAAAACGGCCCCGTGATATAGCGGCCGAAATCGAGAACGCGAATGCCGTCGAGCACGCCGGTCACCAGCCCCTCCCGCTTGTCGCAACCAACCGGAACCGGCGCAGCATAACGGCGCACGGTCCGCCACGTCATTCTCTCGGGTTGGGAACTGGAGAGGATAGTGTGCTGAAGGTCCAGCGATAAGGCGGGTACTGTGGAATTCCCCACCTCACCCCGGCCCTCCCCGCCCCTGGGGACGGAGAGGGAGTCTTTGATTTATCCGATTTTTGCCAAATCGAGCGCTCTTTGGGTCATTTGAACGCCTTGAGCGGTTTTGGGCTTCACACGAAGTGCCGGGCCCGGATCAGCGCTATTTCCTCTATTCGCGCCCGGAAAGCCTTCCTCTTCGCGGTCACTTCCGCCGTCGGGCGGACTCGCCGCGCATGCACTTTGTGATGAGTGCGCTGTTCGACAAAGACCCGCAAGCTGGCACCATTCGCCGGCCCGAGATTGTTCAGCTGCGGCGGTTCATTCGGATCGACCCAGAGGATCTGCTGCACCTCGTTGGTCTGCGGATCTATCCAGCTGATATAGCCGCCCTTGAGGATTTGCCGCGGCGCCGTGATCGCGCCGGTGAAGCTGTATCGCGCCCCCGGAGCGGCGTTGAGGTCGTAGAAATGCGGAGTCAGAAAATCCGACACCGAAATACCCGAGATCTGATACGTGAAGGGGTCGGCCTCGCAAGGGTCGCACGCCTCGACCAGGTATTCGAACTGGCCGGTGCTGTCGACGACCTCGTTGTTCGCATTGATCGTGATCGCTGTGGAAGTTTGAAGCCGGTTCCCGCTCGGGTCGACCAGCATTTCAATCGTTTCATGGCTGGCGTCGACGGTCCATTCATCGCTGTCCGGCGTTACGATGACTTTGGCATAGGGCTGATTGTGTCTTGTTGAGTGAAAGCCGCCTTCGTCCGGCGGCAACGTCTTGACCAATTGGACCGGCCATACCCCTTGCGGCACCTTTTTGTGGTC
>DATMKU010000416.1:0-3222 GCA_035570935.1 Allostellaceae bacterium
CGAGCTGATCAGCGACAAGTGCTCGCATGATGTCGGCGCCCAGACGGCAGAGATCGAGGTTGAAGTCGCCATTGACCGGCACGAGCTCGCGGATTTCGAGGCCGGCAGCGAGGCCGCGTTCGCGCAACCGGTTGGCGGCCCGGAGACCGGGCGCATCGTTGTCGCGGGCGACATAGAGGCGGAGTAGAGACGCCTGCCCCGGACCCGATCCGGGGGCAGGGGGCAGATCGAGGGCGGCGAGGTGGTTGGCCGAAAGCCCGGCAATCACAGGCAATGAAGGCAGCACGGATTTGAGCGCGAGCATGGTCTCGACACCTTGCCGGCGGCCAGGATGTCCCCCGCCTGCGCGGGGGCAGGCTCCGTCGTGCCGAAGCGGACACCATTGCCGAGGAGATGACCGAGGGCACGGCGCGGATCGGCAAGCGGCGCCTTGGCCGGCATCGTCCATAAAGCCCTCGTCGTCACCGCTGAAGAGATCGCGCGTCACCGTGCCGCCGGCGGCTTCGTACGCGGCGCTGCCGACAAAAAACCCGAGATCGGAGTCGAGCGGGATCGCGGTTTGAGTCAATAGACGCCGCACCGTATAGGGCGGGATGTAGGAATGGTCCTTGAGCTGATGCCAGACGGCGAGCGCGCCTGATGATCGGCGCCAAGCGTGAAGGCGGTGACGACATCGAGGCTGATGTCGCCGTTGCGATAGGCGTCGAGCAGTTCGGGTGCCAGTCTGCCGAGCCGCAGGCGCTGCCGAACGTGGCGTTCCGAGACGCCGAAGCGGGTGGCGACCGCCTCGACCGTCTCGCCCCTATCGATCAATGCCGCCATCGCGACAAACTCGTCCGCCGGTGAGAGGGCGGCGCGGATGCGGTTTTCCATCAGCGAGGTCTCGAGCGCCGCCGCGGGCTCCTCGACCAGGCACGGAACCTGGAAATCGGCGGGGATGATGCCCTCGGCCGCGAGCTCCTGCAACGCCTTGAGCCGGCGGCCGCCGGCGGTCACGGCGTGGACGCCCTTCTCCCCGGCCGCGGGGTGAACAACGACGTTCTGCTTGAGCCCTCGGGCGCGGATGCTGGCTTTCAGCTCGGCGTCTTGCGGACATTGGTCGGGGACGGCACCAGCTTGTCGAGCGGGATGTGGCGGATGGCAGATGGGGTAGTCATGGGGTGCTCCTGCGGACGGGTGGACGGAGCCTTCTCTCGTCCTTTTGATCCGTCACACAGCTCCACCCCCTCTCTCCCTCTCGGTTTTGGCTAACAGCGCCAAACCCATCACGGAACCGCAGCGCCGGCATCCCGGGGCCAGCCGCCGCCGGCAGACCGAAATAGCGCGTAAGCCAACGTGAGCGGCGAGTCTGTCGCCGAAAATGTTGGCGAATAAAACCCGGTCGGTAGGGACCCAAAAATGCCTAGCCCTACTTCGCCGATTGGGACCGGGTTTTACAAATTTTCGCTGACCGAGGGACGGCGGGACAAGGGGTTAGATAGCCCGATCAGCTGAAAGTTGCTGTAGTGCCGACCAAGGCTATTCCCAGGACCGCGGCCATGCGGATACTGGGCAGCCATCATGTTCTTGCGTTCGAAGATTCGCCGGAAGGATGGTAAGGAGCACCGCAGCTGGAGCGTGGTGGAGAACCGGCGCGTCGCCGGCGGGCGGGTGGTGCAACGCCACGTCTTGTATCTGGGCGAGATCAACTCGACCCAGGAACTGGCATGGCGACGCTCGATCGCGGTGATGGAAGCCGGGACGGCACAGCCGCGCACGCTGTCGTTGTTCCCGGAGGATCTGCGGCACGTCGCTGCAGCTGACAAATAGGCTCAAACCGAGATTCCGAGGAAGCACGACAGATGACGAGCAAGCAAACCATTGACCGGTCGCGCCCCATGTGAGGGCTTTCTCGATCGCATCGAGCGGCAATACGGCAAAGCCCGGCGGATCTGGCTGATGGATCGAGGCGTGCCGACCGAGGCGGTGCTGGCCGAGATGCGCGCTGCCGATCCGCCAGTGCAGTATCTGGTAGGCACTCCGAAAGGGCGTTTGACCCGGTTGGAAAAGGCGCTGCTCGACAAGCTTTGGCAGGACGCCCGGCCGGGTGTGCAAGTCAAGCTCTTGCCGCAAGATGGCGAGCTCTACGTCTTCGCCCAGAGCGCCGACCGGGTCGCCAAGGAACGGGCGATGCGCCGCCGCCAACTGAAATGGCTGTGGGGCCGGCTCAAGCAGCTCGCTGGCATGACGCTGACGCGCGAGGAACTGCTGATGCGGCTCGGCGCCGCCCGCAAGCAGGCCCGGACCGCTTGGCGCCTGCTCACCATCGAGGTGGCCAAGGACCGCGCCACCTTCAGCTACCGCCTCGATCGCGAGAAACTGCGCCGAGCCCGGCGCCGTGAAGGACGCTACCTGCTGCGCACCAACCTCACTGACGACGATCCGGCGCGGCTGTGGGGCCTATATCTTCAGCTCGTCAGCGTCGAGGAGGCCTTCCGCAATCTCAAAGGCGACCTCGCCATTCGGCCGATCTTTCACCAGGATGAGAGGCGCATCGAGGCGCATATCTTCATCGCCTTCCTCGCCTATTGTCTGCACGTCACGCTTGGCCGGCGGCTGCATGCCCTGGCGCCCGGTCTGACCCCGCGCAGCGCCATCGAAAAGTTCGCCGCCGTGCAGATGATCGATCTGCATGTCCCGACCACCGACGGCCGCGAGCTGCTGTTGACCCGCTATACCGAACCGGAGCCCGAACTCGCGCTCCTCCTGCACAAACTCAAATTGGTCCTGCCCGACCAGCCGAGGCCCAAAATCACCACGTCGCCGAGCTCGCCGCCCACCCCGCTGTAGTGCCGACCTTTGCCGGTCGGATCACTAGAAACAAGCACTTAAGCACTCTCGACCCCGCCAATCGGCGAAGTTAGGCTAGTTGTTTGTCCACGGCGGGAGGACCCGGACTTTGGTACCCCACCGGGGAGGGGAAGGTCGACGGGCCGAGAGTATTTGAGTGCGCCATTCAAATGCACCATGCGAGAGGGCCCGCCCTCTCGCACTATTTCGGTGTATTGGAACAAGGAAAGTGTTCGTGGTAGAATAGTGGAACGGAGCCTTATCCCGTTGTCCCAGGTGCATCAAGATATAGGCTGTGAGACGCCATCCTGTCGAATTCCGGTCGCCGTTTTGCGCCGGCGTGGTCGGCGTCGGACGGTGGTCATGCCCTTGCGGGGGTTGTCACGACCGATG
>DATMKU010000417.1:0-8409 GCA_035570935.1 Allostellaceae bacterium
ATCGACACCGAGAACGCCTGCTTCAATTGCAGGAATGGCTCAAAAGAAATGCTCCGACCTGATGGACGGGTCATTGCCTCAACATCGACCGCGACGTATATGAGGGAGGGCTGACGGAGGGTGATATGCGCCGCTTGGTGGTCATAATCGCAGTGGCTTTGATACTCTGGGTGCCTGCGTTTGCGGTATTAGCGCGGACAGTACCCTAAACCGGGGCAGAGCTCACCAGAAGGGGGCCGTCCGGGAGTCGTCGAGTAATAGGGCGTGAGGCGGACCAGCCAACCCGCTGGACAGCCGCTTGGAACGTTTGCTCAGGAACGGCCCGATGGTACCGAGAAGTGAGCCTCGGCTCCTGAAACAAATACGTCGCCCGCCTCGCCCATTAAAGCTCGACCTTCCAGAGCTCACATTCATATTCATTGTAATTGGTGGAAGCGGGTCGAGCGCCACTGGGCGCTCGGACGATGTCTCGCCGCTTTGTCTCGATTTGCCAGCCGGTGCCGTGCGCGTGGTAGAGTCGCGCGTCAGGGACAAGATCGAGGTCACGTCATGAGTGCCGTGCGCGAGCTTTTCGACGACGCGATTGCGCTGCAAAAGGATGGGTTGAGCCCCGGCCGGATCGGGCTGGCGCTGACCGACCGCTGGGAGGCCGAGCAACCCGATACCGTCGGCGAGGTGCGCCGCACGCGCTCGAAGACCGGCGCCCTCGAACTGCGCTTCCCGAGCGGCGAGAAGATCGTGTGGGACGGTGCCGCCTGGAGCTATCTGCCGGCGTGACGAGTGCGGCTGCGGTTCGCCGACCATCGGGCCGTCTCGGCGGTGCTGGCAGAGTCGCCGCCGCTGGCGTTGCTTTCTTGTTGGCCGCGGCGAGCGGTTCGGCCCGCGCCGCCGACATCGTCGCCACATACAGCGCCTATTGGGCCGGCCTGCCCGCGGCGCAGATCCGCTTGAAGCTCAGCGCAACCGGCGCGTCCTACGACGACGAGATCGAGATCCGCAGCGACGGAGTGCCGCGCCTCGTCACCCATTTTCGCGGCAACGCCGAGGCAGCCGGACGGCTCGGTCCGAATCGGCCCGCCGATCCGTCGCGCTATGATGCGCTCTACGATCTGCGGAAGCGCCGCAACAACCGCATCGGCATGCGCTTTGTCGTCAGCGACGGCGCCGCTGTGGCCGAGCGGAGCGCCGACGACACCAGCCGCAAACCGCCGCTCGCCGAGAAATACCGGCGCGAAATCGTCGATCCACTGACTGCGTTTGAGCGCATTCGCGCCGCGGTCGCCGCCCGCGAGGCGACGCCGAACGCGACCTTTGTCATCCCCGTCTATGACGGCACGCGCCGTTTCGACATTCTCGGGCGCATATTGCCTAAGTCGCGGCAGACTGCCGGTGTCTTGCGGGTTGCATTGAACCTGCGGCCGATCGCCGGGTTCAAAGGCGAGTCGAGCGATGACGGCGACCCGGATGACGCGCCGCGGCCGGTCGCGCTGACACTGACCGATGATACGAGGCTGTTGCCGGTGTCGATGACCGTGCAGGTCTTCTACCTGCCGCTGGTGGTGCGGCTCGACCGGGTTTGCCCCGGCGCGAAAAACTGCGCCGGGTGAACCGCCGCGACCCCGGCATCAGAGGCATTCGGCCGCGCTCAGCCGGGGACGGCGTTGGCGAACAGCTCCGGCTCTCGCATCGGCGGAGCAGATTCGAGCAACAGCTCGACCGCGCGACGGTCCATCCCCATGCTTTTCATGGCCAGCCCGAGCGCCGGGTGGTCGAGTAGCGCATCGAGGGAATGCTCGCGTTCTTGGCGCCACATGATGACCTCCCACCGCGCGACGGCGGCGCGGCGCGCTCTTGGCCGAACGAGATGGGCTGCTGCGGCAGCGGTTTCAATTTTCATTAAATATCGGGACCGTTTCGGCAGTTTTGCCGAGGTCGGATCGCGCAAACCCAACATCTGAAGCCCGCGACGTTCCCGAAACGATCCGTCCTTCTCGGCCTTCGCGCCGCTTGACCCGCGGCGGCCGGCTGCGCACAGTCCGAAGCCGTCAAACCACAGGGAGGATTGAAAAATGCCCGACGCGATCCGGCCGTTCGCGCGCGCCCGTCAAGGCGGCCAACCGCCGTATCTGCACCCCGATTACGCGAGCACCGTCAAACGCGCGCCGAAACATCCGCCGATCCGGCTCGAACAAACTCTTACGGAGATCACCGGCCCGGTCTTTACGGATGACTGGGCCGGCCCGGACGCCGCCGACCTGACGCAGGCTCACCCGGGTCCGCCGCTCGGCGAGCGAATCATTGTTGCCGGGCGCGTGCTCGACGAGGATGCGCGGCCGGTGCCGGGCACCTTAGTCGAGTTGTGGCAGTGCAACGCCGCCGGCCGCTATCGCCACCCGGTCGACCAGCACGACGCACCGCTCGACCCGAATTTCGACGGGGTCGGACAGGCCGTGACCAACGAGCGCGGCGAGTACCGGTTTCTGACGATCAAGCCCGGTGCCTATCCGTGGCGCAACACCAACAATTCATGGCGGCCGGCGCACATTCATTTCGGCATTTTCGGCCCGGCCTTTGCGACGCGGCTGATCACGCAGATGTATTTTCCCGGCGATCCGCTTTTGGCGTTCGACGCGATTTTCCTCGGCACTGCCGACACGACGGCACGAGACCGGCTGATCTGCGCCTATGATCCGAACCTCAGCGAAGCGGAGTGGGCGCTCGGCTACCATTTCGACATCGTATTGCGCGGGCGCGAGGCGACGCCGATGGAGAACGCCTGACATGGCGGACAAGCTGGTCGCCACCCCGTCGCAAACGGTCGGCCCGTTTTTCCACCTGGCGCTCGACCGCGCCGAATGGGCCGATCTGACGACAGACGACCCGCAAGGCGAGCGCATCGTCATCGAAGGCCGGGTCACCGATGGCGACGGCGCCCCGGTTGGCGACGCGTGTCTCGAATTGTGGCAGGCGAACGCCGCCGGCCGCTATGCCCATCCCGGCGATACCCGCACCGACAAGCCGCTCGATCCGCATTTCCGCGGCTTTGGCCGGGATTCGACCGACGCCGACGGCAATTTTCGCTTTACCACGATCCGGCCGGGTGCGGTGCCCGGCCGCGGCAACGCCCTCCAGGCGCCGCATATCGCGGTGGCGTTGTTTGCCCGCGGGTTGCTGAAGCCGCTCTATACCCGCATCTACTTCGCCGGCGACCCCGCCAACGACGCTGACCCGGTATTACAGTCGATCGACGACCAGGCGCGAAGGCGGACGCTGATCGCCGCCCGCAGCGACGGCAGCGATACGCCGACCTGGCATCTCGACATTGTCATGCAAGGCGAGAACGAAACGGTCTTTTTCGACATTTGACGTTTCGCGACTTACAGCATCTGGCCGCCATCGACGGCGATGTTCTGGCCGGTGATCCAGCCGGCGAGAGGCGACGCGAGAAAGAGGGCGACGCGCGCGACTTCCTCCGGCTGGCCCAGCCGGCCGAACGGGATGCTGCGCAAGATCGCGGCGTAGAGGTTGGGATTGTTATTCTTCGCGCGCTCCCAGGTGCCGCCGGGAAACTCGATCGATCCGGGAGCGATGCAGTTGACGCGGATGCCCTTGCGCGCGAATTGCGCCGCCGTCGTCTGGGTATATTCGAGGATCGCCGCCTTGACCGCACCGTAGGGCGGGGTGCGGGCCGAGGCGCGAAAACCCGAGATCGACGAGATGTTGATGATCGCTCCCGCAGCGGATTTTTCGAGATGGGGCAAGGCGGCGCGCGTCGCCCGCACCGTCGCCATCAGATCGACCGCGATGCTGACGGCCCAGCCGGCCTCGTCGTCGCTGCCGCCAAACCCCGAGGCGTTGTTGACCAGGATATCGATGCCGCCGAGCGCTCCCGCCGCCGCTTCGATATAGCGGGGAACGGCCGCCGCGTCGGCGAGGTCGCAGGTCGCGGCGTGCAAAGGGTGGCCGTGCCGGGCGATGTCGTCGCGCGCTTTCGACAACGCATCGGCGCCGCGCGCGCAGATCGACACGCCGGCTCCGGTTTCGGCAAAGGCGAGCGCGATCGCCCGCCCGATGCCGCGGCTGCCGCCCGCCACCACCGCTCGCTTGCCAGTCAGATCGATATTCATTGCGGCTCCGCCTTTCGCCGAATTGTGAACTCGACCGATCTTGGCTGCCTTCCGCCGACTCGTCGAGATCATGACAACGGCTTGCGGTGAAGCCGCTCGGGTCCGATGCTGGCTCGCATCCAACCACCGGAGGGCGATGCGCCATGCCGAGCCAATTTCTGATGCTGCCGCCGCACAACGAGAAGACGCGCGAGTGGGGCGCCCGGCTTGCCGCGGCGGTGCCCGCGCTCGAAATTGTCGTTGCCGAGGGCATGGCGCGCGCCGAGCACGCGATCGTCGCCGCCGAGGCCGCCTTTGGCACGATCCCGCCGGCGCTGTTGCGCCACGCGCGACGGCTCAGATGGCTGCAGGCGCCGCAAGCGGCACCGCCCGCCGGCTACTACTACCCCGAATTGATCGCGCACCCGGTCGCGATCACCAATTTCCGCGAGATCTACAACGACCACATCGGCACGCATGTGCTGGCCTTTGTGCTGGCCTTCGCGCGCGGTCTGCAGCGCTATATCCCGCAGCAATTGCGCCGCGAATGGAAAAAGCCGGCGCAGAACGAGGGTGTCGTGCATCTGCCCGAGGCGACGGCGCTGATCGTCGGCGTCGGCGGCATCGGTGGCGAAATTGCCCGGCTTTGCGCGGCGTTCGGCATGCGGGTTATCGGCGTCGACGAGCGCCGCCGCGAGCCGCCGCCGGGCGTCGCCGAATTGCACCGCGGCGACGAACTGGACGCGTTGCTGCCGCAAGCCGATTTTGTGATCCTGACGGTGCCGCATACGCCCGAGACCGAGGGCTTTATGAACCGCGCGCGGTTCCAGGAGATGAAGAAGACCGCGTTCTTCATCAATATCGGCCGCGGGTTGACGACGCGCCTCGACGACCTCGCCGCGGCGATCGAGGCGGGCGAGATCGCCGGCGCCGGGCTCGATGTCTTCGAGCAGGAGCCGTTGCCTGCCGACCACAAGCTGTGGACATTGCCCGGCGTCTTGATGACGCCGCACACCGCCGGCTACGGCCCCTATCTCGACGAGCGCCGCTACGACATCATTCTCGACAATTGCCGCCGCTTTCTCGCCGGCCAGCCCTTGCGCAACCTTGTCGACAAAGCCCGCTGGTTTTGACCGCCGTCATTCCGCGGTGGCGGTTGACAAGGAGGTCGCCGGACCGTAACCCAAACGAGATTGGGGAGTAGCTGCCGCCCACTCGCGGGCGGGGCCGTGTCAACAGGCTCGCGCTGCGGCGCGTGGCACGGTCGGCAGAGCGGTTGGCTGTGCTTGGCGAGACCAGTACGCATCCGAGGCCGAACCCGGCCGGCTCGGGGTTGCGTGCTGCTCTTGTCCGGCTGGCGGCCTCGAATGAGCCCTTTTGCGATTGTTTTTATCGCCTTGAGCATGTCCGCCGACGCCTTTGCCGCGGCACTCGGAAAAGGGGCGGCACTCGACCGGCCGCCGCTTGGCGAAGCGTTGCGCTGCGGCCTGATCTTCGGTCTCGTCGAGGCGGTGACTCCTGTGGTTGGCTGGACCCTTGGCGCCGCCGCCAGCGCCGGGGCTTACCTTGTTGCCGACGATTGGATCGCGTTTGCCGTGTTGGCCGCAATCGGCATCAAGATGATCCATGACGGCCTGCGCCGCACCGCAGGCGACGACAAGCCCAAGCGCCACTCGGCCCGGCTTCTCGTCGTAACCGCGCTGGGCACCAGCATCGACGCGCTGGCGGTGGGCGTGAGCCTCGCTTTGCTCGGCGTCGGCATCGCCGCGACCGCCCTCGCCATCGGCTTCGCGACATTCGCGATGGCGACCCTCGGCATCCTGCTCGGCCGAGCGCTCGGCGAGCGCTTTGGGCGCATCGCCGAGACCCTGGGGGGCGCCGGGCTGATCGTGATCGGCGTCAAGATCCTGGTCGGCTGACCCGCCGACTAGGCGTCGAAGCCGTAGAGCCGGGCGGCGTTGGCGCGGGTGATCTTGAACTTGTCCTCGGCGCTGGCGTCCTTGAAGTCGCGGGCGACGACTTCCTGCGAATGCGGCCAGGTCGAGGCCTGGTGCGGATAGTCCGACGACCACATCAGCTTGTCGACCCCGATGAAATGGCGGTTAGCGACGCCGACAAAGTCGTCGATATAAGTCGCCCACATCTGCCGCTGGAAATATTCGCTGGGCTTCAGCTGGTTCGGGAAGCCGGCGGAGATGCGCTGGCGCTCGAAGGCACGGTCCATGCGCTGCAGGTAATAGGGCAGCCAGCCGATATTGTTTTCGGCCGAAACGATCTGCAATTGCGGGAAGCGGTCGAGGACGCCCGAAAAGATCAAGACGCTGAACGACTTCTCGACCTCGTGCGACAGCACGGTGGAGCGCATATAGCGCTCGCCCCAATTGTATTGGCTTTCCATGCCCATGCCGGTGATCGCATGCAGGCTGACCGGCATTTTCAATTCCTGCGCCGTCGCCCAGAACGGGTCGTAGACGTCCGAGCTATAGGGTTGCTCCTGCGGCGGCGAGCACCAGATCATCGCCCCCTTGAGCCCCATCTTGGCGCAGCGTTCGAGTTCGCGCGCCCCCGCCTTCGGGTCATAAAGCGAGATCATCGGCAATCCGGCCATATGCCTCGGGTCGTAGCCGACAAATTCGGCGAGCCAGTCGTTGTAGACACGGAAGCAATCGGCCTGCAGCCCCGGATCCTTCAGCCAAAAGATGCGGAAGCCAAGGGTGGTGTAGAGGACGTCGGCCTCGACCCCGTCGAGCGCATTGTCTTTCTTTCGTTCGGCCGGGTCCCAGCCACCCGGCCGGGCGTCGGCATAAGTCGCCTTGGTTAGAAAATCCTTCAATTCCTCGGGGCTCTTGCCAGCGCCGAGGCCGATGCCGATCGGGTGCGGCGCATAGCCCTCGTAATGGAAATAGGCACCTTCCTTACCCGGCGGGTTGACCATTAGCTGAGGCGCCCGCTCGCGATATTTTTTATCGACGC
This sequence comes from Allostellaceae bacterium, assembly GCA_035570935.1. Classification (GTDB taxonomy): domain Bacteria; phylum Pseudomonadota; class Alphaproteobacteria; order ATCC43930; family CGMCC-115725; genus AP-15. The sequence continues at coordinate 7,080 of DATMKU010000417.1, forward strand.
GCTCGACCCATAGATTGGGCGGCTCGCTGACATGCGAGTCCGCGGAGATCAGCTTGTATTCCGCCATTTCACCCTCCCTCGAAAACCCCTTCGCCGCGGTGTTCCGCGGTCCCGCGCCACTACCGGCGCCGTCGATGGTTTATCGTAGATGATGTCGGCGCATCCCGTCCAGGCTCGCCGTCAGCGACGACAGCCGTCAGCGCTGCCGCCGGCGGCCAGCGGCGGGTGTTCCCGACAGGGCGGCATAATCCGGGTGACCCACGGCACCGCCGGCACGCGGGATTGGCAAGCCCCGGCGTTCTCGATAAACTCGCCGGCTAGGCTTTTCGAGCGCCCAAAAAGGGCGTTTTCGAGGGTCGCCTTCTGTGCCGGAGGCCGCCATGCACGACTGGCGCTACGCAACCCACGACGCGCCGCGCGGTCGCGCACCCCTTGCGCGGCACTGGCCTTGGCGCTCGAGCTGGCGTCGCTCGCCTGTCGTGTGCGCCGCGGCACTGCTCGCCTCCTGTCAGCCGGCCGGCATCCTGGACCCGCAGGGGCCGATCGCGTCAGCCGAGCAACTGCTGTTGATCAACTCGACCGCGATCATGCTCGTGGTGGTGGTTCCGGTGATCCTGGCGACCTTGGGGTTTGCCTGGTGGTACAGAGCGTCCAACGCCCGCGCGAGCCGCACCTCGGACGAAGGCTATGAAGGGCGCACCGAGTTCGTCCTGTGGTCGATCCCGACGCTGATCGTGATCCTCTTAGGGGGAGTAATCTGGATCGGCTCCCATCAGCTCGATCCGCGGGCACCGATCCCGGCCAAGGCCGCCCCGCTGCGGGTCGATGTCGTGGCGCTCGATTGGAAATGGCTTTTTATCTACCCCGATCAGGGCATTGCCGCGGTCAATCAGCTAGTCATTCCGGTCGGGACCCCGGTCAACTTTCGTCTCACTTCGGCAACGGTGATGAATTCATTCTTCGTCCCGCAGCTTGGCAGCCAGATCTACACGATGGGCGGTATGACAACGCACCTCAACCTGCTCGCCGACAACCCAGGCGAATATCCCGGTTTCTCCGCAAATTTCAGCGGCGACGGGTTTGCGGACATGCGGTTTGTCGCGAAGGCGGTGCCGGCCGGCGATTTTAATGCGTGGGTCGCTAAGACGCGCGGCGCAGGCTCGGCGCTTGATAGGGCCGGCTACACCAAATTGGCGAAGCCGAGCGAAGCCGTGCCACCGACGACCTACCGCTCGGTCGAGCCGGGGCTGTTCGAGCGCATCGTCGAAGAGACGGCGTCGGGTCCCGCCAAGGCGCATGCCGCCGGGGCTTGGTGTCCGCCGGCCCCGCA
>DATMKU010000418.1:0-15484 GCA_035570935.1 Allostellaceae bacterium
CGTGCGGCGCGTAGCGCTCCATAAAGCGCTCGCCCTCGCTGTTGGTCATATACCCGCCCTCACCGCGCGCCCCCTCGGTGATCAGGCAACCCGCGCCATAGATGCCGGTCGGGTGGAACTGAATGAACTCCATGTCCTGCAATGGCAGTCCGGCGCGCAATACCATCGCATTGCCGTCGCCGGTGCAGGTATGCGCCGAGGTGCACGAGAAATAGGCGCGCCCGTAGCCGCCGGTGGCAAGGATCACGAGATGCGCCTTGAACCGGTGCAGGGTACCGTCGGCGAGGTCCCAGGCCATGATGCCGCGGCACGCACCATCCTCGTCGGTGATCAAATCGAGCGCGAAATATTCGACAAAAAACTGCGCGTTGTGCTTCAGGCATTGCTGATAGAGGGTGTGGATAATCGCGTGCCCGGTGCGGTCGGCGGCGGCGCAGGCGCGCCGCGCCGGGTCGCCGTCGCCGTAATCCATCATGTGCCCGCCGAACGGCCGCTGATAGATCCGCCCCGCTTCGGTGCGCGAAAACGGCACCCCGAAATGTTCGAGCTCGACCACCGCCGGGATCGCGTTTTTGCACATGTATTCGATCGCGTCCTGGTCGCCGAGCCAGTCCGAGCCCTTGACCGTGTCGTACATGTGCCAGCGCCAGTCGTCGGGATCCATATTGCCGAGTGCCGCGGCAACTCCGCCCTGCGCCGCGACGGTGTGGCTGCGCGTCGGGAATACCTTGGTGATGCAGGCGGTCTTGAGCCCAGCGACGGTGCAGCCGAGGGTCGCGCGCAACCCGGCGCCGCCGGCGCCGACAACGACGACGTCATAGGTATGATCGGTGACTTGATAGGCGGGCGCCACAGCACTACTCCCGATCAGCTAATCCGCCACTCCAAGCGCCAATGTCAGCACCGCGACGATGCCGGCGACGGCGAGGGCGACACAGGCGAGCCGGGTCAGTATGACCAGCCCGAGCCGCGCAAGCTCGCCATGAATATAGTCCTCGATCACGACCTGGAGCCCGAGCGCCGCATGATAAAAGGTCGCGATAAACAGCAATACCAGCAGGATCGCCGGCAATGGCCGGCCGACCCAATCCTGCACGGTGTCGAAATCGGCGCCGACGAGCTGGATCAACGAGATGACAAACCACAGCGCCAGCGGCACCAGCGCCACCGCCGTGATGCGCTGCGCGAGCCAATGCTCGACCCCCTCTTTGGCCGAGCCGAGGCCGATCGCACGCCCCAGCGGCGAGCGCATTCGCGAGGGCGCCGCGCGCATCCGCGACATCGCCATCTCAACCGACCCAGTGCGAGATGCCGGCGGCCCAGGCGATCGCGGTCAGAACCAGCGTCGCCCCAACAACAATCCAGCCGCCGACATAGGTCGATCCGAGGTCCAGAGCATGGCCGGTGTCCCATACCAGATGCCGGATGCCGTTGCACAGATGATAGAACAAAGCCGCGGTCCAGCCGAGCAGCAGCACGATCCCGAGCCAGGAGCCGAGAAAATCCGCGAACCGGCTATACGTCTCGGGACCGCTGGCGGCTGCGACCAGCCACCCCACCAGCAGCACCCCGCCGGCGCTCAATGCGACGCCGGTGGCACGGTGCAGGATCGACATGACCGAAGTGAGCTGCCAGCGATAAATCTGCAGGTGCGGTGACAGCGGCCGTTCGGCGGTTTTCATCCAAGCGCCTTGGCTCGGAGGCGTTTCCCCAACATCCCTTTTACCGGAGCCGGTCCAGACATCGACGTGCCGACGAGCAAATTTTGGGACAGCGGGGGCATCGCATCCTTGGCAAATGTGGCGCCGCGCGCCCGCGCGGCGGGTGACTTAGACCCCGTGCCGGAAGGTGTGTCAACGGAGGCTCGGCGCGGCGCCCGAGCCCCTGTCGCCATTGCCCGCGGCGCGAGGGTCTTATGTCTCCTCGATCTGGGCGATCGCCGCGGCGATTGCGAGCAGGCGGCGCGCATCCGCGACATGCAGATTTTCGACGAGCCGGCCGTCCACCAAGACGAGACCCGTGCCGCGCGCCTCGGCTTCGGCATGGGCGGCGATGACGCGCCGCGCCCAGGCGATCTCCTCGCGGGCGGGCGCAAAAGCGGCATTTGCCGCTTCGATCTGTTTCGGATGGATCAGGGTCTTGCCGTCGAAACCGAGCGCGCGGCCCTGCCGGCAGGCGAAGGCGAACCCCTCGTCGTCGGCGAGATCGAGGTGGACGCCGTCGAAAGCCGCGAGCCCATGGGCGCGCGCGGCAAGCAATATGAGGCCGAGCGAAGGCAGCAGCGGCAGGCGGTCGGGTGTGTGCAGCGCGTGCAAATCCTTGGCCAGGTCGGAGGTGCCGGCGACCAGCGCGGCAAGCCGCGGGCTCGCCGCGGCAATCGCGCCGGCCGCGAGGACGCCGAGCGGCGTCTCCAACATGCACCAGATCGCGAGGGTCGATGACGCGCCACCCGCATCGAGCACCGATACCGTGCGCAGAACCTGGTCGGCGCTCTCGACCTTTGGCAACAGCACCGCATCGATTGGCATCGCGGCCGCGGCGGCGAGATCGGCCGCTCCCCACCGAGTATCGAGCGCATTGACCCGCAGCACCCGCTCGTGCCGGGCGTCGCCGCCGGCGGCGAGCGCTGCCGCGACGGCCGACCGCGCCGCGTCCTTGGCCGCCGGGGCGACCGCGTCTTCGAGATCGAAGATCAGCCCGTCGGCGGGCAGGCTGGGCGCCTTTTTCAGGGCCCGCGGGTTCGAGCCGGGCATGAACAAGAGACTGCGGCGGGGGCGAAAGGCGGGCGGCAAAGGCTGGCTCCGCTCCAGGAATGACGACGCTCGTCGAGGGGATACGCCGGGCGGACGCGGCTGTCGATCCCGCCGCCGTGGCATGGATTTTGCGCGAGAATATGAAGGAGCCGCGTCGACGCGCCGCTGATCGCCTGCCAGCAGAACCAGGGCCAGGCATCGCACCCGACACTCGCCGCCGGCATGCGCGTCCGCGCGTGCTGGGACGAAGCCGGCAACCACGTCGTCCGCGATTGACCCTTAGCGCCGCAGTCGCGCCATAATCGGTTGCCGGCGCTCCCGGCCGGCGTGCATTGTCGCGCCTGTATTTGAGGATCGAGGGTGGCGTGGCGATGGTCGAGACGAGCCGGGAACCGGAACCGGCGGAGCGGGCGTTCTGGTCGTGGCTCGGCTTTTGGGTTCAGTTCCTGGTGCTCGGGCTGTGCGCCGTGCTGGGCGCGTTCGCCGCCAGCAAGGCCGAAGCGCCGGGGAACTACACCGCTGGAATGTTGCTGATCCTCGGTGCTTTGGCGCTCGGCTTTTTGCGGCTCAAGCAGCGCTTTGACGGCGGGCCTTTGGGGTGGCGCAATTTTCTGTTCGTCGACCGCATGGCGAGCCTCACGGTGGTCATTCCGCTGTTTGTGATCATCGGCTTGGCCGGCCTGTTCATCGCCAGCGCGTGGCCCTATGGCAGTTTGCACGATGGCGGGATCGCGCTGTTCGTCGCCAGCGGCGTCATGGTCTTTCTCGACATCAAACAGGTCTTCGACCGGATCAATTCACAGTGATTGTCGGAAGGCCGCTCGGCCGCGCGCTCGGGGCGGAGGTAACGCCGGGCGCGATAGCCGCTTGACGATCGGGCCGCTCTCGGTCATGCGCTATCGCTCGTTTTCCGGGCATCCTTCTCAGGCGAGGGATGTTTACATAAATCGAATGATTTGGCCGATACGAAGATGAGCGCGGTCGCATCCGAGCCTTACCCACGCCCTGAGGGCAGCCTCGAAACACCGTCGGGGAAATGGCGCGGCGGCGAGAATTTCCCGGTCGGGTCGTGGCTGATCCGGCGCGACCTGCGCGTCCATGTCCACGCCTTTTATTGCTTTGCCCGCAATGCCGACGACATCGCCGACAACCCAGCCATGGCCCCGCCCGACAAGATCCGCCGGCTCGACCATATGGCGGCGGTGCTCGATGGCGCACCGGGCGGCGATTCTCCGGCCGCCGCGGCGATGCGGCAGAGCCTCCTCGCCAGCCAAATCACCGCACAGCATTGCCACGATTTGCTGCGCGCATTCCGCCAGGACGCCCACAAGCAGCGGTATCGCGATTGGGGCGAGCTGATCGAGTATTGCCGCTATTCGGCGGCTCCGGTCGGACGCCAATTGCTCGATCTGCACGGCGAGAGCCGCACGACCTGGCCCGCCTCGGACGCGCTCTGCGCCGCCTTGCAGGTGCTGAACCATTTGCAGGATTGCGCCGACGATTACCGCCGTCTCGACCGCGTCTATCTGCCGCTCGCCGACCTCGTCGCCGCCGGGACCGGGGTCGAGGCGCTCGCCGCACCGGCCGCGAGCCCGGCTGTGCGGCAGGCACTCGATGTTCTGCTTGACCGCACCGCCCTTCTGGTCGCGACCGCGCGCGGGCTTATGGCCGGCGTCGCCGCATCGGGACTGCGCTGCGAATGCGCGGTGATCGTCGAGCTGGCGGGGCGCCTGCTCGCTCGCCTGCGCCGCGACGACCCATTGGAGGGTCGGGTCGGGCTCGCCAAAGCGGATTTCCTCGCCGCTTTTATTAGGGGCGTCGTGCGCGGAGTTCGACGATGAGCCGAGCCGCCTTCGACGCCGTCGCCGAGCCGGCCGACGATGCGGCGCTGCGCGAAACCATCCGCCAGCGGGTCGAAACCGCCGGCACGTCGTTTTATTGGGCGATGCGCCTGTTGCCGCCGGATCGCCGTCACGGCATGTACGCCGTCTACGCCTGGTGCCGCGAGGTCGATGACATTGCCGACGGCGATCGCGCGGTCGCGTCCAAGCTTGCCGGACTTACCGCCTGGCGCGACGAGATTGAAGCGCTCTATGCCGGGCATCCGTCCCAACTCGTCGCCCGCGCCTTGCACGAGCCGCTGCTGCGATACGAGCTGCGCCGGCAGGATTTCCTCGCGGTGATCGACGGCATGGAGATGGATGCGCGCGCGGACATTCGTGCCCCCGACCTCGCCACGCTCGACCTCTATTGCGCCCGGGTCGCGAGCGCCGTCGGCCATCTCTCGGTCCATGTCTTTGGCGATCCGAGCCCGGCCGCGCATCGCGTCGCAGAGTCGCTCGGCCGTGCGTTGCAGCTAACGAATATCCTGCGCGACCTGGACGAGGACGCCCGGCGCAATCGGCTCTACCTTCCGCGCGAAGTCCTCGATCGTCACGGCATCGGCAGCGCCGAGCCGATGGCGGTGCTGCGCCATCCGGCGCTGCCGGCGGTCTGCCGCGACCTTGCGGCGATCGCCGAACGGCATTTTGCCGACGCCGAGCAGGCGATGGCGCGGTGCCGGCACCGGGCGATGCGGCCGGCCGCGATCATGGGCGCGGTCTATCGCGCGACCTTGCGCCAGCTGTTGCGCGGCGAATGGCGCGACCCGGCGGCGCGCGTTGCCCTGTCGCGACGCTTGAAGCTCTGGCTCGTCCTGCGCCACGGCCTGGTATGAAACGCGGGTCTTCCAGCGGTCGGGCATATGTCGTCGGCGCCGGCCTCGCGGGGCTTGCCGCCGCCGTGGAACTTGCCGCGGCCGGGCGGGAGGTGCGACTTTACGAGGCAAGCGGCCATGCGGGCGGGCGCTGCCGCTCCTATTTCGACGCCGAACTCGGCTGTCGCCTCGACAACGGCAACCATTTGCTGCTTTCCGGCAATCGCCGCGCCTTGCGCTATCTCGAACAGATCGACGCCCTCGCGACGATCGAGGGACCCGACGACGCGTCTTTTGCATTTTTCGAGACGGCTACCCGGCGGCGCTGGGTGCTGCGACCGAACCGCGGACGGCTGCCGTGGTGGATCTCGCGCCGCGCGCGCCGAGTGCCGGGCACCGCCGCCGTCGACTATCTCGAAGCGCGGGCGCTGCGCTGCGCCGCGCCGACGGCGACGGTGGGTGAAACGCTCGACCCGCGGCGGCCGCTTTTCGCCCGGCTGTGGGAGCCGCTCGCCGTTGCCGCGCTGAACACCGGCGTCGAAGAAGCCTCGGCGCTTCTGTTTTGGCAAATCCTCGGGCAGACGCTCGGGCGAGGTGGGGCGGCATGCCGGCCGCTGGTGCCGCGCGACGGTCTGTCCGAGACATTTGTCGATCCGGCTCTCGAAACCTTGCGCCGGCATGATGCCAGGCTCCATTTCGGCGCTCGGCTGCGCGCCATCGACTTTACCGGCAACCGCGCCACCGCTTTGGCGTTCGATACCGGGTCGGTCGAGCTCGGCGGTGACGATGACGTGATCCTGGCGACACCGGCGGCGATGGCGGCGCGCCTTGTTCCCGGGCTGGTGGTGCCCGATCTCTATTCCCCGGTCGTCAACGCGCACTTCCGCTGTACTCCACCGCCCGAATCGCCGCTCTTTGTCGGCGTGATCGGCGGGGCTGCGCAATGGATCTTCCGCAAGCGCGAGGTGTTGTCGGTGACGGTCAGCGCCGCGCAACCGATCGTCGAGCGCCCAGCCGAAGAACTCAGCGAAAGCTTGTGGCGCGACGTGGCCGCGGCTTACTCGATCCCGGTCGCACCGCTCCCGCGGGCGCGCGTCGTCAAGGAACGCAGGGCGACGTTTCTCGCCACCCCCGAGCAATTGTTGCGGCGGCCCGCGGCGGCGACGCAATGGCGCAATCTGATGCTGGCCGGCGATTACACCGACACCGGGTTGCCGGCGACGATCGAGGGCGCCGTCGCCTCGGGGTTTGCCGCCGCGCGGTTGGTGCTCGATTGCGGGCGACGCAGACCCTTCCCGATGAAGCGGGACGATAGACCATTCCCCGCCGCAACCAGCCCGAATGCCCGGCGACAACGGCAGCTCGATTTCCGATGAACGACGGCGCCATCGGAGCGGTCGCGCCGGGGCGCGGATCCGCGCCCGACGCAAAGAGCGGCATGGGGCTGCTCGACAAAGCGATCGGCTTGGCCGCCGAGTCGCTGCTCAACCGGCAGCAAGGTGACGGGCATTGGCTTTTCGAACTCGAAGCCGACGCGACGATCCCGGCCGAATACATCCTGCTGCAGCACTATCTCGGCCGCGTCGAACTCGAGCTACAGCAGCGCATCGCCGCCTTTCTGCGCGCCGGCCAGGGCGAGGATGGCGGCTGGCCGCTGTTCCACGGCGGCGCGCTCGACCTCAGCAGCTCGGTCAAGACGTATTTCGCGCTGAAGGCAGCCGGCGACCCGATCGATGCGCCGCACATGGCGCGCGCGCGGACGGCGATCCTGGCGCGCGGCGGCGCGCGGCATTGCAACGTCTTTACCCGCATCATGCTGGCCCTCTTCGGCGAAGTGCCGTGGCGCGCGGTGCCGATGATGCCGGTTGAGATCATGCTGCTGCCGCGGTGGTCGCCGTTTCACATCACCAAGGTTTCGTATTGGTCGCGCACGGTTCTCGTCCCGCTGTTGGTGCTGATGGCGCGGCGCCCACGCGCGCGCAACCCGCAGCGGCTAACGATCCGCGAGCTGTTCGCCGAGGACCCGGAGGGGGTACACGACTGGGTCACCGGGCCGACGAAGTCGCCACTGGCCGTCGGGTTCGGACTGCTCGATCGGCTGTTGCGGGCGGTCGAGCCGTTCCTCCCGGCCCGGTCGCGGCAGCGGGCGATCGACAAGGCGGTCGCCTTTGTGACCGAACGGCTCAATGGCGAAGACGGTCTCGGCGGGATTTTCCCGGCGATGGCGAATTCGCTGATGATGTTCGATTGCCTCGGCTATTCGCCCGACCACCCGGCCTGTCGAACCGCTGCGGCGGCGATCGGCAAGCTGCTCGTGCGCGACCCCAAACGCAGCTATTGCCAGCCTTGCCTATCCCCGGTTTGGGATACCGCACTCGCCTGCCACGCGCTGATGGAGATAGGCGATCGACACCTCGGCCCTGCGATCGCGCAGGCGCTCGATTGGATCGCCAGCAAGCAGGTGCTCGAGGTTGCCGGCGATTGGGCGGCGGTGCGACCCGGTTTGCGGCCCGGGGGCTGGGCCTTTCAATACGAGAATCCATACTACCCCGATGTCGACGACACCGCGGTCGCCGCTCTGGCGCTCGACCGTTTCGACCGCGAGCGCTGGCGCCCGGCAATCGGCCGGGCGGCGGAGTGGATCGTTGGCATGCAGAGCCGCAACGGCGGCTGGGGCTCGTTCGACGCCGACAACACCCACTATTATCTGAACCACATCCCGTTTGCCGATCACGGCGCTCTGCTCGACCCGCCGACCGCCGATGTCAGCGCCCGCTGCCTTGGCCTCTTGGCCCAACTCGGCGATGCGGCAAACGATGCCGCCGTGGGCGCGGCGCTCGCCTACCTCAAGCGCGAGCAGGAAGCGGACGGCAGCTGGTTCGGCCGCTGGGGGACCAATTACATTTACGGGACGTGGTCGGCGCTCGCCGCCCTCAACGCCGCCGGGATCGACCCCGCCAAGCCCGAGATGTGCCGCGCCATCGCTTGGCTCTGCGCCCGTCAGAACCACGATGGCGGCTGGGGTGAGAGCGAGCAATCCTATTGGCCCGGTACGCCACATGGCACGGCGCCGTATAGCACGGCGTCACAGACCGCCTGGGCCTTGCTCGGGCTGATGGCCGCCGGCGAGGTCGAAAACCCGGCGGTCGCCCGCGGCGTCGCCTACCTGATCGAAACCCAGAACCCCGATGGCGATTGGGACGAGCCGTGGTTTACCGCGGTCGGCTTTCCGCGGGTGTTTTTTCTGCGCTACCACGGCTACCGCGCTTATTTCCCGCTATGGGCTCTCGCCCGCTTCCGGCGGCTCGCCACCGGCATTTCACGACGCGTCCAATTCGGCCTTTGACTGCGACAATCACCGACGGATTTGAGCCGTAGCGGGCTCCGCTGAAAACCGCTAGAAGGTTCGCGTGGCAGGGAAGCGGGCCGTTCGTCTCTGTCGTGCTATGGCCCGCGGGATTGATGTGCGTCCCCGCCGATCTAGCCGCGGGGAAGCCAATCGTGTTGAGATTTTCGACAACGGTGCTCTGCACCACGGGGCTTGCGGCCGAAGCGAGAATTGCGCGCGCCGCCGGGTTTTCGACGGTCGTCGGCGCAGGCGACCGCGATCGCACCGCGGCACTCGTCGAGAGCGCGGTCCGGCAGGCGAACTGCCTTGTCAGCTTTGGCATCGCCGGCGGTCTGGCGCCCGAATTGCGGGCCGGGGATGTCGTGATCTCGACCGAGGTGTTGTCCGACTCGGACCGCTGGCAGCCGGAGGGCTCGTTCCGGATTCGGGTCGCCGGGTTGGCGGCCGGAATTGGCGCTGTTGAGGGTCCGGTGCTCGGCACCTCGCGGATCATGTCGAGCACGGCGGAAAAGCGCCGCACCTGGGCGCAGACCGGCGCGCTTGCCGTCGATCTTGAAAGCGACGTCGTTGCCCGCATCGCGACCTCGGCCGGGATCCCGTTTGTCGTCGTGCGCACGATCGCCGACACGGCATACCGCGAGCTGCCGCCCGCGGCGCTGATCCCGCTGGCTGAGGACGGAACGCCAAAGCTCGCCCACGTCTTCGCCTCGGTGCTGTGCCGGCCGCGGCAAGTCGCCGCGCTGTTCGGGCTGGCGCGCGAAACTCGGGCGGCGCTGGCCGCGCTAGTCCTGCCGGCCCGCGCCCTCTATGGGCTCGTCGCGACGGCCTAGCCGCGCCATCGCCGCGGCGACGTGCTGCGAGAGCAGGTATTCGGCCGGGCGTTGCCGATCGAGCGGGATTTCCGGCGCCATCTCGCCTTTGGTGTTGACGCCGCGCAGCGCTACCCCTAGCGCCTTTAGCGGATGGCGTACCGAATCGACGACGGCGGTCGCCTCATACCCGCTGTGGACCATGCAGTCGGCGCATTTTTCGTAATTGCCGGTGCCGTAAGCGTCCCAGTCGGTTTCTTCCATCAATTCCTTGAAGGTCTCGGCATAGCCCTCGCCGAGCAGATAGCACGGCCGCTGCCAGCCAAACACGTTGCGCGTCGGATTGCCCCACGGGGTGCAATGATAGGTTTGGTTGCCGGCGAGGAAATCGAGGAACAGGCTCGATTGGTTGAACGACCAGCGGCCGCGCCCGTGGCTGAAAATGCCGCGGAACAGCTCCTTGGTGCGGCGGCGATTGAGAAAATGATCCTGGTCGGGGGCGCGCTCATAGGCGTAACCCGGCGACACGGTGATTCCGTCGATGCCGATCCCGGTCACATCGTCGAAAAAGCGCGCGACCCGCCCGGGCTCGGCGGTGTCGAACAGGGTAGCGTTGATGTTGACGCGAAAGCCGCGGCTTTTGGCCAGTGCAATCGCTCTGACCGCCCGGTCATAGACCCCATCCTGGCACACGGTGCGGTCGTGCTCTTCCCGGTCGCCGTCGAGATGCACGGTCCAAGCGAAATTCGGATGCGGCTCGAATTGCTCCAGCTTTTTTTCGAGCAACAGCGCATTGGTGCACAGATAGACGAATTTCTTGCGGCCGATGATGCCGCGGGAGATGTCGCCGATGTCGCGGTGCAACAGCGGCTCGCCGCCAGCGAGAACCACGATCGGGGCGCCGCATTCGTCGACCGCGTCAAGGCATTCGGCGACGCTGAGCCGCTGATTGAGGATCGCATCGGGATAGTCGATCTTGCCGCAGCCGGCGCAGGCGAGATTGCAGCGGAACAGCGGTTCGAGCATCAGCACCAGCGGATAGCGTTCGACCCCGCGCAGATGACGCCCGAGAACATAGGCCCCGACATGGATGGTTTGGCGCAATGGAATAGCCACGCGATACCCTCGTAAAAAATTGCGATGTCGAGCCGCTCTCAGCCGGCCAGGTCGTCGGCGAGCTGCGGCGGCATACGAAAGCGGACGTTTTCGGTAACCCCCGGCAACTCTTCGAGCTCGATCTCGGCGATGTCGCGCAGCCGGTCGATCAGCGCCTCGACCAGCTCGGCGGGGGCCGAGGCGCCGGCGGTGATGCCGACCGCCGCGGCACCCTCGAGCCAGCGCCGGTCGAGGGCCGCGGCGTCTTCGATCAGATAGCTCGGCACCCCCGATTCGTGGGCGATCTCGCGCAGCCGATTTGAGTTCGAGCTGTTGGGCGCGCCAACGACCAGCACCACGTCGACGACCTTGGCGAGCTCGCGGGCGGCGCGCTGCCGATTCTGCGTCGCATAGCAGATGTCCTTGGTGTCGGGGCCGACGATCGACGGAAACCGGAGCTTGAGCGCCTCGATCACTGCGCGTGTATCATCGACGCTGAGTGTCGTTTGAGTGATAAAAGCGAGCTTGTCCGGGTCGGAAACATGCAATCCGGCCACCTCTTCGGGCCTCGAGATCAGATGCACGCGGCCGACGATTCGCCCCATCGTGCCAACGATTTCGGGATGGCCGGCGTGGCCGATCAAGATGATCTCGCGGTCCTGGTTGGCGTAACGCTGGCCTTCCATGTGCACCTTTGAGACCAGCGGACAGGTGGCGTCGATGACCGGCAGCCCGCGCACGCCGGCGCGCTCCTCGATGGCGCTGGCGACGCCGTGGGCGCTGAAGATGGTGACGTTGCCAGGCGGGATCTCGTCGATCTCGTCTACGAAATGTGCGCCCTTTGCGCGCAGCCGCTCGACAACATGGCGGTTATGGACGATCTCATGGCGGACGTAGATCGGCGGGCCGTATTTTTCGAGCGCGCGTTCGACGATCTCGATCGCCCGTTCGACCCCGGCGCAGAACCCTCGCGGCTGAGCTAGCACGACCCGCATGATTTCGCCTCGTCGCCTCGCAACGGATGGCCCGGCCGACCAACCTCCGGGATTATATGAGGGCGCGGTTTCGCCGCCACAAATAGCGCTTCCCCGCACCCCGTCAACCCGATCGCCGATCCACCCGCCAATCCAGTCGTCCGTCCTCTCTTGGGAACGCCCGGCCAGTCCATTCGTTTCCGGGCACGGCTGCGGAGCGGGCTGAATGAGTTTGAGTTTTGCGTGGCCGATTGCCGCGGTGCTTCTTGCCGGCTGGCTGTGCCTTGCCGGCCAGGTGGTGGCCGCCCGGCGCTTTGCGCGCCGGCCGCTGCCCTCGGCGACGGAGCAGCCGCCGATTTCGGTGCTGAAGCCGCTGCACGGCGCCGAGCCCGGGCTCTATGAGAACCTGCGTTCGTTTCTCAATCAGGATTATCCGGCGCTCCAGATCGTCCTCGGCGTCAACCACCCGGAAGACCTGGCGCTCGATCCCGCCCGGGCCTTGATTCGCGACTTTCCCGAGGCCGAAATCGCGCTGGTCGTCGATCGCCACATCCGCGGCAGCAACCAGAAAGTCTCGAATCTCGAAAACATGCTGCCCGCCGCGCACCACCAGATCCTGGTGCTGGCCGACAGCGACATGCGGGTCGATCGCCGCTACCTCGCCGCGGTGACGGCGCCGCTCGGCGAGCGCGGTGTCGGCGTTGTCACCTGCCTCTACAAGGCCGCCTCAACCGGCGGGGTGTGGTCGGATCTGGGGGCGCTGCACATCAATTTCGGGTTTCTGCCGAACGCGCTCCTCGCCGATGCGCTGGACGTGGGCGGCGGCTGCTTTGGCGCCACGATCGCGATCAGCCATGCGACCCTCGGCCGCATCGGCGGGTTCGCGCCATTGCGCAACGAATTGGCCGACGACCGCCGAATCGGTGACGCTGTCAGGGCGCGGGGGCTCGCCGTCGCGCTGTCGCCTTATCTCGTAGAAGCCCGGGTCCACGAGCCGTCTTTCATCGCGCTGTGGCGCCACGAACTGCGCTGGGCGCGCACCGTGCGCCGGCTTTCCCCGGCCGGTTTTATCGGATCGGTCGCGACCTATCCGCTGGCGCTTGGGTTTCTCGCCGCCGCCGCCAGCGGATTGCGCTTGACCCCCTCTATCCTCTTTGGGTTCACCTGTTTGCTGCGCTGGGCGGCGGCGCGGGCGGTCGCGCGGGTCCTCGGCCTCCGAACCGAGCGGCTCTGGCTTCTTCCGCTGCGCGATCTCTTGTCCTTCGCGGTATTTGTCGCCAGCTTCTTTGGGCGGAAAGTCTTCTGGCGGGATCAGAACTTCCACGTCGAACCGAGCGGCCGGATGACCTTTGTCGACGGAGAAAAGGGCTTATGATGAAGACCTTGTTTCTGCATCCGCCGTCCTTCGATGGCTTCGACGGCGGCGCCGGCTCGCGCTATCAGGCGCGCCGCGAGATCCGCTCGTTCTGGTATCCGACTTGGCTCGCCCAGCCGGCGGCCTTGGTGCCCGAAAGCCGGCTCGTCGACGCGCCGCCGGCGCGGCTCAGGCTCGGCGACATTGCGCCGCTCGCCGCCGATTACGAGCTCTGCGTCCTGCATACCTCGACCCCGTCCTTCGCCTCCGATGTCAAGGTCGCCGAGGCGCTCAAGGACGCCAACCCGAGGCTCAAGATCGGCATGGTCGGCGCCAAGGTCGCGGTCGAGCCCGAGGCCAGCCTCAAGGCGTCGTCCGCTCTCGATTTCGTCGCCCGCGAAGAATTCGACTTCACGATCAAGGAGGTCGCCGGCGGGCGCGCGTTCGACGCGATCGACGGCCTCAGCTACCGCACACCCAGCGGCTCGATCAGCCACAACCGCGAGCGCGCGATCCTCGAAGACATGGACCGGCTGCCCTTTGTCAGCGAAGTCTACAAGCGCGACCTCAAGGTCGAAGATTATTTTATCGGCTATCTCTTGCACCCCTATCTGTCGCTCTATACCGGGCGCGGCTGCCGCTCGAAATGCACTTTTTGCCTGTGGCCGCAGACGGTTGGCGGGCATCGCTACCGGGTGCGCAGCGTCGGCCATGTCATCGACGAGATCCGCCTCGCGAAAGCTTGGTTTCCGCAGGTCAAGGAGTTCTTTTTCGACGACGACACCTTTACCGACGACCGCCCGCGGGCCGAGGCGATCGCCCGCGAGATGGGCCGGCTCGGCGTCACCTGGTCGTGCAACGCCAAGGCGAACGTGCCGCGCGCGACCCTCGAAATCCTACGCGACAACGGGCTGCGGTTGTTGCTCGTGGGTTACGAAACCGGCAACCAGCAGATCCTGAACAACATCAAAAAGGGGATGCGGATCGACATCGCCCGCCGCTTTACCAAGGATTGCCACGAGCTCGGCATCACGATCCACGGCACCTTTATCCTTGGCCTGCCCGGCGAGACCAGGGAGACGATCGAGGAAACCATCCGCTTTGCCGGCGAGATCAACCCGCACACGATCCAGGTGTCGCTGGCCGCCCCCTATCCCGGCACCGAGCTGTACCGGCAGGCGGTCGAGAATGGCTGGCTCGACACCTCCCACGCCGAGCTGATCGACGAACGCGGAGTGCAGATCGCGCCGCTGCACTACGCGCATCTGTCGCATACCGAGATTTTCGCGTCGCTCGAAACCTTCTACAAACGCTTTTATTTTCGCCGGCAAAAGATTGCTTCGCTCGTCGCTGAGATGATCAAGAGCCCGCAAATAATGCGCCGCCGCCTGCGCGAAGGTGTGGAATTCTTTCATTTCCTACGCCACCGCGAAATGGCGGGCTGAGTCGAGCCGCCGCCCATATAGTTCCGACCCGCGTGGGCAACGCTCGCCGCGCTTCTGCGTCGCCCCGCGACAGCGGGGACCCAGGAGCCGGCGCCGCTTGCTTGTCGGATCGATGAGTTCATCTCCGTGCGCTTGCCGAGCTACCCTCGCGGAGCAGCCGCCGTGAGGCGCCTGATCGTCTGCGCCGATGATTTCGGACTCGACCCGGCGGTCAACGCGGCGGTCGAGGAGGCGCACCGGAACGGTATCCTATCGACCGCGAGCCTGATGGTCGGCGCGCCGGCGGCGGCTGACGCGGTGATGCTGGCGCGCCGGCTCCCCGATTTGCATGTCGGGCTGCATCTGGTGCTGGTCGACGGACACCCGGTGTCGGCGCCGGCGGCGGTCGCGGGGTTGATCGGCGCTGATGGCACGTTCGACGGCAACATGGCCCGCGCCGGTATTCGCTTTTTTTTCCTGCCCGATATCCGCCGCCACCTGGCGCAGGAAATCCGCGCCCAGTTCGAGGCGTTTCGCGCGACCGGCCTCGAACTCGACCACGTCAATGCCCACAAGCACATGCATCTTCACCCGACGGTCGCCGGTCTGATCCTCGAGATCGGCCGCGACTACGGCATCAAGGCGATGCGGGTTCCGGCCGAGCCGGCGGTGGCGCTGCGCCGCGCCTTCCCGACAGAGCGCGCCCCGCTGCCGCTCTATCGCCCTTGGGTCGAGCGGTTGCGGCGGCGCCTGCGCCGCGCCGGGCTCGCGGTCAACGACCATGTCTTCGGCATCGCCTGGAGCGGCAACATGGTCGAGGACCGGGTACTGCGGCTGCTGCCGTGTTTGCCCGACGGCGTCAGCGAAATCTACTTTCATCCGGCGATCGAATGCCGCCCGGCCCTTGCCGCGGCCATGCCCGGCTACCATCACACCGACGAGCTGGCGGCGCTGCTGAGCCCGCTGGTTCAGGAGCGCATCACAGCCCTCGGCATAACGTCTACCAGCTACGGCGATCTGCGGGCTTAGCC
>DATMKU010000419.1:0-2098 GCA_035570935.1 Allostellaceae bacterium
ACATGGGTAACAGGTCAACTGGTCGGCAGGGAGGACCTTGCCGATGGGCTGGATGGAGACCTGTGCCGTGGAAGAGCGGATGCGCTTTGTGATGGCGATTATGGAACGTGAAGAGGCGTTCGCGGCGGTGTGCCGGCAATTCGGGGTGAGCCGGAAGACCGGCTACAAATGGCTGGAGCGCTATTTGGAGGACGGCTTTGAAGGTCTCCTCGATCGGTCGCGGGCGCCGTTGCATCATCCGCAGGCGATGACGCGGGAGATCGCCGAACGGTGCCTGGAGGTGCGCCGAGGGCACCCGACCTGGGGACCGGTGAAGGTGCGGGCGTGGCTGGAGCGGCGTGTCCCGCAGACCGAATGGCCGGCCGCCAGCACGATCGGATCGCTGTTTGATCGCGAGGGCTTGACGATCAAGCGCCGTGTGCGGCGGCGCGGTCCGCCATCGAGCGTGCCGTTTGCTCATTGCGGCGCGGCCAACGATGTCTGGTGCATCGATTTCAAAGGCTGGTTCCTGACCGGCGACGGCACTCATTGCGAGCCGCTGACGCTGAGCGACGCCTACAGCCGGTATCTGCTGCGCTGTCAGGCGATGACACGCCTCGACACCGATCATGTGTGGCCGGTTCTGGATGCGGCGTTCCGCGAGTTCGGGCTGCCGTGGCGGCTGCGCTCCGACAACGGGTCGCCGTTCGCCTCGCGCGGGGCGGGCGGGTTGTCGAAGCTGTCGGTCAAGGTGATCAAGGCCGGGGTGGTGCCGGAACGCATCGCGCCGGGCAAGCCGCAGCAGAACGGCCGGCTGGAGCGGCTGCATCTCACGCTGCTGCAGGATACCGCCGACCCGCCGGCGCGCAGCCTGCGCGAGCAGCTCGAGCGCCTGCGCAGCTTCCAGCGTCTCTACAACGAGGAGCGCCCGCACCAGGCGCTGGGCAACGACACGCCGGCCGAGCATTACGCGGTCTCGCCGCGGCGCTTCGACGGCGTCTTGCGCGAGCCGAATTACAGCGCCGACCACGAGGTCAGGTATGTGCGCCACAACGGCGAGATCCGCTGGCGGGGCGACACCATCTACATCAGCGAAGCCTTGATCGGCGAGCCGGTCGGTCTCCTCGAAAACCAGGACGGGAGCTCGACCGTCTGCTACGGCCCGATCACCCTCGGCGTCATCGCCCATGACGGCGACCGTCTACGCCAACCCAAGCGCCGGCGCAGAACCTGTGGACTTGTGGACAACGCAAAAACGCGTTGCCCACAGGGTCCACAGGTAGAGCAACAACAACAACAAGAGCAGACCTGAACGAAACGAGAAATGTGTTACCCACGTCGTCGGTCAGAAGCGTTACCCATGTTCCCGGTTGCACAACCCATCGAGGCAAGTAACGCCATGGCCGATCATCTGCGCCGCGTATCCCGCGCCCTCCTGTCGGTGTCGGACAAGACCGGGCTGGTCGACTTCGCCCGCATCCTGGCCGCACACGGGATCGAGCTGGTCTCGACCGGCGGCACAAGCAGGACGCTCGCCGATGCCGGCCTCGCCGTGCGCGACGTGTCCGACCTCACCGGCTTTCCCGAGATGATGGACGGCCGGGTCAAGACCCTGCACCCGAAGGTCCATGGCGGCCTGCTGGCGATCCGCGCCGATGCCGGGCACGCCGCCGCCATGGCGGCCCACGGCATCCCCGCCATCGATCTCCTCGTCGTCGATCTCTACCCGTTCGAGAACACGGCGGCGAAAGGCGCGGGCTTCGACGACTGCATCGAGAATATCGACATCGGCGGCCCTGCCATGATCCGCGCCGCCGCCAAGAACCACGCCGACGTCGCGGTGATCGTCGAGCCCGGCGACTATGCCGTGCTGGCGGCCGAGCTGGCGGCCCATGGCGGATCGACCACGCTCGCGCTGCGCCGGCGGCTCGCGGCCAAGGCCTATGGGCGGACCGCGACCTACGACGCGGCGATCTCCAACTGGTTCGCGTCCGCGCTGGACGACGCCGCGCCGGACTTCCGCGCCTTCGGCGGCCGCCTTGCGCAGGCGCTGCGCTACGGCGAGAACCCGCACCAGACCGCGGCCTTCTACCGCTCGCCCGACCCGCGGTTCGGGGTC
>DATMKU010000420.1:0-4936 GCA_035570935.1 Allostellaceae bacterium
CTTTCGCGGGAATGACGAGGAGGTAAGGGATGGGTGCTAAACGTCAGAACGGAGCGCGCCGGAATATCAGCGCGGCGGCAAGCTGCCGACGCGCCGACGCGGAGGTCTCGACCATGTGATATCCAACCTCGCCCGATATCACCGGACCGCACCGCTTTACGACATTCTTGATTTCCCTTTGAGCTGCGGCGCTACCGCCCCTACGGCGATTGCTCTTCCATAACCTCGGCGGCGAGCGCGGCGATTTCCGCCGCCGCCGGGCCCGATGCGGCGATTTCGAGGACGCCCAGACCCTGCGCCATCGCCTGGACGAAGGCAACGCGATTGCCGACGCGGGTGGCTGCGATCGTTGCACCAAGGTGCCCCAGATCGGTTGCGACATGTCCGGTCGCGGGCGACCGCGGCGGGACCCGGTTCAACACCGCAAGCGCCGGCCGGCGTTCTTTCTTGGCCATCGTCAGGGTCGCTTCGGTCGCCCATAGATCAAGCGGCGACGGCTGCACCGGGATCACCACCAGCCCGGCCGCGCGCACCGCGATGCGGGCTTCGGTCTCGACATGCGGCGGGCTGTCGATGACGACGATATCGGCGTCGCGCGCATGGTCGCCGATCCATTGCTCGGCGCGCCAACCGGGCAATGCGGCAAACTCGAAACCGATCGCGGCGTTGCCGAGCCGCGCCCGGCGCAACCCGGCCCAGGCGGCGAGGCTGCCCTGCGGGTCGATGTCGAGCACCGCGACCCGCGCGCCGCTCCTCGCCCAGGCAACCGCGAGTTGCGCCGCCAAGGTGGTTTTGCCGGCGCCGCCCTTGCGCTGCGCGATCGTGATTACCCGCCCCGCCATCGACCTCCGCTTTAGCAGAGGTCACGGCGGGTTGGTAAGCTCATTAGTTTAGCCACAGCGGACTATTGCCGCGTTTGCCCAGCCGACGCTGAGATCAGGCGAGGTCGAACCGGCCCAGGTTCATCACCTTGGTCCAAGCCGCCACAAAGTCTTGCACAAACTTCTCCTTCGAGTCCGCGCACGCATAGACTTCCGCAAGTGCGCGCAGCTGCGAGTGCGAACCGAAGATCAGGTCGACACGGGTGCCCGTCCACTTCAACTCGTTCGTCTTCCGGTCGTGCCCCTCGTACATGCCATCAGAGCCAGCGGAAGGCTGCCATTGCGTGTTCATGTCGAGCAGGTTGACGAAGAAGTCGTTCGTCAGTGTCTCGGGCTGTTTGGTGAAGACGCCGTGCGTGGACCGCCCGGCATTGGCGCCGAGGACGCGCAATCCGCCGACCAGGACAGTCATCTCGGGCGCCGTCAACGTCAGCAACTGTGCCCGATCCACCAACAGCTCCTCAGCGGACAAGCGCTGCTTGCCGCGGAGATAGTTGCGGAACCCGTCAGCGGTCGGTTCGAGCGGCGCAAAGGAGTCGACATCGGTCTGCTCTTGCGACGTGTCCATGCGTCCCGGCGCGAAGGGGACTTTCACGTCGTACCCGGCGCCCTTCGCGGCTGTCTCGATCGCCGCACAGCCGCCGAGAACGATCAGGTCGGCCAACGAGACCTTTTTCCCGCCGGACTGCGATGCGTTGAAATCCCTCTGGATCGTTTCGAGCGTCGGCAGCACCTCTCGCAGCTGAGCCGCTTGGTTGACGTCCCAGTCCTTTTGCGGTGCCAAGCGAATGCGCGCACCGTTTGCGCCGCCGCGATTGTCGGAGCCGCGGAATGTCGACGCCGACGCCCAGGCCGTCGAGACCAGCTGCGAAACGGACAAGCCGGAGACGAGGATTTTTGCCTTCAGAGCGGCAATGTCTTGTTCCCCGATCAGCGGATGATCGACAGCGGGGATCGGGTCTTGCCACGGCAGCTGCTCCTTTGGAACGAGCGGGCCGAGATAACGTACGATCGGACCCATGTCGCGGTGCGTCAGCTTGAACCACGCCCGGGCAAAGGCGTCGGCGAACTCATCCGGATGCTCGTAGAAGCGCCGCGAAATCTTTTCGTAAAGCGGATCGACCCGTAGCGCGAGGTCTGTGACCAGCATAGTTGGCACATGCCGTTTCGACGGGTCGTAGGCGTCCGGAACCGTTGCGGCGCCGCCTTTGGCCTTAAACTGCCAGGCGCCGGCCGGGCTCTTGGTCAGTTCCCATTCGTTGTTGAACAGGTTGTCAAAGAAGTAATTGCTCCACTTCGTCGGCGTCTGCGACCAGGTCACTTCCGGCCCGCCGGTGATCGCGTCAGGCCCTTTGCCGGTGCCAAATCTGCTCTTCCAGCCGAGACCCTGCTCCTCGATGGGAGCGGCTTCCGGCTCCGGCCCCACCAGTGTCGGATCGCCAGCGCCGTGGGTCTTGCCGAAGGTGTGACCGCCGGCAATCAGCGCGACCGTTTCTTCGTCGTTCATCGCCATACGGCGGAAGGTTTCACGAATGTCCCTGGCCGCGGCGAGAGGATCCGGCCTGCCGTTCGGCCCTTCCGGATTGACGTAGATCAGACCCATTTGCACCGCGGCGAGCGGGTTTTGAAGATCGCGGTCGCCGCTGTAGCGCTGGTCGGCCAGCCACTTGCCTTCGGGACCCCAGTAGATGCTTTCGTCGGGCTCCCAGACATCCTCGCGGCCGCCGCCGAAACCGAACGTCTTGAAGCCCATCGATTCGAGGGCAACGTTGCCGGCGAGAATCATCAGGTCGGCCCAGGAGATTCTCCGGCCGTATTTCTGCTTGATCGGCCACAGCAGCCGGCGCGCCTTGTCGAGGCTCGCATTGTCCGGCCAGCTGTTGACCGGCGCGAAGCGCTGCTGACCGGCTCCGGCGCCGCCGCGGCCGTCGCCGATGCGGTAGGTGCCGGCGAGGTGCCACGCCATCCGAATGAACAGCCCCCCGTAGTGGCCAAAGTCGGCCGGCCACCAATCCTGCGAGTCCGTCATCAAGGCGCGCAGGTCCTCGATCACGGCATTCAGCTCGAGGCTCTTGAACTCCTTCGCGTAGTCGAACCCCTCACCCATCGGGTTGGACACGGGGGAGCGCTGGTGGAGAACGCGAAGGTCCAGCTGGTTTGGCCACCAGTCACGGTTCGTGTGCCCGCGGGTCCCGCCCGTGAACGGGCACTTGCTTTCAGATCGGTTGTCGCCGGCCGGAATGCCGGCGTCGGTCGTCAGGGTGATCTCTTGTTCCATGCTCTCCTCTCCGCAAACCGACGGCGCTCAGCGTATTATTGGAATTGTTCTAATCTGGTGCATCAAATTCCGATGTCAATCGGCTAATCGCATCGCTCGGTCTTCGCCAGACCGCTGAAAAACCGACTTGAACGACGGTCAGGCTGCTTGCGAAAGCGCGCCGCTGCGACAAGTGTTGCGTCATGAACGCTGCCGTCTCACCCGCGATCCCGCGAGCGATCGCCCGGGCGGCCGAACTGCTGCGTGCCGGCCGGCTGGTCGCGTTTCCGACCGAGACGGTCTACGGGCTCGGCGCCGACGCCACCAGCGACCGCGCCGTCGCCGCGGTCTTTGCTGCGAAGGGCCGGCCGCGCTTCAACCCACTGATCGTCCATGTTCCGGGTCTCGCGGAGGCCGCGGCATTGGTGAAATTCGACGCAAGGGCGCGGCGCATTGCCGCGCACTTCTGGCCGGGGCCGTTGACCCTCGTCTTGCGCCGCCGCGGCGGCAGCGGGCTGTCGCTGTTGGCCAGCGCCGGGCTCGACACGGTGGCGGTCCGCGCCCCCGCCCACCCGGTGGCGCAAGCACTGTTGCGCGCGACCGGCCGCCCGCTCGCCGCCCCCTCGGCCAACCGCTCGGGCCGGATCAGCCCGACCGAAGCAGCGCATGTCGCAGCCGAATTCGGCGACAACCTCAGGCTGATCCTCGACGACGGCCGCACGCCGGTCGGGGTCGAATCGACAGTGCTCGATCTGTCGGGCGAGACCCCGGCGCTGCTCCGCCCGGGCGGCGTCACCCTCGAGGCGCTGAGCGCCTTGCTTGGCCCCGTCGCGATGCCGGCAGCGGGGCCGTTGCGGTCGCCCGGCATGCTGGCGAGCCATTACGCGCCGGCGTTGCCGCTGCGCCTCGACGCGATTGCGGCCCGCCCGGGCGAGGCTTTGCTCGCCTTCGGTCCTCAACCCCCGGCGGGCTTTGCCGAAGTCGCGTGGCTCAGCCGCTCCGGCGACCTCGGCGAGGCGGCGGCGAATTTATTCGCGATGCTGCGCCAGCTCGACCGCCCGGCCTTTAGCGGCATCGCCGTCATGCCGATCCCCGAACACGACCTCGGACGCGCGATCAACGACCGCCTGCGCCGCGCCGCCGCCCCGCGCCCGAGCTGACGTTTCGTCTTAACAGGGCACGAGGGCTTAACAGGGCACGAGAGGCTTAACAGGGCAGGAGGGCGTCACCCAGCCTGTCGTAACGCGGCCGGATGCGCGGTTCAGGACGCCGCGACGATCGCCGTCGGGCGCTGCGAGCCCGCCGGCAGCAGGTCCGCCGCCGGCTCGATCTGCCGCTTCAGCGCTTCGATTTCGGGCTCGCTCAGGGTTTCGGTGGCAAGCAACGCCGACGCGGTGCGGTCGAGCAAGGCACGGTTTTTCTGCAAGAAGGCGGTGGCGACCGCAAAAGCGCGATCGACCAGGGCGCGAACCGCATGGTCGATCGCCTCGGCGGTGCCGTCGCTGTAGACGCGCTCCTGCGGCACCGGATAGGCCGGCTGCAGAAACGGCTGGCGCTCGCGGTCATAAGCAACATTGCCGAGCGCGTCGCTCATGCCGTAGCGCAACACCATCGCGCGGGCGATGTCGGTGGCGCGGGCGAGATCGTCGGCGGCCCCGGTCGAGATCTCGTCAAAGACGAGCTGTTCCGATGCCCGGCCGCCGAGCAGGGCCGCCATTTTGTGCTCGAGCTCGGCGCGGGTCATCAGGTAGCGGTCCTCGATCGGGCGCTGGATCGTGTAGCCGAGGGCGCCCACGCC
>DATMKU010000421.1:0-41870 GCA_035570935.1 Allostellaceae bacterium
GTTCGCGCTTTCGCGAGAATGACGATTAGTATCCTGATCATTTGCACTTGTTTTCGAACCGGGCACTCAAGCTTCGAGGTTTGCCATGTGGAAAATCGCAAAGCCGGCAGTATTTGGAATTGGCCTGTTGCTCGCGGGCGCCGCCGGCGCGCAAGCGCAAACCGCCTATTATCCTAGTCCCGTTTGGCAGAATTACCCGACCTCCGGCTATCCGTATTACTACTCCGGCTACAGCAATCCTTATGGCTGGCCTTATCGAACTTATTTGGGTAATCCTTATCCGGCACCGTTGACGTTTTGGGACCCTTATGTCTGGTATCGCCCGTATTCGGATAATGCGGGGCCAAAGGCAAGCGGCCACGGCGGATTCTGAGCCGCCAACGGGAGCGCCGCGTCCGACCGGCCGCTTGGCGCTCTCGTTATCGCCGATATTTCCGATCGCGCGCGAGAGGCCGCGCCAACAATGCGAGCGAATCCCTTGACCGCCGGGCCGGTTGCACCGTTGCTTTAGCGAGAGCGGCGCAAGGGGACTTTCCGAATGACGAACCTGCGGATCGAGGATTACGCGCTGATCGGCGACTGCGGCACCGCCGCACTGGTCGGACGCAACGGCTCGATCGACTGGCTCTGCCTGCCGCGGTTCGATTCGCCCGCCTGCTTTGCTGCCCTCCTGGGCCAGCCCGAACATGGGCGCTGGCTGATCGCACCCTGCGATCCCGACCCCAAAATCGAACGCCGTTATGTCGAAGCCTCGCTGGTGCTGGCGACGACTTTCGAAACCGCGGAGGGTGCGGTCGAGGTGATCGACTTCTTCCGCCCGCGGCACGGCTCGCTCGACCTGGTGCGCTTGGTGCGCGGGCTGCGCGGCCGGGTGAAGATGCAGGTCGAAATCGTCCTGCGCTTCGACTACGGCTATCTGGTGCCGTGGGTCGAGCGGCTGGGGGAGGGCGGCATCTCCGCCATCGCCGGGCCGGAGCGGGTGGTTTTGCGCACGCCGGTGCAGCTAATCGGCGAAGATCTGAAGACGGTCGGCGAATTCGAGATTTCAGGCGGGGAAACCGTCCCTTTCGTGCTGACCTACGGCGCCTCGCACCAGCCGCCGCCGCGGCCGGTCGACGCCGAGCGCGCGTTGCACAATGCGCTCGCCTTCTGGCGGCAATGGAGCGCGCAGTGCGCCCCGGCCGGGCCGTGGAGCGATACCGTCAAAGGTTCGCTCGCGGTGCTGAAGGGCCTGACCTTTGCGCCGACCGGCGGCATCGTCGCCGCACCGACGACCTCGCTTCCCGAGCAACTCGGCGGGCCGCGCAATTGGGATTACCGGTATTGCTGGTTGCGCGACGCGACGTTTACCCTGTTGGCGCTGACGCATGCCGGCTATTCCGGCGAGGCGCGGTCGTGGCGCGACTGGCTGTTCCGCGCGGTCGCCGG
The DNA here is from genome assembly GCA_035570935.1 of Allostellaceae bacterium. Taxonomy (GTDB): domain Bacteria; phylum Pseudomonadota; class Alphaproteobacteria; order ATCC43930; family CGMCC-115725; genus AP-15. Next base: position 1,429 of record DATMKU010000421.1, read on the forward strand.
CAGCCCGGATCAGATCCAGATCATGTACGCGATCGGCGGCGAGCGCCGGTTGACCGAATGGGAGGCGCCGTGGCTGCCCGGATATGAGGACTCGCGCCCGGTGCGGATCGGCAATGCCGCCTCGAACCAGACCCAGCTCGACATCTATGGCGAGATCCTCGACGCCTTTTACCACACTCAATTGAACGGCCTGCCGCCGGCTGACCGGGCGGCGCCGATCGTCCGCGCCGTGCTCGATCATCTGGCGGGGATCTGGCGCGACCCCGATGAAGGGATCTGGGAGGTGCGGGGGCCGCCGCAGCATTTCACCCATTCGAAGGCGATGGCGTGGGTCGCCTTCGACCGGGCAATCAAGATCGCCGAGCGGCTCGATGGCGGTAATGAGGGCGAGGCGGTTCAAGCCTGGCGCGAGATCCGCGACGAGATTCACGCCGATGTCTGCGCCAACGCCTTCGACCCCGAGCTGGGCAGCTTTGTCCAGGCCTACGGGTCGAAGTCGCTCGATGCGGCATTGCTGCTGTTGCCGCTGGTCGGTTTTTTGCCGCCGACCGACCCCCGCATGACAGGCACGGTCGAGGCGATCGAAAAGCGGCTGTTGCTCGACGGGCTGGTCTTCCGTTACGACACCGGCGAGGGCGTCGACGGGCTGCCGCCGGGCGAAGGCGCCTTTCTCGCCTGCAGCTTTTGGCTCGCCGACAACTACATCCTCCAAGGCCGCGTCGCCGAGGCGCGGGCATTGTTCGAACATCTGTTGTCGCTGCGCAACGATGTCGGCCTACTCGCCGAGGAATACGATCCCCGCGCCAAGCGCCAGCTCGGCAACTTCCCGCAGGCCTTCTCGCACGTTGCTCTCGTCAACACCGCCTTCAATTTGACCCGCAGCGCAGGCCCCGCCGGCCAGCGTTCCGCCCCCGACGGCAGGAGCCGCCGGCGCAGCCTTCCCGCCTCGCCGCTGTGACGACCGGCTCGTCGCGGTCGTACTTTGCTACGTCGCGGCCATCGCTTGGCGCAGCGCGGCGGCGCTTTCGCCGAGCGCGCGCCGCGACGTTCCGATCAGCCTGCCGTAGCGGATAAAGCCGTGGTTGATCCCGTCATAGACCTTGAGGGTATGCGGCACGCCGGCTTGCGCGAGCGCCGCCGCCAGCCGGTGGCTGTCGTCCTGCAGCGGGTCGAGGCTGCCGACGATCAGATGGGCCGGCGGCAACCCCGCAAGGTTGCCGAGGATCGGTGCGGCGCGCCAATCCTGCTGCTGCTCCGGGCCTTCGAGATAGGTTTCCCAGATCCACCGCATCTGGGTCTGCGACAGCCCGGCGCCTTGGCCAAAGCGCTGCCATGATGGGCTCTCGCTGTCGGTCGAGTAGACGCCGTAGATCAGCAGCATAAAGCGCACGGCACCGAGCCCCTCGTCGCGCAATGCCATCGCCGCGGCGAGCGCCAGATTGCCGCCGGCCGAATCGCCGCCGACCGCGAGCCGCGTCGGGTCGATGCCGAGCCCGGCACCTTCGCGCGCGGCAAGCCGGATCACCGCCACCATCTCCTCGAACGCTTTTGGGAAACGGTGCTCGGGCGAAAGCTTGTAGTCGACCGACAGCGCCGCCGCCCCGGATTGCCGCACCAACTCGCGCAGCATCGCGTCCCACGAGGGCAGGCTGCCCTGCATAAACCCGCCGCCATGAGCGTAAACGATCAATGGCGGCCGCTCGGCGTCGTCCGGCAGATAGAGCCGGCACGGCACCTGCCCGTGCGGGCCGGGAAGGCTGATGTCACGCTCGTGCTTTAGCGGCGCCGAGCCTTCCCCGAGAAACGCGCCGACCCGGTCTTGCGCCGCGCGCACCTCGGAGAGCGGCGCCTTGGTGCGGTCGGGCACCACATATCCGCCGCGCTGCAGCAATGCCCCCGCCGCCAGAAGCTCGGGATCGACCCAGGGTGTCGCGTCGCTCATCGCCATTCTCCGATACTTGGGTGCCGCCGATTTAACCCCGTCGGCCAACCGCGCCGCAACCCCGATCCCACCGGGTTTGCGGCAGGCGTACGCCGGCGGGTTCCCGGTCCGCCCTTTTTTGCCATTTAATAAACAGGACTATCTCCCCATTTCGTCAATCGAGCGTCAAAACGGGGCCGGCGTCAAAACGGGGGCCGGCGTCTACACAAGGGGGCGTTTGATGATGATCCGCTCGGCTGTGGCATCGGTCATGCTGGTGATCGCCGTAATTGCGCTCGGCGGTGTGCCACCCGCGCGGGCGTTGTCGATGAAAGAGTGCAGCGCCAAGTATCAGGCGGCACAGCAGGCCGGGACGCTCAACGGCATGAAATGGGCCGATTTCCGCAAGACGCAATGCGGCGCGGCCGGCCCGCAGGCAGCCGCAACACCTTCCGCCGCGAGCCAATCGCCGCCAACCGTTGCCTCGAACAAGAGCAAACCACCGATGCCGGCCGGCAATGCCGTGTTTCCCGCCGCGGTCTCGACGAAATATTCCGGCGAGACTGCAGGAAAGGCGCGGATGCACACCTGTCTCGACCAATACCACGCCAATAAAACCGCCAATGCCAATGGCGGGTTGCGCTGGATTCAAAAGGGCGGCGGTTACTATAGCGAGTGCAGCAAGCGCCTCAAGGGCTAGTCGGGCGCTTTGCCCGGCGCGCAGCGGTGCCGCTATCCCATCCCGAGCCGCGCCGAGGCGAGGCGGGCGCCCTCGGCGAGCGCTGTAAGCTTAGCCCACACGACATCCTCGGCGACGCGGCCCATCCCGGCCGAGGTGTCAAAGCCGCAATCGGTGCCGGCGATGACGCGGTGCGGGTCGCCGACGATTTGCGCCACCCGCTCGATCCGGTCGGCGACGGTTTCGGGGTGCTCGACAAAATTGGTCAGGCTGTCGATGACCCCGGCAACGAGGATCTGGTCGTCGGCGAGCGGTTGCTTTCCAAAGACCTTGTATTCGTGCGCGTGGCGCGAATTGGCGAAGGGCAAGAAAAACGCGCCGACCTTGGCCTGCTGCAGGATCGGCAGGATGTCCGATAGCGGCACGTCGCTGTCATGTGGCCCTTCGTAATTGCCCCAGCAGACATGGAGCCGCACTTCTTCGCGCGGGATGTTGACGAGGGCGGTGTTGATCGTCGCGACGACGCGCTCGACAAAACCAAGAAAGTCGGAGAGCGGCCGGTCCTGATAGGAGAGATGGCGTTCGAGCGCCAGGTCGGGGCAGTCGAGCTGCAACAGAAAGCCGGCGTTGACGATGGCTTCGTATTCCTCGCGCAGCGCAGCACCGAGGTCGTCGAGATAGGCCAACTCGGTCGGGTAATGCTCGTTTTTCATCGCACCGGCGATGATGCCGGGCGAGGGTGCGGTCAGGAACGGCTCGACGAATTGCGTGCCGGTGTCGGCGAGGGCGGCGCGGAAATCCCCGCACTCGGCCTCGATCGCCGCGCGGCCGAGATAGCGCACCGGCCCGATTGCTTTCGGCGGCCCCATGTTGCTGACCGCCTCACGCGCGGCGAGCTGCTCCTCCATGATCCGGCGGAACACCGGATAGCGCAGCGCATCGGCGCGGGTGCGGCGCTGCCAAGACCCGCCAAACCCGCTCATCCGGTGGCGGATGTGCAGGAAAAAGCCCTCGCGCTGCTGTTCGCCGTTGTTGCCGATATCGACGCCGGCTTCGGCCTGTTTGCCGACCACCCAGCGCAACGCCTGCTGTCCGAGCCGGTCGAACTCGGCGGGGTCGATCGATTCGCCGCGCGCTCGGCGGATCAGCAGCCGGGTCAGCTCCGGTGGGCGCGGCAGGCTGCCGGTGTGGGTCGTCAGAATCCGCTCCTCGCTGCGGCGCATGGTCGCTTCTCCCCTGATAATCCAGTTGTTTGCGCACTCTACCGCGAAACCGCCGGCATGCCATCCCGCTCGATCGCGAACAATTGCTTGCCACCGGCGCGACCATCCCGTAGCCTTGGGATCCTTTGGCGCAACAACTGAAAGGAGGTGATCCTGTGTCTAACCATAAACCGCGGTCGTCCGCTGCCGTGACCAGGATCCCCGCTTCTGTGGAGATCCGCGCCTGACTGAAGGCGACGGCGCGCGGCCGCGATCGGCCGCCGGTATTTGGGTAAAGGAGGGCCGCCCCGCGGGGTGGCCCTTCTCGTTTCCGAACTCAGCTTGCGCAATGCCGAGGCGCCGCGCCAAATCCGCGAGCGGATGCGCGTCGAAAGCGCCGGCCCGCATCTCCGCGCGCCTCTCTCTACTTGGCCAGGCTTCTCCAACAGCATAAAACGAGCCCGAGGATCGGCTTTCCGTCCGAGGAGTGACCGCCATGCCCGACACGGTGACGACGAATTCGCCGATCATCGCCGCCTATCGCGCCGCAACACCGGGATCGGCGGCCGCCGCCGACAAGGCCAACCATCTGTTCCCGAGCGGCATCACCCATGATTCGCGCTACATCGAGCCCTACGGCGTTTACATCACCCGCGCCAAGGGGCCGCGCAAATGGGATGTCGACGGCAACGAATACGTCGATTATTTCGGCGGCCACGGCGCGCTATTGCTCGGCCATTCGCACCCCAAGGTCGTCGCGGCGGTGCACGAGCAGATCGAGCGCGGGACGCATTACGGCGCCAGCCACGAGACCGAGATCGCCTGGGCCGAGTGGGTGCTGAAGCTGGTGCCGTCGGCCGAGCGGGTGCGCTTTACGTCGTCGGGCACCGAGGCGACATTGATGGCGGTGCGGCTCGCCCGCGCCTTTAGCGGCAAGTCGAAGATCATCCGCTTCAAGCATCATTTCCACGGCTGGCACGACCACATGACCTCGGGCTTCGCCAATCATTTCGACGGCAGCCCGACGACCGGCGTATTGCCCGGTGTCGCCGGCAACGTGTTGCTCGCCGAGCAGAACGACGCCGACGGGCTCGCGCGCCTCTTGGAGCAGCATGACGACATCGCCGCGGCGATCCTCGAGCCGACCGGTGCGCATGGCGCGCGGCTGCCGATAGACCCGCAATTCCTGCACGCGCTGCGCGAACTGACCCGCCAACACGGCGTGTTGCTGATCTTTGACGAGGTCGTCACCGGGTTTCGCGTGGCGCCGGGCGGGGCGCAGGCCGAATACGGCATCACCCCCGATTTGACGACCTTGGCCAAGATCCTGTCGGGCGGCTTGCCCGGCGGTGCGGTCACCGGGCGCAAGGACATCCTCGACCTGCTCGACTTTCAAGTGACCAAGGCCGCCGACCGCGAAAAGATCGCCCATCCCGGCACCTTCAACGCCAACCCGTTGTCGGCCGCGGCTGGGGTCGCGGCGTTGGAGATCGTCGGCACGACCGACGCCTGCGCCCACGCCAACCGCTATGGCGAGAACCTGCGCCGCCGCGTCAACGAGGTGTTTGAGGAGGAACGGCTGCCGTGGGCCGCCTACGGAACATTCTCGATGCTCCACATCTTCACCAATCCCGACCATGTCGCGATCACGCCCACCCGGTTCGACCCGCATCAACAATCGACCGCGAGCCTGACCGGCAACCGCCAGGCCGGCATCGTCCACAAATTGCGGCTGGCGATGATGACGAACGGCGTCGATTTCAGCGCCAGCCCCGGCGGCCTCGTCTCCGCCACCCATGGCGAGCCCGAGTTGGAGGACACGGTCGCGGCGCTGCGCAAAACCGTGCGCATGCTGAAACAGGAAGGCGAAATCTGAACCCGCCGCGGCTGTGGATAACCAGCGAATCCGGCGGACAAGTGACGTCATCTGTGCATAAGTAAATTTCGGCTATCGGCGAAACATTGTGGAACGCCATCATGACCGGCGAGATCGACAACGACACGCTGTTCAAGATGGCGAACCTGTTTCCGGACGACACCGGCTTGCCGATGGTAATCTGGGCATCGGAGCGTGGCCACGCGCGCCACGACGTACGCATCAAGGTCAATCAATCGCACGGCACGCGAATGTTGCCGGGTAACCTCGCGACAGTCGCAGTGCGGCCCGCCTCCCGGCTGGTCGCCGGGCAATTATCGGCTGCTGACCTGCAGCTGGTCAGCCAATGGATTGCGCTGAATGAATCGGCGCTGGTCGACTATTGGGAATACCGGATCAGCACCCCCGAATTCATCCGCCGCTTGCAGAAGGTGCCGCCGTGAGCGCGCAATGGGGGGGGCGGGAACGGCTGGCGCTCCGGCAAGGGCGACACCATTATAACTCATTCGGGTCCGTGGCCTGAGTCGGATACCCGCTCTTCTGTTATCCTTCCCTAGTGACTCCGCTCTCGCTGTTTCACCCCGCCGTCGCCGCCTGGTTCGAGCGCAGCTTTGCCGCACCGACGGCGGCGCAGGCCGAAGCGTGGCCGGCGATCCAGGCCAGCCGCCATGTGCTGATCGCGGCACCCACGGGCTCGGGCAAGACCCTCGCCGCCTTTCTCGCGGCGATCGACGGGCTGGTGCGCCAGGGGTTGGCGGGCGAATTGCGCGACGAGACGCAGATCGTCTACGTCTCGCCGCTGAAGGCGCTGTCGAACGACATCCGCAAGAACCTCGAAGTGCCGCTCGCCGGGATTCGCGCGGTGTTGCGCGAGCAGGGCCTGCCGGATGTCGAGATCCGCAGCTGGGTGCGCACCGGCGACACGCCGCCGGGCGAACGCCAGCAGATGGGCCGCCGGCCGCCGCACATCGTCGTCACCACTCCGGAATCGCTCTATATCCTGCTTGGCTCTGGGTCCGGCCGGGCGATGCTGGCGACGACGCTGACCGTCATCGTCGACGAAATCCACGCGGTCGCGGCGAACAAGCGCGGCAGCCACCTCGCTGTGTCGCTCGAACGGCTCGCCGCGCTCGCCGGCGACCGGCTGCTGCGGATCGGTCTGTCGGCGACGCAAAAGCCGATCGAAACCGTCGCGCGTTTCCTGGTCGGCGCCGCGGGCGGCGACTACACGGTCATCGACACCGGCCACCGCCGCGCCCGCGATCTGGCGATCGAGGTTCCACCCTCGCCGCTCGAAGCGGTCATGTCCGGCGATGTCTGGCAGGAGGTCTACAACCGCCTCGCCGATCTCGTCCGCGAGCACCGCACCACGCTGGTCTTTGTCAACACCCGCCGCCTCGTCGAGCGGGTGACGCGCCATTTGTCCGAACGCCTCGGCGCCGATCATGTGGCGGCGCATCACGGCAGTCTCGCCAAGGAATTGCGCCTCGACGCCGAGCAGCGGCTTAAAGCCGGCGCCTTGAAGGCGCTGGTGGCGACCGCCTCGCTCGAGCTCGGCATCGACATCGGCGATGTCGACCTCGTCTGCCAGCTCGGCTCGCCGCGCGCGATCGCGACCTTTCTGCAGCGCGTCGGCCGCTCGGGGCATGCGGTCGACGGCACCCCCAAGGGCCGGCTTTTCCCATTGTCGCGCGACGAACTTGTCGAATGCGCCGCATTGCTCGACAGCGTGCGCCGCGGCGAGCTCGACCAGCTGACCATCCCGAAAGGGCCGCTCGATGTATTGGCGCAGCAGATCGTCGCCGAAACCGCGACACAGGAATGGAGCGAGGATGCGCTCTACGCGCTGTTCCGCCGCTCCTGGCCGTACCGCGATCTTCAGCGCAAGGATTTCGCCGCCGTCGTCGCGATGTTGGCAGGGGGGTTCACGACGCGGCGCGGGCGGCGCGGCGCGCTGATCCACCACGACGCGGTCAACAACCGGCTGCGCGGGCGCCGCGGTGCCCGGCTAGTGGCGCTGACCTCGGGCGGCACGATCCCCGACAACGCCGATTATCAGGTCCTTCTGGAGCCGGAAAACCAGACGATCGGCACCGTCAACGAGGATTTTGCCGTCGAGAGCCTGGCCGGCGACATCTTTCAGCTCGGCAATACCTCGTACCGCATTTTGCGCGTCGAGCGCGGCACCGTGCGCGTCGCCGACGCCGAAGGGATGGCGCCGAACATTCCGTTCTGGCTCGGCGAGGCCCCCGGCCGCAGCGACGAGCTGTCGCAATCGGTCTCGCGCCTGCGCCGCGAGATTTCCGACCGGTTGCCGACCTTGGGCGCCCACTCCGCCAGCCCCCACCCTAACCCTCCCCGGCACGCAGGGGGGCAAAGGGTGGGAGGGACAAGCGCGCTTCGGTGGCTTATCGACGAAATCGGGATCGCCGAACCTGCCGCCGACCAGCTTTTCGAATACCTGGCGGCGGCACGGGCGGCGCTCGGCGTGCTGCCGACCCATGACACGATCGTGTTCGAGCGCTTTTTCGACGCGGTCGGCGGCATGCAGCTCGTCATCCATTCGCCTTATGGCAGCCGCGTCAACCGCGCCTGGGGCTTGGCACTGCGCAAGCGCTTTTGCCGCAAGTTCAATTTCGAGCTGCAAGCGGCGGCGACGGAAGACAACATCGTGCTGTCCTTGACCACGGCGCACAGTTTCGATCTCGCCGAAGTACAGCGCTATCTGCACTCGGCGAGTGTGCGGCAGCTCCTGGTCGAGGCATTGCTCGACGCGCCGATGTTCACGACCCGCTGGCGCTGGGTCGCCGGGGTGGCATTGTCCTTGCCGCGCTTTCGCGGCGGCAAGAAGGTGCCCCCGCCGCTCGCGCGCATGGATGCCGAGGACCTGCTGGCGGCGATCTTCCCCGACCAGATCGCCTGCGCCGAAAATCTGACCGGCGCGCGCGAGATTCCCGATCACCCGCTGGTCCGCCAGACGATCGCCGACTGCCTCGACGATGCGATGGACGCAAGCGGGCTGGAACGGCTGCTTTGTGGCATCGAGGCCGGCGAGGTCCGCATCGTCGCACGCGACCTGACCGAGCCGTCGCCGCTCGCTCTCGAAGTGCTGTCGGCGCGGCCCTATGCCTATCTCGACGACGCGCCGCTCGAAGAGCGCCGGACCCAGGCGGTGATGGCGCGCCGCTGGCTCGCGCCCGACGAGGCCGAGGAGCTCGGCCGGCTCGATGTCCAGGCGATCGAGCGGGTGCGCGAGGAGGCCTGGCCCGACCCGGCGAATGCCGACGAATTGCATGACGCGCTCGACTGGCTCAGCTTTATCACCGCGGCGGAAGTCGATGCCGAGCCGGGCTTGAACGAATGGCTCGACGAATTGGCGCGCGATCGCCGGGTGGCGCTTCTCCGTCACCCCCGCGAAAGCGGCGGTCCAGGGGCAAACGCTTCCGCTCTAGCCCCGGATTCCCGCTTTCGCAGGAATGACGAAATTGGAGCGGGCACAACAACTGCGCTATGGATCACCGCCGAGCGGCTGCCGCTGTTTGAGGCGCTGTGGCCGAATCTAAAACTCGACCCACCAATCGTCACGCCTGCCGCTTACCAAAAAGAGTGGGAGCGCGACGCGGCGCTTGTCGAAATCCTGCGCGGCCGGCTCGAAGGTCAGGGGCCGGCGACCAAGGACGCGCTCACCGCGACCCTCGGGCTCGACGACAGCGACATTGCCGCCGCCCTGGCGGCACTCGAGGCCGAAGGATTTGCCCTGCGCGGACGCTTCACCCCCGGCATCGAGCAAGACGAATGGTGCGAGCGGCGGCTGCTCGCGCGCATCCATCGCTACACGGTCAACCGCCTGCGGGCCGAGATCGAGCCGGTCGCGGCGCGCGATTTTATGCGCTTTCTGTTCGACTGGCAGCGCGTAGCGCCTGATGCGCGCATGGAAGGGCCGGATGCGCTCGAAGCCTTGATCGGCCAGCTCGAAGGCTTTCAGGCGCCGGCCGGTGCGTGGGAAACCGAGATCCTGCCGGCACGGCTTTCCGAATACGAGCCGGTTTGGCTCGACGACCAATGCCTCGCCGGCCGTGTCGCCTGGGCGCGGTTGCGGCCACCTGCCGCCCGCCCGAACGAGCGCGGCGCCTCGCCGGTGCGGTCGACGCCGATTGCGCTGCTGCCGCGCCGGCACGTGCCGGTGTGGGCATCCTTGTCGCCAAGCGCCGAGGCGGCGCAACCAAGCGCGAAGGCGCGCGCGGTCGCCGATTGCATTCGCGAGCACGGTGCTTCTTTTTTCGACGAGCTGGTCGAGAGCGCGCATTTGCTTGCTCCACAGGTCGAAGAGGCGCTGGCCGAGCTGGTGGCGCTGGGGCTCGTCAATTCGGACAGCTTCGCCGGGCTGCGCGCCTTGCTGGTGCCGGCCGACAAACGGTCGCGGCGCCGCCGGCGGCCGATCTTCGGCATGGCGGATGCCGGCCGCTGGGCCTTGGCGCGGCGCGGCGCGGCGCGGCCGGCAAATGAGATCGTCGAGCACATCGCCCGCGCGCTGCTGCGCCGCTACGGCATCGTCTTCTGGCGCATGCTCGAGCGCGAAGCGCCGTCTTTGCCGCCGTGGCGCGAATTGCTGCGCGTCTACCGCCGGCTCGAAGCCCGCGGCGAGATCCGCGGCGGCCGCTTTGTCGCGGGCTTTGCCGGCGAGCAGTTCGCGTTGCCCGACGCGATCGGACTGTTGCGAGCGATCCGGCGCAAGCCGGCCTCCGACATCTGCGTGTCGCTGTCGGGCGCCGACCCGCTCAACCTTGTCGGCATCCTGACCCCCGGCTCCAAACTCGCCGGCCTGATGGGAAATCGTATCCTTTACCGCGACGGGCTGCCTGTAGCGCTCTATTCGGGCGGCGAAGTCCAGTTTCTCGAAACCCTGGACCCCGCCGGCCAGTGGCAGGCGCGCAAGGCGTTATTGCGCAGCGCCGCACCCCCCGCCCTCCTCGACCTCGCCTGAGGCGTCCACGCCCGCGTAACGACACAATCAGGATAATTGCAGCAGTATTCCGCCTCGGCGGTTTGCGGGCATTGGGACCGCTTCATTTATCGTCTTCCCGGCGCAGGCCGGGACCCAGTCCTGATGCCGCTCGAAGGCGGATCGGTGGGTCCCGGCCTACGCCGGGAAGACAAATGAAGACAATGCCCCGAAGCAGGTCGTTTCGGCTCAGCGGCGCACCAGCCTCATGATCAACGCCCCCATAACCGCTTCGAGGCGATCGCGGCGCCTTCGGCCATCGCGGCGAGTTTTTTGAACGAGATGCCGGGGTCGAGCTTGCCATAGCCGGCAAAGGTGCCAAACCCGCAATCGCTGCCGGCGATGACCCGCTCGCGGCCGACGATGTCGGCAAAGCGGCAGATCCGCTCGGCGACCAGCTCGGGATGCTCGACGTAATTGGTCGAGGTGTCGAGCACCCCCGGAATCAGGATCTTGTCGTCAGGCAATTTGGTGTCCTGCCACACGGCCCATTCGTGCGCGTGGCGCGGATTGGCGGCCTCGACAACGAGCGCCTGGGGTTTGGCCTTGACCAGGATCGGCGCCACCTTTGCGAACGCGATGTCGTGGTCGTGCGGCCCCTCGTAATTGCCCCAGCAGATATGGATCCGCGTGCGATCGGCCGGCACGTTGCGCAAGGCGTGGTTCAGCACCTCGACGTGGAAAGCGGCGCGCTTCAGAAAATCGTCCTCGCTCAACTCCTGAAAGCTCGTGTGATGCGCCATCGCCAAATCCGGGCAATCGAGCTGCAAGACAAAACCGGCGCCAACGATTGCCTCGTATTCCTCCTGCATCGCCGCGGCGATCGCTTCGACATAGGCCTCGTGCGAGGGATAAAACGAATTGTTCTGGAACACCGGCACAAGACCGGGTGAGGCCGCGGTCATAAACCCCTCGGTCGCCTCGACCTCGTCGAGTGCGGCGCGCAGATTTGCGATATCCTGCTGCAGCGGCCGTCGATCCTGCCATTCGATCGGGCCGACGCAGACAGCGCGGCGGGCGACGTTGCTGCCGGTCATCCGCTCGTATGCGGCGGCAAAGTCCGGGTGGTCGCGGGTGTCGAGCCGCGGCTTCGCCGGCTGGTGGCCGGCAAACCCCGTCAGCCGGTCGGCGATGTAGGTCGAGTAGCCGGGCTTCGACATTTCGCCGTCGTTGACGATGTCGACGCCGACCGCGGCCTGGCGACGGACGATGTCGAGCACCGCCTCGCGTACCAGCTGCGCGAGTTCCTCGGCGTCGTACGCCTCGCCCTGGTCCTTGCGCACGAGCAGCTGCTTCAATTCGGCCGGGCGCGGCAGGCTGCCGACATGGGTCGTCAGAATGCGATCTTGACTCGTCTTCATCGTCTTCCCCCGGGTGCTGCTTTATCGGCGAGCCGCAGCATGCCCCGCCCCAACCGCGTCGGCAAGGTTTGCGCAGCGCCAGCCGAACCCCCTCGCCGGTTGACGGACATCGGCGAAATCTTTAAGCCACGGTTAAGACGGTTCAATCCGTACCGGTCGGCGCGCGCGGATCGCCGCCGCAAGCCGATATTGCGCTAGGGAGGAATGACCGATGCAGAGCGCATCACTCACGCGCACAACTTCTGCCCAATCACCCTCCGCGGCGGCCGCCAACCGCTGGCTGCAGCTGATCGTCGGCATCCTCTGTATGGTGATGATTGCCAACCTGCAGTACGGATGGACCCTGTTCGTCCATCCGATGAGCGTGACGCACGGTTGGTCGGTCGCCGACATCCAGATCGCGTTCAGCCTGTTTGTCGCGCTCGAAACTTGGCTGACGCCGGTCGAGGGCTGGATCGTCGATCGGATCGGGGCGAAAAACGGGCCGCGCCTGATGGTCGCCTTTGGCGGGATCACGATCGCGGCCGGCTGGATCATCAACTCGGGCGCCGCTACGTTGGCGACGCTTTACCTCGGCGCGGCGCTGTCGGGCGTCGGCGCCGGCGCGATCTACGCGACATGCGTCGGCAACGCGGTCAAGTGGTTTCCCGACCGGCGCGGCCTCGCGGTTGGGCTGACTGCGGCCGGGTTTGGCGCCGGCGCGGCGCTGACCGTCGTCCCGATCCGCGCGGTCATCGATGGTCATGGCTATGCGACGGCGTTCTTCTGGTTCGGGCTGGTGCAGGGCGCGATCGTCTTTGTGCTGGCCTGGCTGATGCGCTCGCCCTATCCCGGCGAGACGCCCGACGTCGCGGCCCCCAAGGTGATCCAGACCAGCGAGAGCTTTTCGCCGCGGGCGATGCTGGCGACGCCGGTCTTCTGGCTGCTTTATCTGATGTTCGTGCTGGTTTCGGCGAGCGGCTTGATGGCGACCGCCCAGATCGCGCTGATCGCGCGCGATTTCCATGTCGCCAGCATCATTCTATTCGCCGGCGCTACGACGCTGACCGTGGCCCTGCTCGTCGACAATGTCGCCAATGGCGCGGCGCGCCCCTTGTTCGGCTGGATTTCGGACAATATCGGCCGCGAATACACGATGGCGATTGCCTTTGGCCTCGGCGGGATCAGCTATTGGCTGTTGGGATCCGTCGGGACCGCCCCTTGGGCGTTCGTAATCTTCGCCGGCCTCATTTTCCTGACCTGGGGCGAGATCTTCAGCCTGTTCCCATCGACTTGCACCGACAGCTTCGGCCCGAAATACGCGACCACCAATCTCAGCCTGCTCTACACCGCCAAGGGGGCCTCGGCGTTTCTCGTGCCGGTGGCGAATGTCATCGTTGCCGCGACCGGTAGCTGGCGTATGGTGTTCCTGGTCACGGCGATCATGAATTTTGTCGTCGTCGGTCTGGCATTGTTTGTTTTGCGCCCGCTGCGTTCACGCGCGCTGACGCGGCACGCCTATCGGCCGGTCGGTGCCGAGTGAACGTCCTACCAGGGGTCGAGGGATGCAGCACAGCGCAGAGCGTATTTTGACGACCCATGTCGGCAGCCTGCCGCGCCCGCCTGATCTACTCGAATTTCTCGAAGCGCGCGAAGCCGGGCGGCCGGTCGAGCAGTCGGCATTCGACGCCTGTCTTGCCGCCTCGGTCCACGACGCCGTCAGAAAACAGGTCACGGCCGGCATCGACAGCGTCTGCGACGGCGAATTTGGCAAGATCTCCTACACCTTTTACGTCCGCCATCGGCTGTCGGGGATCGCCGCGTTTCCCGGCGGGGCGAACGACCGGCCGCCGCCGACCGCGACGCATCGCGACTTGCTCGACCACCCCGATTTTCACGCGCGGCTCAACCAAAAGCGCGGCGGCACCTCGTGGTTCAGCCGCGAGGCGGTGCCGTGCTGCATCGGGACGGTCGCGTATGACGACCACCGGCCGCTCGAAGTCGACATCGCCAATCTCGCCGCCGCCTGTGCCGCCGAAAAGCCGGTCGAGGCGTTCATGAACGCGGCGTCGCCCGGCGTGCTGACCAAGTTCGTTCCCGACCGCTACTACCAGAACGAAGACGCCTATGTCGCGGCGCTGGCCGACGCGCTGAAGGAAGAATACGAGGCGATCCATCAGGCCGGCTTTATTTTGCAGATCGATGCGCCGGACCTCGGCTCGGCCCGGCACAATCAGTACCAGCACTTGTCCGACGACGAATTCCTGCGCGTTGCCGAGCGCAACATCGCCGCGCTCAACCACGCCACCGCGAACATTCCGCCCGATGCGATGCGCATGCATCTGTGCTGGGGCAATTACGAGGGGCCGCACACCCACGATATCCCGCTCGCCAAGATCCTCGATGTCGCGATCAGGGCGCGCCCGTCGGGGCTGTCCTTCGAGGCCGCCAATCCCCGCCACGCCCATGAATGGGAGGATCTGCGCGGCGCCAGGATCCCCGATGACAAGGTGCTGATCCCCGGCGTCATCGACTCGACGACCAATTTTGTCGAGCATCCCCGGCTGATCGCCCAGCGCATCGCCAATTTCGCGGATGTCGTCGGCCGCGAGCGGGTCATTGCCGGCGCCGATTGCGGCTTTGCGACCTTTGCTTTTGTCGACAACGCGGTGGCGCCGTCCGTCGTATGGGCAAAGCTCAGGGCCCTTGGCGAAGGCGCGCGGATCGCGAGCGACCGGCTGTGGGGATGAGGTAATCGGGGGCGGTTGTCGGATGTGGCGGGACGCGATCAGTCTGACGCGGACCGCGTGATCGGCATGTTGTCGATCAGCCGGGTGCGGCCGAGATAGGCGGCGGCGAGCACGCGACAAGGCGTGCGGACGACGCGCGTCACCGGCGCCAAATTTTCGGCGTCGCGAATTTCGAGATATTCGAGAGCGAAGCCGCAGCTTGCGAGTTCCGCGCGACCGCGCGCGATCTCGCGGGCGACGCCGCTGGGTTCGCGTTCGAGAGCGGCGGCGATCTCGCTCAGGACCCGAGCGAGATTGGCGGCGACGCGCCGTTCCCCAGGCGATAAATAGGCGTTGCGCGAAGACAGCGCCAGCCCATCCGGTTCGCGTACGGTGGCGACACCCTCGATCCTCACCGGGATGTCGAGATCGCGCACCAAGCGGCGGATGACGAGCAGTTGCTGATAGTCCTTTTCACCGAAATAGGCGCTGTCCGGCAGCGATTGGATCAAGAGCTTCGCTACAACCGTGGCGACGCCATCGAAATGACCGGACCGATGGGCGCCGCACAACCCTTCGCTAAGCCCGCCGACCCGAACCAGGGTCGAAAATTCCGGCGGATAAATTTCACCGGCAGCAGGCACGAAAGCGAGATCGACACCCGCGGATTGCAGCAGGTCGAGATCGGCGGCCTCGCGGCGCGGGTAGGCGCCGAGATCCTCGTTTGGGGCGAACTGCTTTGGATTGACAAAAATTGTCGCGACAACCCGGTCGCAAGCAGCGCGCGCCGCGGCAACCAACGCCATGTGGCCCCGATGCAGCGCGCCCATCGTCGGCACAAGGCCGATGCGCTCGCCGGCTTTGCGCCAGGCGGCGAGACTCTGTCTCAACTCGACGACTGTCCTCGCTACCTGCACCCGAGCCTCCACCGGCGCGCGCCTGCGGCAAATTAGCAAACGCGGGGCGGCCAGTCTCGTATCGTAAACAAAACAAATGCCTCCAAGGCTTCAGCAGGCTTTTGTCCTCGATGGGCCGAGAAGGAGGCTCCTGAGCCCCGCTAGCTGGACCGTATCGCCGATCTATACCATGGCCAGCCGGCTGCGAGCGGCGAAGAAGGCGCGCCCCGCCGGCTGTCTATCGATATCGCTTTGGCTAGGCAGCGGCACGCCGGGATGGTTCAGTCACGCCAAGGCGTGGGAAGCGGCGCGTTTGCCGCGCGTCAGCGCTTCGAGCGTCGACGCTAAACCGTCGGGCAGATTCCCGCGCGCGCGAAAGCCCAGTTCCTCAGCCGCGCGCCGCGGGTCTCCGATCGAGACCGGCACCTCGGCGCAGCGCGCGGGTCGATAACGGACGACGAGCTCGGTCTGGCACAGCTCGGCGATCGTTTCCGCGAGGCGGCGCACGGTCGTGCCCCTTCCGGTACAGATATTGAACAGCGGCGCCGAAGCGCTTCCCGCCGGCATCGCCTGCCTCAATGCCGCAACCGCGTCGCCAATATAGGTGAAGTCGCGCACCTGCGCGCCGTCACCAAAAATCTCGATCGGCTCGCTGCGCTGCAGGCGGTCGAGAAAGATCGCGATAACCCCCGAATAGGGCGAGCGCGGATCCTGACGGGGACCATATATGTTGAAAAAGCGCAGTCCGACCGTGCGCAGCCCATGAGTGAGGCCGGCGGCCCGAGCGTGCAGTTCGCAGGCTCGCTTGTCCGCACCGTATGCGCTGAGCGGCGCGGCGCAACTGGTCTCCGCGGCCGCCGCGGCGCCGCTGTTTCCGTAAACCGCGGCACTCGACGCATAAACGACGGGTATGTCGCTGATGTTGCGCAGTCGCCGTGCGGCATTGAAGATGTTGATCGTGCCGCTCAGATTCACTTGGTGCGTGCGCAGCCAGTCGCGGTTGCCCTGTTCCACTGAAGCGATCGCCGCCAAGTGAAAGCAACCCTCGATGCCGTCAAAAGCCGGCCCGACGACGCTGGGGTCAGTGACGTCGGCTCTGATGAACTCGACCCCGGCGGGGATATTCTCGCGGTTTCCGCTCGAGAGATCGTCGAGCACCCTAACAGAATGTCCGTCATCGATCAGTGATTCGACAAGATGCGAGCCGATAAAGCCGGCACCACCGGTCACCAGATAACGAGCCATCCGATATCCCTGGATCAGTTGCGGAGCAGTTTCGATCAAACGGCCGAGGCGAGGCGCTCGGCGGTCAGTTTGTCGGTGTATGCCACTTTATTGCGACAGCTTAGTGACCGGCGCCAACGACCCGCGGTCCGGAAGGGTTCCATAAGCGGGCTGCTTGCAGTCAAAATTTTCGATAGAGACAAATCTCAATCCTAATCTGGTGATCCTGTGTTACCGGCCGCGAGTACACCTAGCGCCATTTAGCCGTGGTGAAAAGCAAAATCAAGGTTAACATTTCCGTAATACCGTCTCAGCTAGATATGGGGTGAAGCCGGATCAGGGTAAATGCCGCTGACGCGGCGGAACATCGCGGCACACCCGCCGGCTGCCTGCAACCGCCGAGGCAAATCCGTGGCAATCGCCCCTCACCGTCGACGGCTGCGGCGCGTTCTCCTTGACGATCGCCGGGGGCCAAGCACCATTGCCGGAATCGTGCACGATTGCGGAATCGAGCCTGGTCGCGGGGGTGCAGAGTTGCCGTTTGCCGACAACGGGAAAATGACCGTCTTGCGGCGCTTTCGCCCTGTCAGCGAAAAGCGCAATTTCACGATCGCCTGTTGCCGCCGATCGGCGGCGTTTGCGGTTCTCGCCATGATGCTTTGCCTGGGCGCCGGCGGCAGCGCTCTTGCCGCGCAGCGCTTTCAGGCGGACGAATGGATCACCGAATGCGGCGGCAGACCTGGCAGCGGCGCCAGCGACTGTTCGATCACCGTGCCGTTTTGGCAGGACGCGTATGACGGAAAGGGCTCCTTCGCGCTTGTCGTCATGCTGCGAACCGGAAATATCGGCATTGTCGGGAGCCCGCTTCCGGTCAAGGCGGTGCTGCGGGTCGACAAAAACCCGGCGGCCATCTGCCGCGGTTCGCGCTATTGCATTTTTCCGACGGCGCAATCCGTCGAATTGGTCAGGCAGCTCGAAATCGGCTCGCTGATCTTGATCGATGTCTTTACCGCCAAATCACAGTTCAGCTTCAGCCTCAGCCCAAAGGGCTATCAGGCCGGGGTGGCGCAGATCCGCGCCTGGGGTTATCAGATCAGCGCCGATTGAGCCGCTCGAACCAATAAGATTGATAGCTTTTGGCAATCCGTCACGCCCGCCTACTGAATTATTTCAGCGGTGAAAACACGCCAGTAGCGGAAGAACGATAGGTACCCAGCTCAGCAACGAAAGCACAAAAATGGTGACGACCGCGGTCCGTACCGGTAGCCGGCCCTCGCCGGTGCGTCCCTCTTGGTGTCCGATGTCTGTTACAAAAGCGTTAATTTGCATTTGTTAAATCCTGCGGCAGGTTCTGCGACAAGCACCCGCAAGGTATGATCCGCTGCGGCATGTGCCAACGATGATCGCTACGATATTTGTTCTAATCCGTAAGAAATTACTTGAGACAAAGGCGAGCGCCCTCTGGTGGAAACGGCATCCACCGTGTTTGATTGGCGTTCGGCGATGTAATTCTGACGCGGCGCGGACGATCTGCTGACCTAAGGAAGGATATCCTTAAAAATTACGATGCCTGCGGTCGAGACGGGCGCGGTGGCGTCCGGCCTTCCGGCCAACATGGAGGGCAGCCCGGTGAACAGCAACGCCGCGTCCGACTATTCGAAAACCGGTGACCGAGGTCGCCAGTTCGCCGGGGCGCTGCCGGTCGATGCGCCGGCGGAACTGGCGACTGGTCGGTACGGCCCGCTCGCTTCTTTGATCGTCGTTAGCTTGTTGTCGCTCGGCATATGGGCGGCCATCTGGGCATTGCTCGGCTCGCTGTTGTGGGGATAGCAGCATCAACGATCGGCGCACGATGATTTCTTAATCTTTACCTGTCGATCAGGGTAATAGCGGTAAATTGGATCGTGGCACGGTCAGCTGATCGACAGCAAAAATTTTGGGGTCCAAGCAAATCGCGTATCCGGTAACTCGTCACCGAGGCCGCTCGAGCCGCGGTTCGATTTCGGTTGGCCCGGTTTTCGGCGCGGCGTAGGCTGCCCGATCACGCCCGACCGCAAAAGGAGTGCCGGCCATGACCGGAGCGCGCACGCCGGTGATCGAAGAGCACCTGTTCGCCGATGACGGCATCGTCCCCAACAACCCGCGCTTGCCGCTCGTCGTCTACCGCGGCGTGCTCGACACCGGCCCTGATGCGGCGGGGGCGTGCGAGACGCTGTTCGCCGGCAACGGCTGGAGCGGCGGTTGGCGCGGCGGCGTCTACCCCTACCACCACTATCACAGCACCGCGCATGAGGCGCTCGGCATCGTCGCCGGCTCGGCCCAGGTCAGGCTCGGCGGCGAGGGCGGTGCTATCGTCGAGCTGCGCGCCGGCGACGTCGTGGTGATTCCGGCCGGCGTTGCGCATAAGGGCGAGGCGACGAGCCCGGACTTGTTGATCGTCGGCGCTTATCCCGGCGGCCGCGGCCCCGACATGCGGGTTCCCGGCAAAGGCGACCGCGAGCGGGCACTCGCCAACATTGAGGCGGTGCCGCGGCCCGCCACCGATCCGGTCGGCGGCGCCGGCGGGCCGCTCCTCGAGCGCTGGGGCGCCGACGCCCGCCACTAAAGGCTACGGGCTACAGGCAGCTCCCGTTGTAGACGACGTCGCCGCCATTGCCAAAGGCGAGGTCGTTTGGCGGTTCGCTAAACGCGGGGCGCTGCGGCGGGATCAGCAGGTTTCGCTGATAGACGACATAGCCGCCGCGGCACATTCCTTGTGCTTCGAGGGTCTGGGCGAGCCAGTCGCGGCGGATCTCCTCGGCCACCCCATCGTCGTTTTCGGTCATGACCGTGTTGGTGCGGGCGGAATAGACAAAGCTGCCGTTCGGGCCGGGGGTAAAGCTCTGAACGCGCACGCGCTCGTTGTCGAGGCAGCCTGACAGCGCCGCGACAGCCAGCGACGAAACCACAGCGGCAAGAGCGAACGTGCGCATCGGGCAAAACCTCCGGTCGAGACGGCGCTGTCTTCCCTCATTTCGCCAATCGGGGCAAGCTGCGCGACCGATCTTCCGTCACCGGGGGCGTCGAGGGCGCATAATCCCGGCGACCGGCAGATCGGATGCAGGAGGTCGATGGTGAGCTACAAGGATCTGCTGGTGGTACTCGATTCTGGCGCGGACACGCGCGGGCGGATCGACCTCGCCGCCGCTCTTGCCGAGCGGTTTGCCGCTCATGTCGTCGGGTTGTATGCGATCCCCAGCTCCGATTTGCAGCGGCGCGCCGGCTATGCCGATTTGGCGGCGCTCGAACCGGTCTATCGCGAATGGCGCGCGCGGGTATTGGCGCAGGCCGAAGAGACGCGCGAGGCGTTCGAACACGCGGCCCAATTGCGCGGGCTCGCGACCGAATGGCGCGGCGCCGTCGAAGGCTCGGAAGCCGATCCGGCATTGCACGCGCGCTACGCCGATCTGGCGATCCTCGGCCAGCGCGATCCGGATAATGACGAGATGGCCCTGGTCAGGCCGCGGCCGGAGCGCGTCACGCTGGCTTCCGGCCGGCCGATCCTGGTCGTGCCCTATGCCGGCCATTTCGCGACGGTCGGCCGCTGCGCGCTGGTCGCGTGGAATGCGAGCCGCGAGGCGGCGCGCGCCGTCGCCGACGCGATGCCATTGTTGGCGGCGGCCGAGACCGTCACCGTGCTGGCGGTCGATCCGCATCCCGGACCCGACGGCCACGGCGATCTCCCCGGCGCCGACATCGCGCTGCATCTGGCGCGACACGGCGTCAAGGCGCAGATCGAGCGGACCGTATCGACCGATGTCCCGATCGGCGAGGTACTGCTGTCGCGGGCCGCCGATCTCGGCGCCGATTTGTTGGTGATGGGCGCCTACGGCCATTCGCGGGCGCGCGAATTATTGCTCGGCGGCGCCACCCGCTCGATTCTCGCCAGCATGACGATCCCGGTGCTGATGTCGCATTGATCAGCTTAGGACAACGAAGGGTCGAGAATGCCTCCCGGGGTGGTGAATATTACGCGGCCGAGGCCTTGACCCGGGCGATGGCGGGCTTGGTCATGGCGCGGTCGATTTCCTCGATCGACCGGCCCTTGGTCTCGACGCCGATCAGCAGAAAGGCCAATACCGCCAGCACCGCCCAAAAGGCGAGAAACAGCATCGCCGGTAAAATCGCTGCGAGGGTGGCCTGCGGCTTGACGAAGTTCGACGTGCCGACGATCACCGCCAGCCCTAGCGGGCTGATGATCTTGCCGAAATTGCCGATCCCATAGCCGAACCCCATGCCGCTCGCGCGCAGCCCGGTCGGCCACACCTCGGCCAAATAGGGTGCGATGATCGCATAGGAGCCGCCGCCAAAAAAGCTGTGCGCCATCAGCATCAGCCAAAATACCGAGACCCCGCCGATAAAGTCGTTGGCGAGATAGCCGGCGACGACGAGGGTAATGGCGGCACCCGCGCAGGACAGGATGCCCGACCAGCGGCGGCCGATCGCGTCGGCGAGGTAGGCGCAAAACAGCCGCCCGACAAACGCCGACAGGGCGACCCAGATCATCAGGAAAGACGCCTCGTTGGGCTTGATCCGCACGATCATGACGAGCAATGTCGTCGCCCACAGCGCAAGCCCGACCCCCGCCGTTTGCGACAGGCCGGTCAGCGCGGTCAACGCCATGCTGCGGGGGTATTTGAACAGCTCGCGCCACGGCGTGTGCAGCGTTTCGGGCAGGGTTTCCGGCAATTCGATCGTCTCCGGATCGACCTCCAACGCCCAGGCGATCGACCGGCGCGCATCCTCGCGCCGTCCCTTGCGGATCAGCCAGCGCGGCGATTCGGGCACCCAGGCGCGGATCACCAAGGTAAACAGCGCCGGCAGCAAGCCGACGGCAAAAAGCCCGCGCCAGCCGATAAGCGGTTCGAGATAGGCGCCCGACACCGCGCCCAGCATCCCGCCCACCGAAACGGTGCTGGTCACCAGCCCGCCGATCCAGCCGCGCTTTGACGCGGGGACGAATTCCTGCACCAGCGGCAAATCGACGACGACCAGGCCCGCAGCACCCGCGCCGACAAAAAAACGAAAGACCGAGAGAAAGATCCAGCCGCCCTTGTCCGGGGTCAGCGCCATGATGCCGGTGGCGATCGAGAAGTTCAGCGCGGTGGCGATAAACACCTTGCGCCGGCCGATCTTGTCGGCCATCCAGCCCCAGAAAAAGGCGCCGGGGATGGCGCCGATGCCGGCCGACAGCAGGATCCAGGCCGACTGGCCGTAAGTCAGGTGCCAGGCGCCGACAATAAAGGCGAGCACAAACCCGATCAGAAAAAAGTCGAAGAAGTCGAGCATATCGCCGAGGATCGCGGCGGTTATGATCTTCCACTGGTTGACCGTCAGGGTTCGCTGCTGTTCGAGAAGTTCGAGCATCGTCCATCCTCCGGTTTCCGATGCACTTCACGGCGACGCGGCATGTGGAATGAGCTTTCTTTTTTTGAACGCTTTAAGGTTCTACGGCCGACCGACGCATCGCGTCAAAACGCCGCACTGAGACTAGCCGCAAATCGGCTCCGGGGACAATGGGGATGCGGCAGGGATGCGCTCGACTCGCCCGGCGGCGAGGCACATCCTGCGGCGGCGAGCGGCGGAGGAGGCGGGATGACGCGGTTTTCGCAGGGGGCCAGAGAGCGCACCCAGGCCTTGCGCGCCGCGATCGGCGCGCTGCCCTTCAACACCGAACTTGCCGCCGGCAGCTTGGCGCGCGACCGCTTTCAGCACTACGTGACCCAGGACGCACTCTATCTCGGCCAGTTTTCGCGGGCCTTGGCGATCGCCGCGGCCAAAGCCCCCGACACTGCGACACTGCAATCTTTCGCCCAGTCGGCGGTGGGCGCGGTCGCGGTCGAGCGCGCCCTGCACGAGCATTACTTGCGGGCGTTCGGCATCGACCCGGCGACGTTGGCGACGGCCGAGCCCATGCCCGACTGCCTCGCCTATACGAGCTTTCTGCTCGCCACGGCCTATCACGAGCCGTGGGAGGTGCTGGTCGCGGCGTTGTTGCCGTGCTTCTGGATTTATTGGGATGTCGGCTGCGCGATCGCCGGGACCGCGGCACCCGACAACCCCTACCGCGCGTGGATCGACACCTATGCCGACCCTCACTTTGGCGAGGCGGTAGAGGCCGTTGTCGCCACCGCCGACCGCGCCGCCGATGCCGCGAGCGAAGGGGTCCGCAAGCGGATGCTCGCCGCCTTCATCCGGGCCGCGCAATACGAATGGATGTTCTGGGACGGCGCCTACCATCGCCGCCAATGGCCCGCCGCCGGCTGATGCCGCCCAGCCCGTCGATTTGATATCGTGAATGAGCGCCGGCCGTCGATTTCGCCTGCGAGGTCGCCGGTGGCCGGGGGCGCCGATGCGGCCTCGATCGGTGTCATCGCGTCCTACCTCAATGGGCGCCAACTCGAACCGTTGCCACGCTCTGAGACGGCCCAAAACCTGCCGCAAAAGTTAAACTGACGCCCACGCTAGCCGAAGTTGTTCGGCTCCGACTGCCCGATTTAGGTTAATCTTTGTCACGATGGCCGTATCAATTTGTGTTGTTTTGACTAGGAATTTACTGTAAGTGTGGGGATATCTCCGGTCGAACCGATTAACGGGTGCATTGGCTGTCGGTGGGGCACCACGCCGTCGGACCGCCGGAGCGGAAAGTTTGACGGGGGCACAGATGGCTGCGGTAAGCTGGAAAAGCGCTGTTTCCGGAAACTGGACCACCGCCGTGGATTGGAGCACGGGCGCGGTTCCCGGCTCCGCCGACGCCGTCACGATCGGGGTCGCGGGCAGCTATTCCATCGCGGTGACATCCGCTATTGCCGCGGATTCGATCGCGCTCACCGACTCCGGCGCTGCCCTCGCGGTCACCGCCTCCGGCCTTACCGACACGGTGACCGCGGGTTTCAGCACCAATGGCGCGGTTGACGTTGACACGAGCGGCACCGGCGGCAGCAGCCTGAAGATTGGCGGCACGCTGACGAACCAGGGCAGCTTCGACATCGGCAACACTGGTCTCACCGCGGCGACAACGGTGACCGCCGGCGCCGTGGCCAATTCGTATCTGATCGAGTTGACCAGCGGCACGGCGGCGGCGTCATTGAAGGTCGCCGGGGCTTTCGGCAATAGCGATTATGTCGAGGTCGATTATGGCGGCGCCGGCGGCAGCAATCTGACGATCGGCGGCACGCTGACCAACAGCGGCTATTTCTACATCGGCTCCACAAGCCTGACCAAGGCGACGACGGTGAAGGCGGCGGCTCTCGCCAGCACCGGCGCGATTTACATGAACGAGGGCACGGCCGCGACCGCGACGTTGGACATCACCGGAGCGGCGCCGGCGACGCTAAGCGGCACTTACCAGCTCTCGGGCGACGCGGTACTGGAGTTTGCCAGCGGCGGGGTGACCGCGATCGGCAGCGGCGCCAACGTGACCTTGAATGGCCCCAAGGCGGTGGTGGCGCTGAGCAGCGCGCCGACCACCGACAGCGCCTTGACCGGGCTCGCCAGCAACGCCGGCTTCTTGGTGCTGGAGGACGCCCCGGCGCTGACCACGAATGTCGGCCTCGACAACACCTATTATCTGTATGTCGACAATTCTGGCGGCGGCGGCAGCAATCTGACGATCGGCGGTACGCTGACCAACAGCGGCACTCTCGACATCGGCAATACCAGCCTGGCCGTGGCGACGACGGTCAATGCCGCTGCTCTGAGCAATTACGATCTGATTGAGGTAATTAGCGGCACGGCGGCGGCGTCATTGAAAGTCACCGGGGCTTTCGGCAATAGCGATTATGTCGAGGTCGACTATAGCGGCACCGGCGGCAGCAGCCTGACGATCGGCGGTACGCTGACCAATAGCGGCTATTTCTATATCGGCTCCACCAGCCTGGCCAAGGCGACGACGGTGAAGGCGGCGGCTCTCGCCAGCACCGGCGCGATTTACCTGAACGAGGGCACGGCCGCGACCGCGACGTTGGACATTACCGGAGCGGCGCCGGCGACGCTGAGCGGCACCTACCAGCTCTCGGGCGACGCGCTGCTGGAGTTTGCCAGCGGCGGGGTGACCGCGATCGGCAGCGGCGCCAACGTGACCTTGGACGGCCCCAAGGCGCTGGTGGCATTGAGCAGCGGGCTGACCACCAATAGCGCCTTGACCGGGCTTGGCAGCAACGCCGGCGTCTTGGTCCTGGAGGGCGGCGCGGCGCTGGCCACGACCGTCGGCCTCGACAACACCTACTACCTGGAAGTCGACGAAACCGGCAGCGGCGCCAGCAGCCTGACGGTCGGCGGCGCCTTGACCAACGAGTACTACCTCTACGTCGGCAACACCGCTCTTGCCGTGGCGACGACGGTCAATGCCGCCGCCTTGAGCAATTATGGTGTCATCTACCTGTACAGCGGCACCGCAGCGGCGACGTTGAAGGTCACCGGCGCTTTTGGCAACGGCCCCAACGACGCCGTGGACGTCGACACGAGCGGCGTCGGCGGCAGCAGCCTGACGATTGGCGGCACGCTGACCAACAACGGCACGCTCGATATCGGCAACACGAGCTTGGCCAAGGCGACGATTGTGAAGGCGGCGGCACTCGCCAGCACCGGCACAATTTATATGAACGAGGGCTCGATCGCGACGGCGACTTTAGACGTCACCGGTGCCGCGCCGGCGACGCTGAGCGGCACCTACCAGCTCTCGGGCGACGCGCTGCTGGAGTTTGCCAGCGGCGGGGTGACCGCGATCGGCAGCGGCGCAAACGTGACCTTGAACGGCCCCAAGGCGGTGGTGGCGCTGAGCAGCGCGCCGACCACCGACAGTGCCTTGACCGGGCTCGCCAGCAACGCCGGCGTCTTGGTCCTGGAGGACGCCCCGGCGCTGACCACGGCGGTCGGCCTCGACAACACCTATTATCTGGAGGTCGACGAAACCGGCAGCGGCGGCAGCAGGCTGACGATCGGCGGCACCTTGACCAACGCGGACTACCTCTACGTCGGCAACACCAGTCTCGCCGTGGCGACGACGGTCAATGCCGCCGCCCTGAGCAATTACGGCGTCATCTACCTATACAGCGGCGCTGCGGGGTCGGCGACATTGAAGGTCACCGGGGCTTTTGGCAACGGCCGCAATGGCGCCGTGTATGTCGATACCAGCGGCAGCGGCGGCAGCAGCCTGACGATCGGCGGCACGCTGACCAACAACGGCACGCTCGACATCGGCAACACCAGCCTCGCGAAGGCAACGACGGTGAAGGTGGGAAGCCTTGCCAACAACGACATGGTCAATTTGAGCGGCGGCAGCCCCGCAAAGGCTACATTGGCCGTCACCGGAGCCGCAGCCAACACCGGCAGCATCACCATCGGCAGTTTCAGCGCGCTCAATGCCAGTGGCGAAACCTACACGCAAAGCCTCGGGACCACGGCCGTGGCGGCCACGGGCGCATTGGCGGCGGCGGCGATCGACGTCACGGGCGGCGTCCTTGAGGGCGCCGGCACGGTCACCGGCAAGATCGTCAACACCGGAGGCTCGGTTGCCGGCGGCACCTATACGTCCAATTCGCCCGGCACCCTGACCGTCACCGGCACCTATTCGCAGAGCGGGGCGGGCATATTGGAGGAGGTGCTGACCGGAACCGCGGCCGGCCAGCAGAGCAAGCTCGCGGTGAGCGGCGCCGCGAACATTCAGGGCGGGACGCTGAACGCGGACGTCTTCTTCACCTTGGCCGCCGGCGAGATCTTTCCGGTGATGACCTTCGCACCCGGCACCCTGCCCGGACTGTTCGGCGCGATCGAGGACGGCTCCCTTGCCGGAAACGGCGCCTTTGTCGCGATCGGCGGCGGCTTGACCCTCGGCGCGCTCTACAATGTCGCGGCCGGAAACATCGAGCTGCAGGTGCTGACGACGCCGACGACGACGGCCGATTTGTGGAACGGCGGCAGCGGCAACTGGAACACGGCAGCCGATTGGAGCGCCGGCGTCCCAACCTCCGACACCGACGTCACAATCGGGAAAACCGCGAGCGGCACGGTCACGCTGAACACCGGCGACACGATCGACAGCCTGACGATCGCCTCGGGGAACACGCTGAGCTTTGCCGCGAACGAAGCGCTCGCGGTCGGGGCCAATGTCACGGTGCAATCGGGCGGCGCCCTCGCCCTGACCAGCGGCGACGGGCTGGAGGTGGGCGGGACCCTCAGCGATGCCGGTAAGACGACGGTCGGCGCAGGAGGTACCATCGAATTGTTATCGAACCCGCTGAACGTCACCGGTACGCTGACCGTTGGCGGCAAGATCGAGACCGCCGGCGCGACCGCGGTCAGGCTAGGCAGCGGCGTCGATCGACTGGTCCTCGACCCCGGTTTTTCCTTTGTCGGCACGGTAGCGGGCGGCGGCGCCAACAGCACGCTCGAGCTTGCGGCCGGGTCCGGCGCCGGGGTGCTGAACGCGCTCGGCACCGAGTTCACCAATTTCGGCAAGGTGACGGTGGATTCCGGCGCCACCTGGACGGTCGACGCGCTCGCCACGGCGGTGAGCGGGGTGACGATCGCCGGCAGCGGCGGCTCGAATACGCTGACCCTGACGAGTGCGGGCACGGTCAACCTGGCGGGGGTTAGCGGGTTCCCGACGATCAGGCTGGCAAGCACCGGCGCCAACACCCTGACCCTGACCAACGCCAACTTCACCGGGCTGACCGGCAGTCCGCACTCGATCACGGTATATGACGGCAATGACGGCAACACGGTCAACGCCTCGGCCGTGACCGGGACCAACCAGCTGATCGTCCATGCCGGGGCGGGGGCCGATACGCTGACCGGCGGCGCCGGCAACGACGTGTTCTACGCCGATGGCAAGACGACGATGACCGGCGGGCTCGGCACCAACGAGTTCGCCTTCAGCGCCGCGGGCGCCAACACGATCGTAGATTTCGCCAAGTCGGCGACCAACGAGATCGCGTTCAGCAATGCGGGCTTCAAACTCGGCCTGACCGGCGCCAGCGCGACGCCGACGGCATTGCCATCGGGCCTGTTCGTCAGCGACAGCACCGGCACTTTCACCTCCTCGACATCGCCGACGGGGCAGCACTTTGCCTATGGCACGAGCAATGGCGATCTCTACTACTCGGCCTCCGGCACCACCGCCACCGAACACCTCGTCGCCACCCTGACCGGGGACCCGGCACTGACCGCATCGCACCTGTTCTTCATCACCTGAGCGCGCAGGGCCGGGCGCGGCGCCGCTCGCCCGCGCCGCCGAAGCCGCGGGCGCGGGATGCGCGAGCGGATGCTCGCCGCCTTCCCCTTAGCCGCGCAATACGACTGGCTGTTCTGGGACGCCGCCTACCACCGCCGCATCTGGCGCCCCGCCGGCTGATGCCCGCTGCGCGCCGATTGACCGACGGCCGATCTCGGCCGAACCCCTCACGACGGCCTCCGTCCGCGTTAAATGAAACTTGCCGTTTGATCGATCATCCTTTAGGGTTAGCTTGCCAAAAAAAGAAGCACAAGCCGTTCGACGGCAGCCTCGGGATGCCCAATCGGAGCCGATTCCAGTGATGGCGGCGGCAATCTCCTGGCGATGCCCGTTAGAGCGCTGGCAACGGGAGAAGCGCGAATGGATGGGGAGGTCTTAATCCGAGATCAGCAGCCGTCCGCCACCCCGGCGGAATTCGCTCCGCCACCGCCCGACGCTTCAGCTGGCGCGAACCCAGAGACTGAACCGAATAAGCCCTATCCGCCTCCCGTCGGCATACCCACCCAACTCGGGCCGAAAGGTATCCGTTTCGATTTCAACGAGGGTGCGCGCCTCCTGCTGCCGAACCGGACCGAGGGCAAGTGGCGGGTTCGGCTGCGCGATCTCGATACCGGCAACATCCTGTTCCAGAGCGAAAACCAAGGCGCCTTGGTTCGTTCGTCGAAGCGCTTCTTCGTCCGGCTCAGCGTCGAGGTATGGGAGCTGGACGAGGCCGGAACTCCCACCGCAGTGCTGGCCCATGAGTACGACGCTCGCAATCGCGACGTGCTGATCCAATTTCCGATAGGCACGCTCGGCGACATCCTGGCTTGGTTCTCCTACGCCGCTCGCTTCGGCGAGGTGCATGGCTGCCGACTGACCTGCGCGATGTCCGGCCTGATCATCCCGCTGCTGCGCGACGCCTACCCGGCGATCCGCTTCGTCACTCACGAAGCGTTGGTCGAGCAGGACCTTCCCGCCCAAGCCTACGCCACCTACTGCCTGGGCCTGTTCTTTGACGACAAGGACTTTATCAACCAGCCGACCGATTTCCGCCACGTCGGGTTGCACCGCACGGCCGGCTACATCCTCGGGGTCGACCCGGCGGAGGAGCCGCCACGCTTGGCGCTGCCGGACGAAAGCCGGCCGATCGCCGAACCCTATGTCTGCATCGCCGTGCAAAGCTCGACGCAGTGCAAGACCTGGAACAACCCGCATGGCTGGCGCGAGGTGATCGCGTTCCTGAAGGCCAGTGGCTATCGCGTGATCTGTATCGACAAAAGTCCGGTGAATGGCGCGGGCATGATCTGGACCCACATCCCGCACGGCGCCGAGGACGAGACCGGGGACCGGCCCTTGGCCGAGCGGGCACGTTGGCTGCGCCATGCCGCGGCCTTTATCGGCCTCAGCAGCGGGTTGTCCTGGTTGGCCTGGGCTGCAGGCACGCCGGTGGTGCTGATCAGCGGCTTCACCCATCCGACCAACGAGTTCACGACACCCTATCGGGTGATCAATTGGCAC
Organism: Allostellaceae bacterium; assembly: GCA_035570935.1. Classification (GTDB taxonomy): domain Bacteria; phylum Pseudomonadota; class Alphaproteobacteria; order ATCC43930; family CGMCC-115725; genus AP-15. The sequence continues at coordinate 31,070 of DATMKU010000421.1, forward strand.
GCCTGCAACAGCTGCTGGAACGACGTGCGCGAGCGCTTTGACCACAAGGATTTCCTGTGGTGCCCCCGCCACGCCGGCACGCCGCGCCAGTTCGAATGCACCCGCTTGATTACCGCCGAGCAGGTTAAACGGGTCATCCAAACCATTCCGGGGTTCGGCACCCTTCGTTTGCATCGGCACTCTGGAAAATTAACCGCCAACGTCAGGAGCCTGCCATGACCACGGTCAGCAGCGGTCAGACGCTCAACATCTCTTCCGTGCAGACGAGCACCGGCCTCACCGTCCTCAGCGGCGGCACGGTCGACGTGCTGTCGGGCGGGACTGATGTCGGCGCGATCCTGTCGGCGGCTACCAGTTCGTCTTCGGCACGGCCAGCGGCACGATTATCAACACCGGCGGCCAGCAGATCGACGAGCCCGGCGGCACGGCGAGTGGCACGATCGTCAACCTCGGCGGCGCCGAGTACGTCGACGGCACAGCCATCAGCACCATGGTAAACAGCGGCGGTCTGCAGGAGGTCCAGCTCTCCGACACGGCGAGCGGTACGATCGTCAACGGCGGCGGCTATCAATTGGTCAACGGCGGCACGGCGAGCGGAACGGTCGTCCATAGCGGCGGCACGCTGGAACTCTTCGGCGGTGCCGAGTACTCCGGCAGCACGACGATCAGCACCGCCAGCGGCACGGCGAGCGGAACGGTGCTCAGCGGTGGAACTGAGATCGTGTCGTCAGGCGGAGTGGCGACTACAACCACGGTAGCAAGCGGCGGCACCCTGGAAGTGCTTTCCAGCGGCTCGGCGTCCTCCACGATCATCGACAGCGGCGGCACCGAGAGGGTCAGCGCCGGCGGCACCGATAGCGGTGCGCTGGTCAGCGGCGGCAATCAGTATGTCTACGGCACGGCTATCGACACGACGATGAACAGCGGCGGCGAACAGAGTGTCCTTTCTGGCGGTACGGCCATCAGCACCATCGTGAGCAGCGGTGGTGATGAGTACGTGGACTCCGGCGGCACGGCCAGCTTCACCACCGTGGTCAGCGGCGGCTTCTCTTACGTATTGGACGTATTTGCCGGCGGCCGTTCCATCAGCACCACGCTTAGCGGCACCAACGCCGGCTCCGACTCCTCCGCTGGCGTCGAGGATGTGAACGGCACGGCCAGCGGCACCGCGGTGTACAACGGCGGCCAGCAGCTCGTCGAGTCCGGCGGCATGGCGATCGGCACCAAGATGAATGGCGGCTCCGAGGTCGTGTTTGCTGGCGGAACGGCCATTGGCACAACAGTAAACTACATCAAATTCGGCGAAGGAGAGGACGTCGGCGGCGGAACCGCCACAGGTACCATCGTAAACAGTGGTGGCTTCGAGTCCGTTTATTACGGCGGCACAGCCATTAGCACAACGGTGAACAGCGGAGGTACCGAGGACGTACTCTCTCTCGGCTCGGCCAACGATAACACCGTGAGCAACACCACGCTGAACGGCGGAACCGAGAATGTATACTGGGGCTTCGCGAGCAGTACCACCGTGAGCAGCGGCGGCCATCAGAACGTGTTCTCCGGCGGCACAGCGACCGGCACTACGGTGAACAGCGGCGGCTACGAGGTCGTGTCCTCTGGCGGTGTTGCCGCTGATACAACGCTGAAAAGCGGCGGTACGATCGACGTGGCGTATCTTCCGTACGTCAGTGGCGGGTCAGCGACGGTGAATCCGGCGACCGATGTGCTGACGGTGTCCGAGGGAAGCCAAAGCTACACGCAGCAATTGTCGGGAAACTATACTGATGCTTCGTTTGATGTCGCTTCGGACGGTCACAGTGGGACAGATATAACGCTCAGCGCCACAGATATCGCTACACCGGCTACCTACATCTTTGTCACCAATTTCGGCAACGACACGGTCGGCGAATACACCACCTCGGGCGCTACGGTGAACTCTTCGCTGATCTCGGGCCTCAGCGAACCACAGGGCATTTCGGTTTCTGGATCAAATTTGTTCGTCGCGGGCGAAGGCACGGACACGTTTGGCGAATACACCATCTCGGGCGCTACGGTGAACGCCTCGCTGGTCCCCGGGTTGGGCGGCGCATCGAACGTTGCTGTGTCCGGATCAAATCTGTTCGTCGCCAGCACTGGCCCCGGTGCGAACACTGGCGTGATTGGCAAATATACGACCTCGGGCGCCGTAGTCAACGCCTCGCTTATTTCGGGGCTGGCCCTTCCACTAGATATTGCGGTGTCCCGTTCGGATCTCTTCGTCGCAAACTATGACAGCGGCACGATTGGCGAATACACGACCTCGGGCGCCACGGTGAACGCATCACTGATCTCGGGAGTGAGACCCACGGGCATTGCGGTGTCCGGTTCGGATCTGTTCGTCGTGAACTTTAGCGGCACGATTGGCGAATACACCACCTCGGGCGCGACGGTGAACGCCTCGCTAATCTCGGGATTGAGCTTCCCGGAAGGTATCGCGGTGTCCGGATCAGACTTGTTCGTCGTGAACGCTAACGCGAGCAGTGCAGGGAGTCTCGGCCCTGGTTGGATTGGCGAATACACCACCTCCGGCGCCACTGTGAACGCCAAGCTGATCTCCGGACTGGACAGCCCAGCATACATCGCACTGGCACAGCCGCCGCCGCCGGCCCCGTCGGGGCTGAGTTTTGCGGTGGCGGCGGACAAGGGAACCTCGGGCGATACTTTTAGTGTCGCTGGCAAGGGGGAGGCCGGCGACACGGTCACGCTTTACAACGGCACGACGGCGATCGGCAGTGCGGTGGTGGCGGCGGCCGGGGCCTGGTCGATCACCACCGCGAGCCCGCTCGCAATTGGCGCGCACAGCCTCACCGCCAAAGAGGTCGATGCGGCCGCCAACACCAGCCCCTCCTCGCCGGCGCAGAGCGTCACGATCGACAGCGCTACCCCGGATAACGAGGTGGTGTTTGTCGGCAATCCCGGCGTCGACGATTTCACCGGCGGGCCCGGCAATGACTATTTCTACTTTTCGGCCGCGAACCTCGCCAACAGCGACATCGTCAAGGGCGGCGGCGGGACCAACACTCTGGTGATGACCACCGCCGGCACCGTCAATGTCGGCGGGGTCAGCGGGGTCGAGTACTATTACCTCGCCAATGGCGGGGCGAACAGCCTGACCCTCGCCAATGCCAACTTTACCGGGGTGACCGGCAATTCGATCACGATCTATGGCGGCAATGACGGCAACACGGTCAACGCGTCGGCCTTGATCGGGACCAACCGCATCATCGCCGTCGGCGGCGCCGGCAAGGACGTCTTCACCGGCGGGGCGGGGAACGACTATTTCTATTTCTCGGCGGCAAACCTCGCCAACACCGACACGGTCAAGGGCGGCGGTGGTACCAATTATCTGGTCATGACGACCGCCGGCACCGTCAATGCCGGCGGGGTCAGCGGGGTCGAATACTATTATCTCGCCAATGGCGGGGCGAACAGCCTGGCCCTTGCCAACGCCAACTTTACCGGGGTGACCGGCAATTCGATCACGATCTATGGCGGCAATGACGGCAACACGGTCAACGCCGCGGCCCTGACCGGGGCCAACCGGGTCATCGCGGTCGGCGGCGCCGGCAAGGACGTCTTCACCGGCGGTGCGGGCAACGACTATTTCTATTTCTCGGCGGCGAACCTCGCCAGCACCGACACGGTCGCGGGCGGCGGCGGGACCAATTACCTGGTGATGACCACCGCCGGGACGGTCGACGCCGGCGGGGTCAGCGGGGTCGAGTACTACTATCTCGCCAACGGCGGCGCCGACAGCCTGACCTTGGCCAACGCCAACTTTACCGGGGTGACCGGCAATTCGATCACGATCTATGGCGGCAATGACGGCAACACAATCAATGCGTCGGCGCTGACCGGGGCCAACCGGGTCATCGCGGTCGGCGGCGCCGGCAAGGACGTCTTCACCGGGGGTGCGGGCAACGACTATTTCTATTTCTCGGCTGCGAACCTCGCCAATACCGACATCGTCAAGGGCGGCGGCGGCACCAACACTCTGGTGATGACGACCGCCGGCACGGTCGATGCCGGCGGGGTCAGCGGGGTCGAGGATTACTACCTCGGCAATGGCGGGGCGAACAGCCTGACCCTCGCCAACGCCAACTTTACCGGGGTGACCGGAAGCTCGATCACGATCTATGGCGGCAACGACGGCAACACAATCAACGCCGCGGCGCTGACCGGGGCCAATCGGGTCATCGTCCATGCCGGGGCGGGGGCAGACACACTGACCGGCGGCGCCGGCAACGATGTGTTTTATGCCGGCGGCGACACCAAAATGACCGGCGGGCTCGGCGCCAACGAGTTCGCCTTCAGCGCCGCGGGGAAGAACACGATCGCCGATTTCGCGGCATCCGCGACCAACGAGATCGCCTTCAGCAATGCGGGCTTTGCCCTCGGCCAGAGCGGCGCCAGCGCCACGCCAAAGGCATTGCCGACAAGCCTGTTCACCTCGGACGCCACCGGCGCCTTCACCGCCGCGACCCAGCGCTTTGCCTACGACGCAGCCAATGGCGACCTCTACTACTCGGCCTCCGGCACCACCGCCAGCGAGCACCTCGTCGCCACCCTGACCAACCACCCGACGCTCGCCGCATCGCACCTCTTCTTCATCACCTGATCCCGACGGCGGCGCGGCCGGGCGCGCCGCAGAAACGGACGGGAAATCATTAATATTACCGTGACAGGCGACGGTTTTATTGGCGGCTCTGAACTTACTCTTGCATTTGGGCTGAATTTGTCATAATTTTCCCATAATCAATTCGCGTTCGCATTGCTGGCGCCGGCGGCGCTGAGGGCGGGGCGTCGGCGGTGGATCGAGATCCCTTGGAGCGGCCATGCCGATAGCGGCGAAGCTCATCGCCTCGCTGCGCCGCGCCCCGGCCATGCCGGCACCGCGGCCGGTCGAGCGCGCGGCCATCAGGCGGCGCCAGCGGCCGGCGCCGGGAGCCAAATCCGCCCCGCCGCTCGCCAACGCTCCGCCACCGGCCGCCGCCGCTCTGGATGTTCCCGAGGCCGCCGCTCCCGAGCGCGCCGGCGATGCGCTCGTCGCCTGCGAGACCGGGTTTTCCTGCCTGTTCCGGCTCGGGGTCCAGAACGCGGTTTACGCCGATATCGGCGCGGTGCGCCGGCGCAACCTCGTCGATGGGCCGACCTTGCCGATAGCACGGCTCGCGGCACTTGCCGGCGAATTCGGTCTCAGCGCCCAGCGCGCGCGGCTCGACTGGCAGGCATTGCACACGCGCCCCTTCGCGCACCCGCTGGTGCTGATCCTCGCCAATAGCAACGCCGTCATCCTGATGGGGGTGCGGCGCGGCGGCGCCGCCGAGGTCGCGATCTGCGACCCGTTGTTTCGCGACGGCGAGATTTTCTTTTTGTCGCGCGCCGAGTTGGAAAAGTCGTGGCGCGGCGAAACCCTGATCGTCGCCCCATTGCCGCCGAGCCGCGAGGACGCGAAATTCGGCTTCTCCTGGTTCACCCGCAAGCTCTTTGCCGAGCGGAGGCTGATCCGCGACGTCGTCATCGCCGCCCTGGCGATGCATTTGATCGCGCTTTCGGTGCCGATCTTTTTTCAGATCCTGGTCGACAAGGTGGTGCCGAACCAGGCGTTCTCGACGCTCTACACGATCACCACCGGCGTCTTCGTGCTGGTCCTGTTCGACGGCGGGTTCAATTACATGCGCAATTATCTCTTGGCCTTTATCACCCGCAAGCTCGACCACGTCATCGCCACCGACACGATCGCCCATCTGTTGACCCTGCCGATCGATTATTTCCACGCCAACCCGTCGGGCGTCACCGCCTACAAACTGCAGGAAGCGAACAACGTCCGCGATTTTCTGGCGAGCCGGCTGTTCAACACCTTTCTCGACTTTATGTCGGTAGTGATCTTTTTGCCGGTCTTGCTGATCTATTCATGGCAACTGACGTTGATCGTGCTCGCGGTGTCGGCCATCGCCTTTCTCGCGCTGGCGGTCATGTCGCGCGAGTTCCGCCTCAAATTGCGCGACGTCAACGACATCGAAGGGCGGCGCAAGGCGTTTTTATTCGAGATCCTGAACGGCATCGACACGATCAAGACCCTGGCGCTCGAACCGCGCTCGCTGTTGCGCTGGCGCCGCTTTACCGACGAGGCGGCGGCCAAGACCTTGACGCTCGACCATACCGCGGCACGCGCCCGCAGCGTGATCATGAGCCTAGAACGCGGCATGAGCGTCGGCATCGGCGCGCTCGGCGCGCTGTTCGTGCTCAGCGACAAGATGACGGTCGGCGCGCTGATCGCCTTCAACATGCTGGGTTTGCGGCTGGCGCAGCCGCTGATCCAGGCCTCCGGGCTGATGCAGGAGTACCAAAAGGCGGTGCTGTCGCTGAAACTCTTGGCGCAGCTGATGCAGACCAAGCCCGAGCCGGCGAGCGGCCAGCTGGCGCCCACGGTGCACGGGCATATCGAATTCGAGGATGTGACGTTTCACTACCCGGGCTCGGCGACACCCGCGGTCAAGGACATCTCGCTGACCATCGAGCCCGGCCAAATCGTCGGCATCGTCGGCCGCAGCGGTTCGGGCAAGACGACGATCACCCGGCTATTGCAAGGGCTCTACCGGCCGCAAACCGGGCTGATCAAGATCGACGGCCAGGATCTGAAAGAACTCGACCTCGCCCACCTGCGCACCCAGATCGGCGTCGTCCTGCAGGAGAATTTTCTGTTCCGCGGCACGGTGCGCGACAATATCGCGGTCACCAAGCCCACGGCGTCGCTCGACGAGGTCATGCGGGCGGCGCAGGTCGCCGGTGCCCACGAATTCATCCAGCGGCTGTCGCACGGCTATGCGACGATGCTCGAAGAGGGGGCGGCCAATCTGTCGGGCGGCCAGCGCCAGCGCTTGGCGATCGCCCGGGCATTGATCCATGCGCCGCCGGTCCTGGTCTTCGACGAGGCGACAAGCTCGCTCGACCCCGAGAGCGAGGCGATCGTGCAGCAGCATCTCGCCGGCATCGCGCAAGGCCGCACGATCGTCATCGTCACCCACCGGCTGTCGTTTGTCGCCCGCGCCGACATGATCGTCGTCGTCGACCAGGGCCGCATCGTCCAGGCCGGCCGGCACGAGACGCTGTTGCGCGGCTGCCTGCCCTACAACCAGCTGTGGGCGCAGCAGGCGCGGGTCTACCAATGACGGGCGCCGGCGCCGCGCTGACGACCGTGGAACCGGGTGCCGCGGCATCGGCGCCGCGGGCGCTGATCGACTACGATTTCGAGAGCGTGCTCGCCGCCCCGCCAAAGCGGCGCATCGTGCTCTGGCTGATGGCCGCGCTCGTCGCGGCGGCGGCGGCGGCACTCGCCGTCGCCAAGGTCGACATCGTGGTCAGCGCCAACGGCCGGATCGTGACCAGCGACAGCGAGATCGTGATCCAGCCGCTCGAGACCTCGGTGGTGCGCTCGGTCGCGGTCAAGATGGGGCAAAAGGTCAAGGCCGGCGAAAGTCTCGCGACCCTCGACCCGACCTTTACCGGTGCCGACGAGGCCGAACTCGCCGCCAAATTGCGGCATCTCAGCGCGGCCTACGACCGTATCGCGGCGGAACTCGCCGGCGCCGTCTACGACCCCTCCAACCCCAATGACGACGAGCGCACCCAAGCGGACATTTTTCGCAAGCGCCGCGACGAATACGCCGCGCATATCGCCGCCTCCGACGGCAAGATCGCCGAGGACAGGGCGGATCTCGCCGCTCACAAAACCGAGGCCGAGGGGCTCGGGGAGGAGATCCGCCTGGCCTCGCAGGCGGAGGACATCTACCGCATCCTGGTGGCCAAGGATCTCGCGTCGCGGCTTCGGCTGATCGACACCAGCGAGCGCCGGGTCGAGGCCCAGTCGCGTCTCGCCACCAATTTCGGCGAGCAGCAGAAACTCGCCGACGCGATCGCCGCCGCGCAAGCCGATCGCGACGCCTTTGTCGGCGAGTGGAAGCGCAAACTCGCCGAGGAGATGGCGCAGACCCGCGGCGACCGCGATTCCGCCGCCGCCGAATGGTCGAAGGCACGGCTGCGCCACAGCCTCGACGTGCTGCGGGCGCCGCGCGACGCGATCGTGCTCGAAGTGGCGTCGCGACCGCAGGGCTCGGTGGTGCGGGAAGCCGAGCCGATGATCCGGCTGGTGCCGGCGGACGCGCCGCTCGTCGCCGAGGTCGAGATCGACACCCGCGACGTGGCGCGGGTGCGCCTCGGCGATCCGGTCACGATCAAGTTCGAGGCTCTCCCGTGGCAGCAATACGGGCTCGCCCACGGTGTCTTGAAGACCCTGACGCCGGATACGATCGAAGACGAGAGCGCGCGCGAGACCGCCGAAGACATGACGGCGCCTGGTCTGAAGAGCCAGGTCCGGGCAAGTCCGATCCATTACCGCGCGCGGGTGGCGCTGACCGAGACCAAATTGCGCAATCTGCCGCCCGAATTCGAGCTGCGGCCGGGGATGCGCCTCGTCGCCGACATCAAAATCGGCCGCCGTTCGATCCTGCACTACGTGCTGAACCCGCTGACCCGGGTGATCGACGAGAGCCTGCACGAGCCCTAAAAAAGAACGGACAAGACCGATGCCGACCTATTTCTGCGACAGCCTGAAAGACGTGTCGATCCTCAACGGCGTGGCGCGGCTCGAATTCCAGCGCCTGGAAGCCGCACCCGGCGGCGACAACCGCGAACTTCGGATGATTGCGGAATTCACCGTGGCGATCCCGATCCAGGGGCTCGCCCAGATGCTGAGCCTGCTCGACGGGGTGCGCGAGCGGCTCGTCCGCGAAGGGATCTTCAAGGCCGGCGCCGCCGAGGCGGGGGAAGCGGTCCGCCCGACGCCTTCCACCGCGCGATCTCCGAACTTTTGAGGCTCCGCGCCCGCCGCCCGGCAACCCGAACCCGCGGGCGGTTGTGCTCGGCGCTCGGCTCTTGTCTCCTCCGGCGACGCGTTGCATTGATAAGCCGCCGTCGCCGCTCTGCGAAGGGAGCCGTTGATGAAAAGCCTGTGGTCCGACACCGCTGCCGAGCGGCTGGTGGATCGCTACGCCGGCCAGGGGATCGGCCGCGATGTGGCGCTGCGCGTCTACACCTCGCGGCTGCTCGGGGGCGATCCAAAGCTGGTGCTGCACGGCGGCGGCAACACTTCGGTCAAGACGGTCGTCATGGATCTCCTCGACGAGGAGGCGGAAGTGCTGTGCGTCAAGGGCAGCGGCTGGGACATGGCGGCGATCGAGCCCGCCGGGCTGCCCGCGGTGCGGCTCGCGCCATTGCGCAAATTGCGCAAGCGAGAAACGCTGTCCGACGAAGAGATGGTGCGGGTCCAGCGCGCCAATCTGATCGATCCCGGCGCCCCCAACCCGTCGGTCGAGACCCTGCTGCATGCCTTTCTGCCGCATAAATTTGTCGACCACACGCATTCGACCGCGGTGTTGAGCCTCGCCGACCAGCCCGACGCCGCCGAGCGCTGCGCCGACCTCTACGGCGGCCGGTTGGGGCTCGTGCCCTACATCATGCCCGGCTTTCAGCTCGCCAAAAAAGCCGCCGAGATCTTCGACGCCGATCCCGCGGTCGAAGGGCTGGTGCTGCTGAAGCACGGCATCTTCACCTTTGGCGACACCGCTCAGGAAGCCTATGAGCGCATGGTGGCCGCCGTGTCGCAGGCCGAGGAGCGGCTGGCGCCGCGCTGCAACACGGTTGTTTTTCCGGCCGCTCGCCTTCCCGCGGCGACCGCCGATGTGGCCGAGGCGGCGCCGATCCTGCGCGGCGCCTGCGCCATGCCCTCGCTGCTCGAAGCCGGCGCCTACAAGCGTTTCATCCTCGAGTTCCGCACCAGCCCGGCGATCCTCGATTACGTCAACGGCGCTGAGCTCGGGCGCTACAGCCAGGCCGGCGTCGCCACCCCCGACCACACCTTGCGCACGAAAAATCACCCGCTGATCGTCCCGGCGCCCGAAGCCGGCCGGCTCGACGATTTCAAGGCGGCCGTGCAGGGCACGGTCGACCGGTTCGTCGCCGACTACCACGCCTATTTCGCCCGCCACAACCCGCGCCAAACCGCGCCAAAGCGCGAACTCGACCCGATGCCGCGCGTCGTCCTGGCGCCGGGGCTGGGGCTGTTCGGGCTCGGCGGCAACGCCCGCGATGCGCGGATCGCCGCCGACATCGCCGAATCGACGGTCGAGACCGTGACCGACGCCGAGGCTGCCGGCCGCTTCGACCCGGTCGGCGAGGCCGATCTGTTCGACATCGAATACTGGTCGCTCGAACAGGCAAAGCTCGGCCAGGCCGTCGAAAAGCCGCTCGCCGGCCAAATCGCGGTGGTGACTGGCGGCGCCGGCACGATCGGTTGTGCGACGGCGCGTGCGCTGGCCCGCGCCGGGGCCGAAATCGCCGTGCTCGACATCGACGGCGCCACGGCTGGGGCCGCGGCCAAACAGCTCGGGGGGGCAGCGCTCGGTCTCGCCTGCGACGTGACCGACCCGGCCTCGGTGCGCGCCGCCTTCGACCGCGTAGCCACTCAGTTCGGCGGCGTCGATATCGTCGTCTCCAATGCGGGTGCGGCCTGGCAGGGCCGGATCGGCGAGGTCGACGACGCGGTGTTGCGGCAAAGCTTCGAGGTGAATTTCTTCGCCCACCAGACCGTCGCGCAAAACGCCGTCCGCATCATGCTGGCGCAAGGCACCGGCGGTGTTCTGCTGTTCAACGTGTCGCGCCAGGCGGTGAGCCAGGGGCCGAATGCCGGGCCTTACGGGCTGCCCAA
>DATMKU010000422.1:0-5024 GCA_035570935.1 Allostellaceae bacterium
CCCGCGGTGTCGATCGCAAGCTCGTCGCGGAAATCCGCCTGTTCGATGTGTACGAGGGCGCCGGTTTGCCGCCGGGCAAAAAATCGCTCGCCATCACGATCCGCCTGCAGCCCGTTGACCACACCTTGACCGATGCCGAGATCGAGGGCTTTTCGCAGCGCCTCGTCGCCCAGATCGAAAAGGCCACCGGCGGGCATTTGCGGAGCTGAGCAGGTGCCAATTGACCGCGTGGCTACAGGAGGCTACATAGCGGGATGCACAAGGTCGGCCTGAAAACGCTGAAGAACAAGCTCAGCGAGTATGTCCGCCTCGCGGCGGCCGGTGATACTGTCGTCATCACCGATCGTGATCGCATCGTGGCGGAAATCGTGCCCCCGCAGCCCAGGACCGGGCTCACCCCTTTCGAGGAGAAAGGCGTTGGTGAGGGCTGGCTTACGCCGGCGCGCATCCGCGACGGCTCGCCCCCGCCGAGCAAACCGGTGCCGGGTCTCACGCTCGAGCGCCTGATGTCCGATCTGGCGCGCGACCGTGAAGATCGGTGATCTACATCGACAGTTCAGTCGCACTCGCCCGGTTGTTGCTCGAACCGCGTTCTGCTCCTGAAGAGTTATGGAAGGAACGCCTGATCTCGAGCCGCTTGCTCGAATACGAAATCTGGAACCGGGTGCATGCCTATGGTCTGACCGATCCGGTCGGGAACAAGGCGCAAGCGTTGCTGCTGCGCGTCGGTATGGTCGAGATGACGAGATCAGTGCTGGCGAGAGCTCTGGAACCGCTACCGATTCCTCTCCGAACTCTGGATTCGCTGCATCTCGCGACATTGTATTTTCTGCGCGAACGGGGCGAGGCGGTGGAATTGGCCAGCTACGATACCCGCCTCGTCGCGGCGGCCCACGCCCTGGGGATGCCACTCGCGGCGCTTTAGCAGAAAACCGCCAATGGTTTGCCGGTCGCCGCCTCGCCTTTCCGACGGTCGGCGAGACTGGCACACCCCCAAGGAGGATCCGCAGATGGCGCTGGCAAACGAGCGTGTTGCCTGGTTCAACGGCAAGATCGTGCGCGAGAGCGAGGTTCTGATCCCGTTCCGCGACCAAGGCTTTCTGCGCGGCGACGCGGTTTTCGACATGACGCGCAGCTTTAACGGTAAGGCGTTTCGCCTGGAAGAGCATGTGGCGCGGCTCTACCGCTCGCTCAGATATCTCGATCTCGACCCCGGTTTGTCGCCCGCGGAGATGGTCAAGATCAGCGCCGACGTTCTCGGCCGAAACCGCCACCTTTTGGCCCCCGGCGAGGATTACTGGCTTGCCCAGCGCGTCAGCCGCGGCATCCATCCGGTGCCCGGCGACAATTGGGACCATTACGGGCCCAACGTCATCGTCGAATGCGTGCCGTTGCCATTGCGCGAGCGCGCCCGCCATTTCCGCGACGGGATCGCGGTGGTGACGCCGTCCCTGCGCCGCACCCCGCCCGATTCGCTGTCGCCGCGCGCCAAGATGCACCAGTATCTGAACCTCGTCCTCGCCGACCGCGAAGTCAAAGCGCAGAACCCCGAAGCCTGGGCTGTGCTGCTCGATGTCAACGGCAATCTCGCCGAGGGCCAGGGCAGCAACATTTTTCTGGTGCGCGACGGCGGCCTCCTGACCCCGCGCGAGCGCTATGTGCTCCCCGGCGTCAGCCGGCAGGCGGTGATCGACCTCGCCGCCCGGTTGGGAATCTTGTTCGCGGAGAAGGATCTCGATCTCTACGACGCCTACACCGCCGACGAATGCTTTCTGACCTCGACCAGCTTGTGCATATGCGGGGTGCGCACCCTGAACGGCCGGAGTTTTGGTGCGGCCGAGGTACCGGGTCCGGTGACGCAGCGGCTGACCGAGGCATATAAGGACATGGTCGGCTGCGATTTTGTCGCGCAGTATTTGCAGCGGCTCGATTCCTGAGCCCGGCGGCGTCGCCGCACCGTAAGCGAGAGCGGCCCGGGGATCGCTTCCCGCGCGGACGCGTATCTTTCGTCGGATATGGCTCGGAACCCCGAGCCCAAATCGACGGAGGTTCTCGTGAAAGGGATGCTGCTTGCCGGCGCGATCGCCGTGACCGCCGCGGTCGTCGTACCCGGCTTTGCCCAGACGGCCGGGACGAGCGCAACCCCGCAAGCCGAGCCGGCTCCAGCGACCGCCTCGGAGCAGCCGGCCGGCGGCGAGCAAGAAGGCGATCGGCTGTGGACGCAGGGTCGCGGCGGCTGGGGAATGCGCGGCGGGCCGATGATGCGCGAGCGGATGTGGGGGCGCGCGGCGATGCGCTGGAACCCGCAACAGCATTGCATTGACCGACTCGCCTGGCGCGCTGCTCGCCGCGCTTATGTCGAGGCCGAGCTCAACCTGACCGCCGACCAGCGCCCGCTATGGGACAAAGTGCAGAGCACCGCGGAGAGCGGGCAGCAGAAAGAACGGCAGCTTTGCCAGTCGCTAAAGCCCGGCGAGGAGTCGACCGCGCTCGACCGCATGGACCGGGCCCAGCAATTCCTGTCGGCCCGGCTCGACGCATTGCAGACGGCGAGACCCGCGGTGCAAGCGCTCTATCAGTCGCTGACCCCGGAGCAAAAGGCGATCTTCGACCACCCGTTCCGCCGGGATTGAACTTCGGCTCGGGGTTCGTCTTGCGAGCGCCAAACGAGTAACGACCGCGGAGGTCTTGTTCGGCGGTCGGCACGCTCACTAAGCTGGCGGGAACCCTCTAATCCTGCCACAAGGCGACCGATGGCCTTCGACAATCATCCCGCGCTCGCTCTGGAGACGCGGCTGCGCCGTGAGATTCGCGGCGAGGTGCTGTTCGACGCGTTCAGCCGCGGGCGCTATTCAACCGATGCGTCGATCTACCAGATCGAGCCGCTGGGCGTCGTCATCCCGCGCGATCGCACCGACGCCGCGGCGGCGATCGCGATCGCCCGCGAAGAAGGGGTGCCGGTCCTGCCGCGCGGCGCCGGCACCTCGCAATGCGGGCAGACCGTCGCCCGCGCCCTCGTCATCGACTGCAGCCGGCATATGGACCAGGTGGTTTCGGTCGATGTCGAGGCGCGGCGGGCGCGGGTCGAACCGGGTGTGGTCCTCGACCGGCTGAACCGCCGGCTGCGGCAACACAAATTGTTCTTTCCGGTCGATCCCTCGACCGCGAGCCGCGCGACGCTCGGCGGCATGACCGCCAACAACAGCTGCGGTTCGCGCTCGCTGCGCTACGGAAACATGGTTCACAACGTGCGCGGCGTCGAAGCATTGCTCGCCGACGGGACGAGCGCATGGTTCGGCGCGGTGGCCGATAACTTTGACGACAACGCGATGCCCGAGCGCTATCGCGACCTCGTCCGCCGGATGCGCGCTCTGCACCGGCGCGAAGCCGACGAAATCGCGCGCCGCTTTCCGCAAGTGCTGCGCCGGGTCGGCGGCTACAACATCGACTCGATCGACGGCGACGGCTCGCGCGGCGGCCACAACATGGCGCGGCTGTTGGTCGGCTCCGAGGGCACCCTCGCTTTTTTCAACGAGATCGAACTCGAATTGCAGCCGATCCCGGCGCACCGGGTGCTTGGCATCTGCCATTTTCCGAGCTTTTACAGCGCGATGGAGGCGACCCGAAAGATCGTCGAACTGGGCCCGAGCGCCGTCGAGCTGGTCGATCGCACGATGATCGACTTGTCGCGCGACATCCCGATGTTTCGCGCCGTCGTCGACCGGTTTGTGCAGGGCGCGCCGGCGGCTCTGTTGCTGACCGAGTTCGCCGGCGACGACCCGGCGGAAAACCTGCGGCGGCTCAAGGCGCTGCACGAGCTAATGGGCGATCTCGGCTTCCCCGGCGGGGTGGTCGATGCGATCGACCCGGCGTTTCAGGCGGCGGTATTGGAGGTGCGCGCGCAAGGCCTCAACATCATGATGTCGATGAAGGGCGACGGCAAACCCATTTCCTTTCTCGAAGATTGCGCGGTGCGGCTCGAAGACCTCGCCGATTACACCGACCGCCTGACCCATATCTTCGAAAAACACGGCACCTACGGCACCTGGTACGCGCACGCCTCGGTCGGCTGCCTGCACGTGCGCCCGGTGCTAAACCTGAAGCAGGAGCTCGAAGTCAAAAAGATGCGGGCGATCGCCGAGGAAGCCTTTGCGATGGTCCGCGAATACAAGGGCTCGCATTCGGGCGAGCATGGCGACGGGCTGGTGCGCTCGGAATTTCACGAGGCGATGTTTGGCGGGCGGCTGGTGCGCGCCTTCGAGGAAGTGAAGGACGCGTTCGACCCCGAGGGCCTGTTCAACCCCGGCAAGATCGTCCGCGCGCCCAAGATGGACGACCGTAGCCTGTTCCGCTTCAAGCCCGGTTACCGCCCATTGCCGGTCGCGACGGCACTCGACTGGTCCGAATGGGGCGGGTTCGCCGGTGCCGCTGAGATGTGCAACAACAATGGGGCCTGCCGGGTGCGCGACCCGGGAGTCATGTGCCCGTCGTTTCGCGCCACCGGCGACGAGCGGCACCTGACCCGCGGCCGCGCCAACACCTTGCGGCTCGCCTTGTCGGGTCAGCTCGGGCCCGAGGCACTGGTGTCGCCCGACATGCGCGACACGATGGACCTGTGCATCTCGTGCAAGGGTTGCAAGCGCGAATGCCCGACCGGCGTCGACATGGCGCGCATGAAGATCGAGTTCTTGCACCACTACCGCGCGCGGTACGGTCTGTCGCGGCGCGACCGGCTGGTCGCCTATCTGCCGCGCTATGCCCCCCATGCGGCGCGGCTCGCCGGGCTCCTCAACTTGCGCAACCGTGTTCCGTTCTTGGCACGGCTCGGCGAGCGGCTGCTCGGGCTCGGCGCCGCCCGTAACCTTCCGCAATGGTCGTCGCAGCCCTATCATGCCGGCGCACCGGCAGGCGATGGGCAATCTCCCACCTCACCCCAACCCTCTCCCCCCCTAGGGGCGGAGAGGGAGAGAAACGATGCCGAAACATCTCGTGGGGGCGGCGCGGTCGTGCTCCTCGTCGACACC
>DATMKU010000423.1:0-2384 GCA_035570935.1 Allostellaceae bacterium
CCGACGGCAGCGCCGGGCGCGCAACCGATGGGGATCGTGGCGAGACATCCGATCGCCGCGCCGGTGGCGGCTCCGGAGACGCCTCCTGCGGTCGTGTTCGCCGCCGGGTTGGGCGAGCACGCCGCCAGCCCGGCAACGAGCGCGATCGTGCTGAAAACCATTGTCTTCATAACTGTCACCTTCTTTATTGCGCACGATTTGCGCGCACATGGTGGGTGAACACACGCGATCTTCAGATCGATCCGACAGCGGTGGGATTTGCGAGGATCGGGGATACGCTCCAGGCCGACGATGGTCTCGCCACAATCCCGCGTTATCGTGCCGTCGTATGCGAAACGTCGTCGATCCTCAGAGCGGATGTTTGCCTCCAGTCCTGCGCTGGCAGCGCTGTGTCGCCGCCACTCGGCCAATTCCCGTCAATTCCCGGTTCGGCAAAAACAATTCCCGGTTATCGCGAAAAAATTCCCGGTTCTGGAGACGTAATTTTTACCTATAAGGTATTGATACTATTATAGTATTTGGCAGAATTGGGTATGGTTTCAGAAAAAATTCGCGGTTATTTCCCGGTTCGACGGGAATTGGGCATGAGGTCTGACGCGATCAAGCTGTCGCGCCGCGGCTTGTTGCGGGCGCTGGCGTCGGGTTCGCTTGTCGGGTTGGACGCCCGGCCCGCCGCGGCGCAGCCGCCCCCGCCCGCGGCGGCACAGCATAAGGTGTCGCAAACCGCGGCGCTGTATCGGGACCGCCCGAAGGATGGCTTCAGCTGCGCCGCCTGCGCGCTGTTCCGGCCGCCGGCCGCTTGCGCGGTCGTCGCCGGATCGATCAGCCCCCGGGGCTGGTGCCGGTTTTTCGATTTGCCTGATTGATCGCGCGGCGCGCATCAGCCTCATCGATCGAGAGCATACGAATAATCGATTTGATCGATGACGCCGACGCCCGATATTGCATACGATACCTTGCCACAGGCATGACCGACCAGAGAGGAATTCGAGATGCCGTCAGCTTTTCACCCGCAGCTTTCGCATTGCGGCGTCTATGCCCGCGATGTGTCGAAGATGGTTGATTTCTATACCAGCGTGGTCGGGCTCGTCGTCGCCGACCGCGGTATTTCGAGTCGCGGCGGCGAACTCGCCTTTATGACCGGGTCGCCCGGCCATCACCATCAATTCGTCATCGTCTCGGGCCGCGCCCCCGAGGGCGTCAGCACGGTCAACCAGTTGTCGTTCAAGGTGCCCGATCTCGATGCGCTGAAGACGGTTTTCGGCCGCGCCCGCGAGGCCGGGGTCGAGACGGTCCGGCAGACCACCCATGGCAACGCGCTCAGCTGCTACTTCCCCGATCCCGAGGGCAACCAGATCGAGATCTATATGGACACCCCCTGGTACGTGCCGCAGCCGCACGGCGTGCCGATCGATCTGTCGCTGCCGAACGACGAGATCATGTCCCGGAACGAGAAGCATTGCCGCGAAACGCCGGGCTTTATGCCGCTCGACCAGTGGCAGGCCGAGGTCGCCAGCCGCCTCAGCCGCGCCTAACGCCGGGCCGGCCACGGCGGCGGCCAGGACGGGACAGCACACATGCGGATCAGCCGCCCGGCGGCGGTCCGTCAGCCGGCGGCGGCGCTTTGTTCGAGTTCGCGCTCGGCGGCGAGGCTGTCGCGGTCGCGCCCGACCGTCAGCACCGCGAGCTTGCGGCCCTCGAGCCGGTAGGTGACCGTCGCATCCCGCGCGTCGAGGCTGCCGTCGATGTCGATCCGGTCCCAGTGCCGCGCATGACCGACATAGGAGAGGGTGAGGTCGTGCTGCTGGGTCCAGAAGAACGGGACCTGGTCGAAACGCTCGGCCATGCCGAGCATGTTGCGGGCGGCGGTCTGGCCCTGGCGCTCGGCCACGACCCAGTGCTCGATGCGCAGCTTCTCGCCGGTCAGCCGGTCGGGCCAGCGGGCGATGTCGCCAGCGGCCCAGATGCCGGATACGCTGGTCGCGAGAAAAGCGTCGACGGTGACGCCGCGATCGACCGCGATGCCGGCTTGTTCCGCGAGTTCGGTCCGCGGCCGCACCCCGATCCCGACCACGACGAGGTCGGCCGCGACGCGCTCGCCGCTGGTCAACGCGACGCTCCGGGTGTCGATCGACGCGACCTCCGCCCCGAGATGGAACCGGACGCCATGCTGCTCGTGCACCCGGCGCACCAGCTGGCCGACTTCGGCGCCGAACAAACGCTCCATCGGCACCGCCTCGGGTGCCACGACATCGACCTCGAGCCCGCGCGCCCGCAACGAGGCGGCGACCTCGAGGCCGATAAAGCTGGCGCCGGCGACGACCGCGCGCCGTGCGGCTTGCGCTCGCGCGATCAGCGCCCGGCAGTCCGCGAGGGTTCGCAAT
>DATMKU010000424.1:0-4947 GCA_035570935.1 Allostellaceae bacterium
GAACCGGATGCGGGAAATCTGCACGTCCGGGTCTGTGAGGGGTGAGGGTGGCAACATCCTCACCTACTCGGCGGCGCCTCACGCTGTTGGACCGTTGCCCGCTCCGCCGGGCGGAACCACAATCTATTCAAAATTCCCAAGTTACGCCGATAGCCTGAAATCCTTCGTGGCGATCGCGGGGTCCCTGGTCCAGGGCAAAAGCGATCCCGCGGCATTTGCTGCTGCATTGCAGAATAGCGGTAAGTTCGGCGTTTATAAAAATGGAGCGAAAGTGCCAACCTATGTCCCCGAGGTTGCCGCAACCATTCGCGGGCTGAGCGAAATTGTCGGGCGGAGGACACCATGAGGCTGGTCCTCTATGTCTTCGTTCCGATTGGCGTTGCAATGATTTCGTGTCACGCCGTTGCCGCTAGCGAAACCCGGATTCCCTGGAAGATTGACGAATCAACTGCCAAGCGTCTGGCGGCTGAGGCCGTTTACGGAGCGGATAAGTATTTGAATGCGTACGATTTCGACAGCAACAACGATTCGTTTATTGTCTTTAATACAAACAGCGCGCCGGCGGAGGGTGGGTTCGGCTATTTTGCCGTCAACCCGTGGACCGGCGATGTATGGGCGCTGTGGGGCTGTCATCGTTTGTCAACCCCCGCCTTGCGCAAGTCGCAGGCAGCGATACGCCGGCGTTTCAACGGCGCCGAACTGAAGCAATACGCAAGGCTACGCCGCCTGAAGCCAGAATGCACCGTCGAGGACTAACGCTTGTCCCTTCGCGGACTTCGCGCGATCGTTCTCAGAGGACGCCATGAGGCTGATCCCTCGATCCGCCCTTCCTCACCTTGCATTGATCGTCTGCGCGATCGTCGCGTGTGATGGTGTTGCGGCCCGCGAAATAAGGATCCCCTGGAAGATCAATGAGTCTGCCGCTCAGCGGCTAGCGGCCGAAGGAGACAATTCTGCGACGGGTTTGGAGTATTTCGATTACGACAGCAACAGTGGCTCCTTTTTTGTCTATAACGGCCTCACCAAGCCGCCGGCGGAAGGCAGCTTCGGGTTTTTTGCCGTCAATCCGTGGACCGGCGACGTGTGGAACCTGTGGGGCTGCCAACGCTTGTCGACACCGGCGCTGCGCAAATCGCAGGCGGCGATCCGCCGGCATTTCACCCGCGAGGAACTGAAGCAATACGCCCGGCTGCGCCGGCTCAAGCCCGAATGCATTTTTGGGGATTGACCCTCTCTCAGGCGGCCGTACCGGCTCTGGCTCGCAATGCGGATCGGCTGGTCGGCGCCGAAGTCGGACGCTCGATTGCCGGTTCGGGATAAGGGGCTTTATGGTTTGGCCTCAGCCGGCCGGAATCGGAGACGCCGATGACCATCATCACGAGCCGCCGCGCCACTCCGCCGAGCCCGCAAGAGCTCGTTGCCCGGGCTCGCGGGCTGGTGCCGGAAATCCGCGCCAGGGCCGAGGAGACCGAGCGCAACCGCACGATCTCGCCGGCGATCATCGCCAAGATCCGCGACGCCGAGCTATTGCGCACCACCCGGCCAAGGGAATTCGGCGGCTTCGAGTTCGACCCCACCGTGGCGCTCGAAATCGCCTTGACGATTTCGGCCGCCTGCGCCTCGACCGGCTGGGCGGTCAACGGCGCCTTGTCCAACGGCATCTCCTTTGGCCATTACCCGATCGAGACCCAGCGCGAATTGTGGGGCGATGGCGCCGACCCATTCAGCTGCGCCTGCTTTGCCCCGACCGGCGCGGCACGCCCGGCCGAGGGCGGCTATGTGTTGAACGGCAAATGGTCGTTTGCCAGCGGCGTCGATCATGCCAGCTGGATCCGGCTCGGCGCCTTTATCAACCAGCCGGATGGCGCCGCGTCCGCCGACGGTGCGTTTTTTCTATTGCCGACAAGCGAGGTCGAGATCGAAGACAACTGGTTCGTCTATGGCCTCTGCGGCACCGGCAGCAAAAACATCATCGTGCGTGACGCCTTAGTCCCCGAGCATCGCGTATTGCGGTTCGCCGACACCCGCGCCGGCCATACCGCGGGCGCGCACCATCACCAAAACCCGCTCTACCGCCTGCCGTTATTGGTCTTGGGCGCCTCGATGCTGGCCTCTACCGCGGTTGGTGCGGCCAAGGGTGCGGTCGCCGACTACTTGGAGATGACGACGGGCCGCAAGACCCGCGGCGCGCTCGCCGGCGGCGGGCTGGCGATGACCGAGTTCGCGACGGTCCAGCTGCGCTTTGCCGAGGCCTCGGCCGCGGCCGAATGCGCCGAGCTGATCCTGTTGACCAATCTGCGCAACGCGATGGCGAAATTGCGGGCCGGCGAGGACATCACCATCGCCGACCGCATTCATGCCCGGCGCGACCAGGCCTACGCGACAAAGCTCGCGCTCGAGGCGGTCGAAGCGCTGAACGCCGCGACCGGCGGCGCCGGCCTCCAGCTCAATAACCCGATCCAGCGCGCCTGGCGCGACGTCAACGCCGTCGCCCGCCATGTCAGCCTCAATTGGGACGCGGTCGGCACGATGTACGGCCAACACGCCTTCGGCCTCGAGCCGCGCGGGCAGTATTAGCCGCAGAACCGGCAGCCACGCATTCCCGGAAACTTGGGCCAGCGGCTCGCATTTGGGATAGGACGGCATCGCCTCGGAGAACGGTAGATGGCCTACGATTACAAAGCGGTCGCCGATCACAAATCGGTCCAGACGCAACCATACCGTTCGCAGATGCCGTCTCCACAGGCCGAAGCCGGAAGCCGCCGATAACTTCATCGACCGGATCGCCGAATTGCTGGGGAAAACTCAATGAATTCTTACAGCACCGAGGATGGATCGCCGATATAGGGCAGATGGCGATATTTCTCCGCGTAATCTGTTCCGTAGCCAGCCACAAACACGTTGCCGATTGAGAAGCCGACGTAATCGATCGCGACCTCGATCTCCCGCCGCTGCGGCTTGTTGAGCAACGCGCATGTCCACAGATCGCCGATCCCGCGCCGGCGCAATTGGCCGGCGGCGCAGGCGATAGTCCGGCCGGTATCGACGATGTCGTCGACCAGCAGCACCGATCGCCCGGCTAGGCTGGCCGGGATATCGCCCAGAAGCGCCACCGCACCGCTGCTCTCTTGCGCGAGACCATAGCTGCTCAGCCGCATGAACTCGATCTCAGGGCGGGCGCCCGCCCGGTCTAGCGCGCGGGCGAGGTCGGCGACGAACACCGCTGCACCCTTGAGTAGTCCAACCATGATGAAATCGCCTGGGATCGCGCTCGCGATCTCCGCGCCGAGCGCATCAACCCGTGCGGCTATCTCCGCAGCGCTGTAGAGAACGCGCATCCCGCCCATCTGCGCCTCCCAACGCGCCTCCAGCAGCAAAGTCGGCGGGACGAGCAACCCCGATGATTCCTCGAAGGCGCGCCGCCCGGCCGGCGAGGGGATCGTCAGTAATAGTGGGCGCCGCCGTTGACGTGGATCGTCTGACCAGTGATGAAGCCGCCGTCGTCGCCGACCAGAAACAGACAGGTGGCGGCGATCTCGTCGACCTGCCCTTGACGGCCCAGCGGGATGCCTGCGGCATTCGGCGTGTGCCCCCGATACCACTCGGGATTGTCCCGCCTGGTGTCGATGCTGCCCGGGGAGACCACGTTGGCGCGGATGTTCTGCGGCGCGAATTCGGAGGCGAGCGCCCGCGCGAACCCAACCAATCCCATTTTCGCCGCCGAGACATGGGCGCGCCCGCTGCCGCCGGTAAAGGCGCCGTCGCCGGTAAAGAACAGGATGCGGCCATAGTTGTTCTTGACCATCGACGGGATGACCGCTTGCGTCAGATAAAACGCGCCATCAAGGACGACGCCGCGGACATGCTCCCAGTCCTGCACCGTCACCTCGGTAAAGGGCTTGTGCGGGCGGATCGCGGCATTGTTGATCAGAATGTCGACGCGGCCGAACTCAGATAGGGCGCGCGCCGCCAGCGCATCGACTTGTTCTTTCTTAGCGACGTCGGCGAGGACGGCCACCGCCTTGACCCCTTTCTCCCGGACTTCGCGCGCGACGGCCTCGGCCTCGGCCTCGTTGGCGCGGGCGTTGACGACGATGTGAGCGCCTTCGCCCGCGAGCTTTAGCGCCGTAGCGCGGCCGATATTGCGGCCGGAACCGGTGATCAGGGCGACCTTCCCATCGAGCTTACCCATCGGCATACCCCTTGACGATTTGCGAAGACGCGGACCGCAGCCCGGTGCTGTCACGTGTCGGTCACTGCGCCTCGACTGTCAATCGGTCGCTTGATCCGATCTCGGCAGGGTGTTCGAGAGCGTCGTGATCCAGTTCGAGGTCTTGGCTGCTTCGGTGCAGTGAATTACGCTCGACGATCGGTTTGATGAGCGAGCCTCGTTCCCGGAAAAGGCTAAATTTTTAAAAAAGGTTAATTTTGCGCGCCGCGTGTGAACTGGCTCACACTGGTATCGGGCAAGTCGGGCGCTATCTTGTTGCGCAAGGCGGCTCGTCGGCTGCGATGCGGAGAGGTTCCCGGTAACCACCAGTGTGCCGGCTTTAATGCGAGGAGGGTGGGGAGAACAATTGAGGAATTTGCTCGCTATTCACCGGCGATCTTCGCAGCGTCATCCAATTGTCACATTGCCCGGATCCCATCAGGGATATGCGCGAGGCGCACTACGTAAGATTGGTGGAAAGTTCAGACGCCGCCTCCGCGGTGGAGCGGTTCCGGCGGGTAGATTACCTATTGCTTCGATGACCGCTAACCGTAAACCCAATCCCGGTCGTGCGACCGTCTATCGCTGAGCTGAGCAAACGGTGTTGATGCTCGGTCAACGATATGTTAACTACCATAGGTGATGTTTAACCGCGACACCGCCGTCAGCGGTTGCCGTGAGACCCCCCGGAGGCTGTAATGCGCGTGCTGATTGTCGAGGACGACTCGGCCATGTCC
>DATMKU010000425.1:0-4417 GCA_035570935.1 Allostellaceae bacterium
TTTTCGCCGTTTCTCGCTCGTTTTCGGAATGAGTGTCCCACCCAACGAGGACATGCAATGTCGCTAATCGCAACCTGGTTCAGCGAGGGCCGGCGGGCTCAACATCCGCCCGATCCGCGCTATCCGCTGGGCGTCGCACTCCCGGATCAAACCAGCACAGGGGGGCAGTGATGGCGATCGAATGGCGCACCTCACGGCAATGCCGCAGTGCTGCATCACGCCCATTTCCAGGCTCCATCGCCGGGAAGCCCATTAGAGCCGCGATGGCGTCTGGGAGCACCAACGATATGTCCGCGTTGGGCGCAAGCACGCCGTTGTACATATCGCATCAAGCACGGCTGCGTTCGAGAGACGAAGATAGCTCGCGGGCATGCCCCACCCCCGACCAGGCTCCATAAGGTCCGACAACGTAGAGATTTTGCTTCGCCCGCGACACCGCGACGTTCAAGATGTTCGGCGGCCCGGCCGCCCAAGCTCGCGCACCATTTTGGGAAGCCTTTGGTGCGCCGCGTGGGGGTTTTAATCGACCTTATTCAGCAACGACTAAGTCAGACGACTCGGTGCAGCAGCTGTTCGGCTGTGCGCAGCCGCCGGCAGTTCTCGGTAATGACCGACAGGCTGCGCTCGAGTGTCTCGGTGGTGAGCCAAGCCAGATGCGGCGTGACGACGACATTCTGCAGCTTGAGCAGAGCATCGTCTGTGCTGACGGGCTCGCGGGCAAATACATCAAGACCAGCACCGCGCAGATGCCCGCTCGTCAACGCCTCGAAAAGGGCCGCCCCGTCGACGAGCGGACCCCGCGCCGTGTTGATGAGCACGCCGCCGCGCTTCATGGCGGCGAAAGCGGCAGCGTCGATCATTCCTGTCGTCTCCGGAGTCAGCGGCAAATGCAGCGAGAGCACGTCGACGACCGGCAGCAATTCCGTCAGGGGCAGAAAGGGTATCGGCGAGTCCGCCACCCGCTGTCGGCTGGTGTAGACAACCTTCGCGCCGATGCCCTGCAGCACCGGCACGAGGCCACGGGCGACGGCGCCAAAGCCGACCAGGCCCACCGTGCGCCCCGACAGCTCGCCGAGGTCGTCCGGCAGCTCGGGCTCGAACTTCCAGCCTTTGCCGGCGCGGATCAGACGATCTAGCTGAGCCAGACGACGCAACGTCGCCAGCATCAACAGCAAAGTCATTTCAACGACCGCCTGCGTGTTGGTTCCCGGCATGTTGCAGACCGCGATGCCGCGGCGGCGAGCAGCATCGAGATCGATCGTATTGACGCCGATCCCGATCTTCTGGATCAGCCTGAGATAAGGCGCGGCATGGATCACCGCAGCGGTAACCGGCTCCAGCACATGCAGCAGGATATCGGCCTCGCGCATCTCGCGGCGGAATGTGTCCTTATCGTTTTCGTCGACGACGACCGTCGGGAAATCCAGCGCAGTTAATTTTCGCCGCAGGCCGGGACTGGCGCGGTATTGCAATACAGCCTTCATTTCGGGCGCCACCTGGCGAACGGAGCAGCCGGCCCAAGAGCGGCTTGGATGCGCAGCCCCTCGTTCCATTTCGCCATGCGCTCCGACCGGGCGAAAGAACCCACCTTGAGCTGGCCGGCGTTCCAGCCGACCGCGAGATGGACAATTGTCACATCCTCAGTTTCGCCGGAGCGCGCCGAGACGACGGTCCGCCATCCTGCCTTCCGCGCCGCGCCCAAAGCCGCCTTAGTTTCGGTGACGGTGCCTGCCTGGTTCGGCTTCAACAGGACCGCATTGCAGGCACCTCGAGAGGCCGCCGCGGCGACACGCGCTGCCGAAGTCACCAGATAATCGTCGCCGATGATCTGAACGCGGTCGCCGAGCTTGCCGGTGAACGAAACCATGCCCTGGTCGTCGTCTTCGGCCACTGGATCCTCGACCGACACGATCGGGTAGCGCCGGCACCAGCCAGCCAGCAGTTCGACCAGCGCTTCGGTTTCGAGCTCGACACCATCCGCGGCGAGGCGATAGCGGCCGCTGCTATAAAATTGCGAGGCGGCGACATCGATGGCGATGCCAACCTCCTCGCCTGGCCTCAGCGTGGCGCGGTCGATAGCCTCGACCAGGGTGTCGAGCGCTTCGGCATTGGAGGCAAACTCCGGCCACCACCCTCCCTCATCGGCAACGCCCCGCAGCCGGCCGCGATCTGCCATGACCTCGCCGCCCGCCCGGTAGACGCGCCCTGCCATTACCAGCGCCTCATCGAACGAGGCGGCGGCGATCGGCACAATCAGGAAATCCTGGATATCCACCCGACGGCCGGCATGGGCGCCGCCGCCAAATATCTGGATCATCGGCATCGGCAGGGTGACCTCGGCGCCCGCCGCCAAATTGCGCCACAGAGGTTCGCCGCATGTCGCGGCAGCGGCATGCAATGCCGCCATCGAGACCGCGATCGTGGCATTACCGCCGAGCCGCGCCTTGTTCGGCGTGCCGTCCAGCTCGATCAGTGTGCGGTCGATCGCGTTCTGGTCGGCAATCGGCATCGAGTGAAGGGCCGCGGCAATCTCGCCATTGATATTCGCGATTGCGCGATCGACGCCCAAACCACCGAGAACCGGTCCGCCATCCCTTAGGTCGACCGCCTCGTGCGTTCCGGTGGATGCGCCGGCCGGGGCAATCGCCCGCCCATTCGCGCCATCGTAGAGAAAGATCTCGGCCTCGACCGTTGGTCGGCCGCGTGAATCCCAAACCCGTCGGCCGACGATGCGTTCGATCCGCGCTTCGGGCATGGGATCCTCTTGTCAGCTGACGGGGTGGATTTCGCTCGCCCACACCTTGCGAATTTCTGCCAGGCAATCGGGCGGGCATGCGAGGAGCGATCGTGCGATGCGGCGCACCGTGTGCTTGTCCCGTTCCTCTGTCAGATACTCGACGGGCGACTTCCCGTCGATCCGCGCGAGGAAGAGCCCCGGAAGCAGCCGAGCTGCCCGGCGATCGATATCCTGACCTGGCTCCCAATCGACACCGTCAAGGTAAGTCTCGGTCAGGCTTTGAAAGGCCGCCAAGAGCCGACCCGCTGCCCAAGGCACCCACAGGCATTTGAGCAACAGGTGATTGAGGCAGAAGGCAAGATCGAAGGCTGGATCCCCGAACCAGGCGCATTCGGCATCGATGAAGACAGGGCCTTGCGGTCCGACCAAAATGTTCTTTGGGCTGACATCGCCATGAACCAGGGTCAGCTTGGTATGCGCCGTCGTTTCGGCAAGCTTCTCCAAAGCCGCGGCCCGGTCCGGATGAGCCCGCGCGGTAGCCAGAAGGTACGGCTCGAGGCGAATCGCATGGAAAATCGCGTCGGTCGCAAACTCGGCCGCGGCGGCAGGGGATCGCGCAAATTTGCTGTGAATCCGCACCAAGCGCCGGCCGACTTCGGCCGCGGTGGTCGGCAGCACATGGCCGCGCTGCAGCTGCGCCTTCCACACCTCGAAGGATTGCGGCGACAGATAATCCATCGCGAACATGCCGGCTGCGGCGTCCTCGGCCAAAAGAGACGGAACGGCCTCCGGCATGAAACCCGCGACCGCCTTGATCCAGGCGGCCTCCTTGGTATTGCGTTCGATCGGCGCCCGCCAATCGGCAGCTACCCGCAACTGCGCTAAGGCGCGCTTGACGCAGAACGACCTGTCGTCGGCATGCACGAGCCAAATATCCGAGGAAACGCCGCCGGGCAGGCG
This sequence comes from Allostellaceae bacterium, assembly GCA_035570935.1. Taxonomy (GTDB): domain Bacteria; phylum Pseudomonadota; class Alphaproteobacteria; order ATCC43930; family CGMCC-115725; genus AP-15. Next base: position 3,698 of record DATMKU010000425.1, read on the forward strand.
TTCAAACCTGGTGTACTTACCGGGCGGTACCAGCCCCGAATTCTCGACGAAATCGATGATGGTTGGATCGGGGTGATCGACCGCACTGGCTTCGGTATCCATCCCATTCATCCCCGAAGCCCAACCATGCGCTAATCTACCCAGTATGCCCACCCCGAGAAGGAGACCTCGTTCGACGCCGGCCGGCGGAGTCTTGGCACACCGGGCGCGGCCGCGATCGGTCGCGGATCTGGGCCGACATTCCCTCGATTCCGGTGGCCGTAAGGATCATCGTCTCGCCTTTGCACCGTCGGCGCAACAAGCGTCGCCCTGACGGATGCCTTCGGGAGCGAAAGCCGAGGATCCCCACCTCGCTACGCTGGCATGTCTTCGCCGGCCTGCCGTCCCTGCCTGTCGACTAAGGACCGGTTGGTTACGATCGCCCCGGTGGATATTCCTCGTTCATCCGCAGCACCTGAGCACGGCCTATGTCTGCGGCGAGCGAAGCGGTCCGGTTGCGGAGGGCGAGCTCGATGTCGGGCAGCGTTTTGCGAACGGCTACGAGTCCGACGGGCGCGCCACGGCGCTGATCCCGCCTTGCTGTTCGATCACGTCATCGGCGGGCTGACCGATATCGCCGAACGGATGGCGGCGGCGTCGGGCCGCACCTTTCACCTAGTCTCCAGCGTGCCCATGCAGGTCGCCGCGTTGCGGACCCTGGCGTTGGGCTATCAGCACCTG
>DATMKU010000426.1:0-2229 GCA_035570935.1 Allostellaceae bacterium
GGTCCATTCATCGCTGTCCGGCGTTACGATGACTTTGGCATAGGGCTGATTGTGTCTTGTTGAGTGAAAGCCGCCTTCGTCCGGCGGCAACGTCTTGACCAATTGGACCGGCCATACCCCTTGCGGCACCTTTTTGTGGTCGGGCAGGTAGGCGACGGTAGCGCTGACCGGCCAGAATTGCGGTAGGTCGCGCGTGACCTGGACATTGAGCGCCGCGGCCACGGCCGCCATCGTCTGGGGGTCGACCATTCCCGTCGTATCGGTGAGACCTATCTTCATCTGTAGCATCGGATGCTCCTCGGTTGGCCCGCTCGCGCTCAACGAAAGTTTGAACGCTTAGGGGGCGCTGGCTCGGTATGCCGAGTTGGCCGCAAAGGTAAGTCGGTCCTGCGGCAAAGCATGTGAGCGAGGTCACACGGCGAATTAGATTTAAAGTCACATCGGCAGGGGTAGAGCGAACCCAAGGGACTTGTCAAATTGGGTGCCGGCTTGCCGGCAAGCCGCCAAAAGAGCACTCTGCGGCGGCGGGTCGATTTCCTGAACGGTCTATTTCCCGAACCACAAGGAGGCGCAACGCTGGTGGAAACCGATACACCGGCTGATCAGTCGGCGCCTCCGATCGGAGCCGGGACGGAGACGGCACCCGAGGAGGATTAATCGTCCACCGCTACGGCCCTTCGAGCCAATCAACGTTATCGGATGCGAAAGGAGCGACGATGGCAAGACTTCCCCCGATCACCAGCAAGGACCAGGTCGCGGCCAAGGACCAGGCGACCTTCGACAGCATCGTCGCGAGCCGCGGTGCTGTTCAGGGACCGTTTACGATGTTCTTGCATTCGCCGGAACTGGCTGGCCGGCTCGCCAATCTCGGCGCCTATGTCCGCTTTGAGGGCTCCCTCGACATGCGGGTGCGGGTCTTGGCGGCGATGACGGCGGCGCGCGAATTCGAGGCGGTCTATGTCTGGGGCGCACAAACCGGCGGCGCCCGCCGGCTCGGCGTTCCCGAGGAGACGATTGCCGCGATCCGCGAAAACCATTCGCGCGGCATTCCGCCGGAAGACGCCGAGATCGTCGAATTCACCCGCCAATTGCTGCGCCGGCATCGCGTTGACGAGGCGAGCTTCAAGAAGATGCAGGCCCGCTTCGGCGATGACGGGCTGATCCAGCTGACTGGCGCCATCGGCTATTACAGCATGCTGGCGATGACGGTGAACGCCTGCGAATTGGAAGCCGCACAGGGCGCCGAGGTGCTGAAGGTCTGACCCGGCCGGGCGGAGCGCCGCCGCACTGGCGGCTTCCGCACCCTATGGCTATATCTGCGTCCATGCGCCGTTCGACGCGTCTCGGTCTTGCTGCCGTCGTTGTGTTGCTAGCGCTGTTCGGCGCCTATGCCGCCTATTGGTGGGTCGTCGCCGGGCAAATCAAGGATGGGCTCGTTGCCTGGCAGCAATCCGAGAAGACGCACAAGATCGACGCCGCCTGGCAGGGGCTGCGCGTCACCGGGTTTCCCTTTGCGTTCCGCGTCAAAATCGAGAATGCGTCGTGCCGCGACCGCGCCTGGAGCCCGGCGCCGGAAGTGCGGTTTGGTCGCTTGACCGGCAGCGCCCGGCCGTGGGATTTCGACGATTGGCGTCTGGCCGCGCCCGACGGCCTTTCGGCCGACCTCGCACCGAAGGGGGGACGGCCGGCGCTCAAGCTCGCGGCCAAGTCGGGTGACGGGACCGTCGCGATCGGCCCGCATGGCGCCTCCTCTCTGTGGCTGAACCTGCGGGACATATCCGCGGAAGCCGCCGGCGAGGTGCCGATCAAATCGGCCGAGGCCTGGGTCACCCTGCCGGCAAAGCCGGCGGCGAAGGACACCGATCCCAGCCTTGGTTTGGCGCTCGCCATGCGACAGGTCGGCGTCCCGGCGCCGCCGGCGGATTTTGGCAACATCATCAACGAGCTGGCGTTCGGCGTCACGATCAAAGGTTCGGTGCCCGCCGGGCCGCTGGCGCCGGCAGTCGCCGCCTGGCGCGACGCTGGCGGGACGATCGAGGTCGACAGTCTGCACCTGCAATGGGGCGGGCTCGGGGTAACCGCCAACGGCACGCTCGCGCTCGACCAAGGGTTGCAGCCGATCGCCGCGTTCTCCGGCGGCATCGAGGGCTTTGGCGCGATCCTGAACGCGCTCGTCGCCGCCGATCAAATGACGCCGGAGCAGGCGGCGCTGGTCCAGATCGCGCTGAC
>DATMKU010000427.1:0-10883 GCA_035570935.1 Allostellaceae bacterium
ACCGCGAGACCCGGCGGTTTGTTGAGCGCGATGACGGCGTCGTCGCGGTGCAGGATCGCCGCCTGCAGCATCGCCGCGTCGGCCGGCAATACCGGGCGCGGCGGGGATGCGGCGCCGGCCGCGGCGGCGTCCAATGGCGGCACGCGGATCGCCTGCCCCGGCATCACCCGGTCGCCGGCTTTGGCGCGCTTGCCGTCGACCCGGATCTGGCCGGTGCGCAGCAGCTTTTCGAGCCGGCCGTGAGCGAGTGCCGGGTAGTGCCGCTTGAACCAGCGGTCGAGGCGCAGCGCGCTGTCGTCGCCGGAAATGGTTATTGTTTTATTCATCCGGTCAATCCCCACAGCCCGCTCGGTTGCCGCCGATCCTCGGCAAGCGCTGGGGAAGTCGCGAGATTGCTTTGCTGCGCTCGCAATGACAGCCCCGCACATAGCGACCATCGCTGTCGTCGCGCCGGCAGCCGCGATTTGGGAGCGACAGGAAATTCGGTCATTGCGAGCCGAAGCGAAGCGATCTCGGTCATCCCGGCTCGGCCGGGCGGTCGCGGAGCTTTTCCCAATAATCGAGCCGCTTTTTGATCTCGCGCTCGAAGCCGCGCTCGCCCGGCCGGTAAAAGCTGCGCCGCGCGACCCCGTCGGGGAAATAGTTCTGCCCCGAAAACCCTTCCTCGGTGGCGTGGTCGTAGACGTAGCCCCGGCCGTAGCCGAGATTGCGCATCAGGCGGGTCGGCGCGTTCAGGATGTGCATCGGCGGCATCAACGAGCCGGTCTCGCGCGCCATCTGCCGTGCCTCGCCGAACGCGGTGTAGGCGGCGTTCGACTTGGGGGTGGTCGCGAGATAGATCACGCATTGCGCGATCGCCAATTCGCCTTCGGGCGAGCCGAGCCGGTCGTAGGTGTCCCAGGCGGCGAGCGCCTGAACTACCGCCTGCGGATCGGCGAGCCCGATATCCTCGACCGCGGCGCGGGTCAGCCGGCGCAAGATGTAGATCGGGTCCTCGCCGCCGGCCAGCATCCGAGCGAGCCAATAGAGCGCCGCGTCGGTGTCCGAGCCGCGCAGCGATTTGTGCAACGCGCTGATCAGGTTGTAATGGCCTTCCTGGGCCTTGTCGTAGAGTGGGGCGCGCTGCTGGACGAGCCGCGCGAGCTCAGCGGGATCGAGCAGCCGCTCGGCCGGAAGGCGGGCGATCTCCTCGACGAGGTTGAGCAGAAAGCGGCCGTCGCCATCGGCCATCGCGCGCAACGCGGTGCGCGCATCCGCGGTCAGCGGCAGCTTGCTGCCGAGTGCCGCCTCGGCGCGGCCGAGCAGCGTTTCGAGATCGTCGTCGCCGAGCCGGCGCAACACCAGCACCTGGGCGCGCGACAACAACGCGCCGATCAGCTCGAAGGACGGGTTCTCGGTCGTCGCCCCGACGAGGATCACGGTGCCGTCCTCGACGACCGGCAAGAATGCGTCCTGCTGGGCGCGGTTGAAGCGGTGGATCTCGTCGACAAAGAGCAAGGTGCCGCGGCCGATCTCGCGGCGTTTGCGCGCGGCGTCGAACACCCGGCGCAGGTCGGCGACGCCGGAAAACACAGCCGACAGCGGCTCGAATTCGAGATCGGTGCCGTGCGCCAGCAGGCGCGCGACCGTGGTCTTGCCGCAGCCCGGCGGCCCCCACAGGATCATCGAGGACAGCTGGCGGCTGGCCATCATGCGCCCGATCGGGCCATCGGAGCCCAACAGATGATCCTGCCCGACCACCTCCGCGAGGCTCTTTGGCCGCAGCCGGTCGGCGAGCGGGCGCGGCGCCTGGTTTTCGAAGAGGGTGGTCATCGGCGCGTACTATGTGGAGAGTGATCGTACCTCACACCACTGGCGCGACTGTCCTGGGGCATCGGCGTGATGTTCGCTCTTGGGTTAGTGAGGTCCCACGTTCCCTCTTCGAGTTCATCATTTCGCCAAGCGTGAGTGGCCCTACCCCGCCTTGGCGTTTTCATGCGGCTTCAATCACGATGCCGATGCGCTTGCCGAGCAGGCGAAGCGCCGCATCGACTTGATTGATCCGGCTGTGGTGAAGCGGGTCGCGAAGCCGCCGCACCGTCTTTTCATCCGTGCCGAGCTGCCGCGCCAAAGCAACGTTCGAGACCCCGGCGGCGAGCATGGCGTCGTGCAATGCGAGCTTTGCCGCAACGAGAGGGGGTACATAGGCAATAGGGCGGCCGTCAGCCGGGGAGGGGTGCGGCAGCGGTTCGGCGCGGTCTGTGTAAAAGGAAAGAGCGGTCACCAGCGCATCCTCCGCCATCGTCGCCGCTTCTTTCTGGGTGTCCCCCTGCGTGATCGCCTCCGGCACGTCCGGGAAGGTGGCAGTGAAACCACCCTCGGGCTGCGGGAGCAACTCATAGGGAAAGGCGTAGCGCATACCGATTTATTCCTCGATCTCCTCGGGCTTTAGCCCGAGTTGTTTCAAAATGCCGTGCAAGGTTCCGATTTTCAGATCGGTCCGATGCCGGCCTACGACCGAGCGTCGGCCGGCGAGTGCGACCTTCGTATGGTTCTTGCCTTCCGATATCTCGAAGTCCAGACCGCGCCTCACCGCGAGCCGACGCAGGCGCCGCAAAAGCTCAGCCGGCTTCATCTACTCGAATGTCGGACAGTTGTGCCCGATTATCAAGCGTGGGCCAGCTTGGTCGGAATGCCGGTGATGGTTTCGGGCGCGCATACCGACGGTGACCCGAAGACCGGATCGAAGGTCGCGCGCAGGGCGATGTCGACATCGGTCATGGTTGCGGCGATGCCGAGGGCGGCGAGCGAGGTGACGCCGTGCCCGGAAAGCTCGGGGTCGATGCCGCAGGGGATGATGCCGCGGTAATGGTCGAGATCGGGGTCGATGTTGATCGCCATCCCGTGATAGGTCACCCAGCGCCGCACCCGCACCCCGATCGCGGCGATCTTGGCCTCGCCGAGCCCGACGCGAACCCAGATGCCGACGCGACCCTCGCGGCGCTCGCCGACGACGCCGAAATGCGCCAAGGCGCGGATGCCCCATTCTTCGAGCTGGTGGACATAGCAGCGCACATCGGCGCCCCGCCGCGCGAGGTCGAGCATCACATAGACGACGCGCTGGCCCGGCCCGTGATAGGTGTAATGCCCGCCGCGGCCGGCGCGGTAGACCGGAAAGCGGCCGGGCTCCAACAGGTCCTCGTCGCGCGCGCTGGTGCCGGCGGTGTAGAGCGGCGGATGCTCGAGCAGCCAGACGAGCTCGGGTGCTGTGCCGGCGCGGATCGCCGCCACCCGGCCCTCCATTTCGGCGACGGCCTCGGCGTAAGGGACCGCCGCCGGGCTCGCGCGCCACTCGATCCGATCCAAGCCGATCGCCGTCCCTGGGCCCATGCTGCTTGATATGGTAGCGCGGATTTGCTAATCACGCCGCCTCGCGAGCGGGATGCGAGACAGTCCCCCTGCCGTGCGGTCGTGGCGGAATTGGTAGACGCGCAGCGTTGAGGTCGCTGTGGGGGAAACTCCGTGGAAGTTCGAGTCTTCTCGACCGCACCAAGCCCGCACGAGCCGATAATCCTTTCGGGAAAGGGACAGTCGCGAGCGCGAACGCCGGTTTGATTTTGGGCTCGCCGGCGCCATTTACCGAGTTCGTTCAGGACAAAGAAGATGAAGATCGTCAATTCGCTCAAATCGCTGAAAAAGCGCGACAAGAATTGCCGCATCGTGCGGCGCAAGGGCCGCGTTTACGTGATCAACAAGACCAACCCGCGCTACAAGGCGCGCCAGGGCTGAGCGCGGCCCCGCCAGCGGCCGGCGGACCGACCGCATGAAGATGCCGAGGCCCGATGCCGCGGTGTTGCAGCGGCGCAGCGAAATCGTCGAGGCGCTGCGGCGGATCGTGCCGGGAGAGGGTGTCATCGCGTCTGAGGTGGAGCGGCGCGCCTATGAGAGCGACGGGCTGACCGCCTACCGTCAATTGCCGATGGTCGTCGTGCTGCCGTCGCGGGTCGAGGAAGTCGCGGCGGTAGTGCGCTACTGCAAGGACATCGGCGTCAAGATCGTGCCGCGCGGCGCCGGGACGTCATTGTCGGGCGGCGCCTTGCCGCTCGCCGACGGCGTCTTGCTCGGCATGGCCAAGTTCAACCGCATTCTCGAAATCGACTACGACAATCGCTGCGTCGTCGCCCAGCCCGGCGTCACCAACTTGGCATTGACCCAGGCGGTCGAGCAGGCCGGCTTTTATTATGCGCCCGACCCGTCGAGCCAGATCGCCTGCACGATCGGCGGCAATGTCGCCGAGAATTCGGGCGGGGTGCATTGCCTCAAATACGGGCTCACGACCAACAACATCCTCGGCATCAAGATGGTGACGATTGAAGGCGAGGTGATTCGCCTCGGCGGCAAGCATTTCGACGCCGAGGGCTACGATCTGTTGGGGGTGATGACCGGGTCCGAGGGGCTGCTCGGCGTCGTCACGGAGGTGACGGTGCGGATATTGCCCAAGCCGACAGCGGCGCGCGCCTTGCTGATCGGCTTTGCCAGCGCCGAGGATGCCGGCGAGTGCGTCGCCGCGGTGATCGGCGGCGGGATCATCCCGAGCGGCATGGAGATGATGGACCGGCCGGCGATCCACGCCGCCGAGGCCTTTGTGCGGGTCGGCTATCCGCTCGATGTCGAGGCGTTGCTGATCGTCGAACTCGACGGGCCGCCGGCTGAGATCGACCATCTGATCGCCAAGGTCGAGGCGATCGCCCGCGATCACCGGGCGACGACGATCCGAATCAGCGGCGACGATGCCGAGCGGCTGGCGTTCTGGTCGGGGAGGAAGGCGGCGTTCCCCGCGGTCGGCCGGATTTCGCCCGATTATTATTGCATGGACGGGACGATCCCGCGCGGCCGGCTGGCAGAGGTGCTGAGCCGCATGCGCGGATTGTCGGAGCAATACGGGCTCGGCGTCGCCAACGTGTTTCACGCCGGCGACGGCAACCTCCACCCGCTGATCCTGTACGACGCCAACAAGCAGGGCGAGATCGAACGCGCCGAGGCGTTCGGGTCCGAAATCCTGCGGCTGTGCGTCGAAGTCGGCGGCGTCTTGACCGGGGAGCACGGCGTCGGCGTCGAAAAGCGCGATTTGATGGGGACGATGTTCAACGAGAGCGACCTCGCGCATCAGCAGCGGGTCAAATGCGCGTTCGACCCCGACGGTTTGCTGAACCCCGGCAAGGTCTTTCCGCAGCTCCATCGCTGCGCCGAACTCGGCCGCTTGCACGTCCGCGCCGGCCGCCTGCCCTTCCCCGACCTGCCGCGATTCTGAGCGGTAGGGTTGTCGCGCACAGTGAAGATAAAGCATCGTGTCAAACTAATGGAAGCGACCGACATTTATTTGGTTCCATATCACTCGTACGAGCCGGATCACCGGTTCAGTTTGGCTTCCGGTCGTTTTGCAGAAGTCGAAAGAGCAATTGCCGCTCGGGAATGGCCGTATGATAACGGGGATGATCCTTCGTTCTTCGCATTACGCCACGATGACGGGTTATTGACCTGGGGTGTTTGTCGTCGAGACGTGAGAACCAAAATTCGAGAGGGAAGCATCTGTGTATTTGTCGCGTTCACGAAGGACGGGGAACTGATTCGATATCGAATGAGCGCCGTTGCAACCGTCGCGGAGAAGCTGGATCGGCGACAGATTTTTGTCGACAGGCGGTTTCAGGGCAAAACATACATAAACATTTTGATTAGACCCGGCATCGATGGCTGGAAATACGATGAGAACGACCGTCACGAAGACCACCGGCACAGCGATTGGCTGTGGCGGATGTCAGACCATATGAATATGAACAAGAAACAATTTGCAGACAGATACGCGGAGATCTACAAGGTTGAATGTTTCTCAGATCCAGGAATGATGATCGCGAGAAACTATGTCTTGTTTTCCGAAGAAACGGATAAGACTTACATATCGTGCCAACCGCCGCTTGTGGCGATAGCCGAAAACGGCGAGCATGAACGATGGGTATCGGCCGATTTGAGAACGTTGACCGTGGACACCGCGGCTGAACTGCATCATATGCATCGCAATTTTCTTCGCAGCAAAGGACGCGGTTACACGCATAGACAACTTACATTTAAGCTGCCGCCGAACCGAGCCATTGAATGGCGGCAATCGCTCATCTCTGCTTTACGTCGGTCATGAGCTTCGAGCTTTTGGCCTCATAATGTCTCAAAGTCTCGCGCCGATGTGGGGGGATTGACGCGGCGTCGGGCGCTATCGCGAGAAAAGGCTGTCGCGAGATTGCGCCGTCGCGCCCACAATCACATCGGGGCGCGACTCGCTTGGCGCGCCATCGCATTTCGACCTGCCGCGGTTCTAGTCCCGCGGCGGATATTCCGCATATTGCGGCAGATCGTCGGTGATCTCGAACCACGGCGCCTTGCTGCCGACAAAGACATGGCAGGCGGGCGGGATGTGGGGATCGTCGAGGATGGCCAACGGAATTCCGTATTCGGACAGAGTTCGGGGAAATTCGGCGGCTTTGTTCCAGTTCGGCCCCGCCCGGTTGAGGATCGGCGAGCCGCATTCGCCGCAGAAGCCGCGCAGGAAACCGCTCGGGCCTTCGTAGTATTTGACCAGCTGCTCGCCGTCGACCCAGCGGAAGTCTTCGATCCTCACGCGAACCCGGCTGCGGAAGGCCGCGCCGTGCTGCTTGCGGCATTGCGAGCAGTGGCAATTGAGCGGGCCTGACAGCGGACCGGCAATCTCGAACTTCACGCCGCCGCACTGGCAGCTTCCCCGGATCGTGGGCATCGCGACACCTCCTCTTGGCACGTTCCGCCATAAGGCGTTAAGTCCCATTGTGACTCGTTCCACCCCGACCTCGATCGACGAATTACGCGCGGCAATCGGTGATGCTCTTGCCGCCGAGGAGCCTATGGAAGTGATCGCGGGCGGGTCGAAGCGCGGTCTCGGGCGGCCGATGCAGACGCCGCGCACGCTCGATCTGTCGGGGATCGCCGGCATTCGCAGCTACCAGCCGAACGAGCTGGTGCTGACCGCCGGCGCGGCGACCCCGCTCGACGAGATTGCAGAGGCGCTGGCGGAAGCCCGCCAGATGCTGGCTTTCGAGCCGCCGGACTGGCGCAAGCTGCTAAGTACGGCGGATTCTCGGCCGACCCTGGGCGGCGCGCTCGCCTGCAACCTTTCCGGGCCGCGGCGGATCAAGGCGGGGGCGGCGCGCGACCATCTGCTCGGCTTTCGCGCGGTTAGCGGGCGCGGCGAAATCTTCAAATCGGGCGGGCGGGTCGTCAAAAACGTCACCGGCTACGATCTTTCGAAGCTGATGGTCGGTTCCTACGGCACGCTCGCAGCACTCGAAGAGGTGACGGTCAAGGTATTGCCGCGGCCCGAACGCATCGCCACCGTGGTGCTGTGCGGGCTCGATCCCGCCGCAGCCGTGCGGGCGATGCGCCATGCGCTCGCTTCGGCGCACGATGTTTCCGCGGCAGCCTATTTGCCGGCGGGGTCGGTCCCGGCGCCGATGGCGATGGTCGGGATCGCGGCATTGCGCCTCGAAGGGCCGGAACCGTCGGTTGCTTATCGCCGCGGCCGGCTGCTCGCGGAACTCGGCGCCGATTGCGAGTCCGCGGTGCTCGACGGCGCTGCCTCCGTCGCCTTTTGGCGCGCGGTCCGCGATGCCGAACCCTTTGCGGCGCCGGCTGACCGCGCCGTGTGGCGGGTGTCGGCAGCACCATCGCGCGGCGCCGAAATCGGCGAAGCGATCGCCCGGCACCTCGATGCGCTCTGGTATCTCGATTGGGGCGGCGGGCTCGTGTGGGTGGCGGTCAGCGGCGCCGAAGACGGCGGTGCGGCGCTGATCAGGGCGGCGATCCGCGGCGCGGACGGGCATGGCACCGGGCACGCGACCTTGATCAGGGGTGCCGCGGCATTGCGCCGCGCGGTGCCGGTGTTCGAGCCGCAGCCGCCGGCGCTCGCCGCCCTCGCCGCCCGCGTCAAGGACAGCTTCGACCCGCGTCATATCCTGAACCCCGGCCGCATGGTCGAGCGGAGCTGAACAACCGATCCAAGATGTCATACCAACCATCGGCAGCCTTTTCGTCGTTCCCGCGCAAGCCGGAATCCAGGGTGGCAAGGGCCGCAACAATCACCATGGACCCCCGCTTTCGCGGAGGCGACGATAGTCCAATGGAAGCAGCTGCATCATTCCAAGCTGGGCTGTGAACGGTGCGCACCGATTTCACCGAAGAGCAGCTCGCCGACCCCGACACGGCGCAATCCGAAAAGATTTTGCGAAATTGTACCCATTGCGGGTTCTGCACCGCGACCTGCCCGACCTACCTGCTGCTCGGCGACGAGCTCGACAGCCCGCGCGGCCGCATCTACCTGATCAAGGACATGCTGGCGTCAGGCGAGGCGCCGAGCGCCGACACGGTCAAGCACATCGACCGCTGCCTGTCGTGCCTCGCCTGCATGACGACCTGCCCGTCGGGGGTCAACTATATGCACCTCGTCGACCACGGCCGGCGCTCGATCGAGGAGAGATACCGCCGGCCCTGGGCCGACCGGGCGTTGCGGCGGATGCTCGGCGCGGTGCTGACCCGGCCCCGGCTGTTCCGCCTGGCATTGCGCGGCGCCGGGCTCGCCCGGCCGTTCGCGCGGTTTATGCCGAGCCCCCTCGCCCCGATGCTGGCGCTGATGCCGCGAACGGTGCCCCGCGCTTCCCCGACCGACCGTCGGCGCGTGTTTCCGGCCGAGGGGGTTAGGCGGATGCGCGTCGCGTTGCTGCCCGGCTGCGCCCAGCGGGTGCTGGCACCGGAGATCAACGAAGCCACAATCCGGCTGCTGACGCGTCACGGCTGCGAGGTCGTCCGCGCACCGGGCAGCGGCTGCTGCGGCTCGCTGGTGCATCATCTCGGGCAAAAAGCCGCCGCCCTCACCCTTGCCCGCGCCAGTATCGACGCGTGGGAGCGCGAGCGGACGGCCGGCGGGCTTGATGCGATCGCGATCAACGCATCGGGCTGCGGCACCACGGTCAAGGATTACGGCTTCATGCTGCGCGAGGACCCGGCCTATGCCGACAAGGCGGCGCGGATCGCGAGCCTCGCGCGCGATGTCAGCGAAATCGTCGAACAGCTGGGGCTGCAAACGCCCGCGGCCGAAAGCCCTGGCCGCGGCCTGTGCGTCGCCTATCACTCGGCGTGCTCGATGCAGCACGGCCAGCGCCTTCATGGCGGGCCAAAGGCATTGCTGACCCAGGCCGGGTTCGAGACCGTCGAGGTGCCGGAGGGGCATCTGTGCTGCGGCTCGGCCGGAACCTACAATCTGCTGCAACCGGAGATCGCCCAGAGGTTACGCGACCGCAAGCTCGCCAATATCGCCACGACCAATCCCGATCTCGTCGCCACCGGCAATATCGGCTGCATCACCCAGCTCGCGCCCGGTTGCGACGCGCCCGTCTTGCATACGGTCGAGCTTCTCGACTGGGCCACCGGCGGGCCGCGGCCGCCGGCATTGCGCGCCGGCTATCCGGCGCGGGGGCGAGCGAGGACCGGGATCAGCAGCGTCAGTCCGAGTGCCGCCGCGCCGATCACGGTCGGGGCGACCCAGCCAGCATCCCCCATCGCCAGCCGCTCGCCGGCAGTGCCGAGATCGACGCAGGCGATCGTCATCGGCAATTGGCCGACAAGGGAACCAAACGCATAGGCGCCGAGCGGCAGCGGCGTCAGACCGAGCCCATAATTGCCGAGGCTGTGCGGGATGACCGGGATCAGCCGCAACAGCGCAACAGCGCGCCAGCCGCCGCGCTGGACCCGATCGAGAATCGGCCGAAAGCGAGCGCGCGCGTGCAGGTCGATCAGACCGGAATTGACGTAGCGGGCGAGGCAAAACCCGACGACCGCGCCGAGAACGCTGCCGATTGCCGCCCAGACGATGCCCCACCCGATGCCGAACAGCAGCCCGGCGGCGATCGCCAGCACGGTGCGCGGCACGAACAGCAGGCTGGCGACGATATGCACGCCGAGAAATACCAGCGGGGTGGCGGGATATCCGGCGATTGCGGCGCCGATCGCGATCGGGTCGAAGGCGGCGCGCCAGCGCCAGGCGGCGGCGACCCCCGCCGTCAGCACAACCAGCACGGTCAGCCGCGCAACGCAACGCCAGCCGGCAAACGGCGCGACCGCCGCCGCCGCTTCTTTGTTGATTGCGGTCACGGCACGCCGGAGAGCCGGGACGCCTGCCGCGTCTCGAACGCCCGGCCGGGCGCCGCTGCCTCGGCGACCAGATCGGGGCGGGCGCTTCGACGCTGCAGCCACCACACCCCGAAGAGGTCGACAATCCCGACGCCGAGGCGGTCGAAAACGCCGTATTTCGACGCACCGCCCTGGCGCGGCCGGTGATTGACCGGGACCGAGCGCACCGTACCGCCGGCGCGCAGCACCAGCGCCGGCAGAAACCGGTGCATGTGGTCAAACGCCGGCAGATCGAGAAAGAGAGCGCGCGGAAAGAGCTTCAACCCGCACCCCGTATCCGGGGTGGCGTCGCCGAGCAGCCGCGCCCGCACCCGGTTGGCGACGCGCGAGGCCATGCGTTTCGACCAGCTGTCCTGGCGCTTCTGACGGTAACCGGCGACCAGCAGCGGCGGGCTCGACGGCGAAGTGCCGGCAAGGCGCCACAATCGCGGGATGTCGGCCGGATCGTTTTGCCCGTCGCCGTCGAGCGTCGCGATCCAGATACCGCGCGCCGCCTTGACCCCGGTCAGCACTGCGGCGCTTTGCCCGCAGCTGCGCGCGTGACGCAGCAGCCGCAAATGCGGAGTGCCTAGCGCGAGCCGCATGATTTCGGCCGCGGTTCCGTCACTGCTGCCGTCGTCGACATAGACGATCTCGTATGC
>DATMKU010000428.1:0-4345 GCA_035570935.1 Allostellaceae bacterium
CCGCGCGGTGGGCCCCATTAACGACTAACGGCGGACGCTTCGACGGCGGGTGTGGCTTGACGATAAAGAGTTCGTTCGCGCAAAAAAACATGCGGACGAAACCGCCGCTTCTTTCATAGATTCTTTCCTGCTTACCATCGAGCCTCAGCCAATTTCAGGATGCGGTAGGGCATCGGCGGGGTCGTCGTTGCGGCGATGGCGAGACGCTCGTGTACGGTTTTGCAGGTCGCTAGCTGCGGCGTTTTCCTCGACATGCGCCGGGGTGGAAGCCTTGGGGATGGCGAATACCGAAGGCCGGCGCACAGAAAGGCCAGCGCCACCTGACGCGGCGTCGCGTCGTGCGCGGCGGCGATCTCGGCCAGCACCCGCCTGGCGGCGGTGTGCAGACCGGGAAAGTGGCCGTGGCCGAAGGGGCTATAAGCGACGACTGCGGCGCTGTGCTGCTCGCACCACGGAATCACCGAGCGCTCGACGGTGCGCTCCAGCAGATGGTAGAGCACCTGATCGCAGGCAAGCAGCCCGTCGCCACGATCTCTTCGAGGTCGTCTACATCGAAATTGCTGACGCCCCAGCTGAGGATCTTCCCTTCGCGGCGCAGCTCTTCAAACACCATGACCGTCTCGACGAGCGGGTGGGGCCCGCGCCAATGCAACAGATAGCAATCGAGCCGGTCGGTCCGCAATCGGCCGAGCGAGCGTTCACATGCCGAGCGCATCCGCGCGAGGGAGGCGTTCTGCGGCAGCACCTTGGAAACCAGAAAGACCTCGTCGCGGCGGCCGACGATGGCCTCGACGACCAGTTTCTTCGGGGCCCCCGAGCCATACATTTCGGCGGTGTCGATGTGGTTCATGCCGAGATCGAGGCCGCGACGCAGAGCGGCGACCGCCGTCAGACGGTGGGCCTCGTCGAGATACCACGTACCCATCCCGATCACCGATACGTCGTCGCGCCCAGTCACGCCGAACAATCGCCTTTGCACGACTATTCTCCTTACGGCGAGCGGCTATGCCGCGTGAACGCGCGTCTACGTACCGGCAAACAGTGTAAGCATCGCGCGGTTGAACGGCGGGATGTCGCCGGGCTTGCGGCTGGTGACCAGATTCCCATCGACCACGGCTTCCTGGTCCGTCCAATCCGCTCCGGCGTTAATGAGATCGGTTCTGAGCGACGGCCATGAGGTCATCCTCCGGCCGCGCGCGGCGCCGGATTCGATGATCGTCCACGGGCCATGGCATATCGCCGCGACTGGCTTTCCGGCATCGAAGAAGGCTTTTACGAAAGCGACCGCCTGGGGCTCGATCCGGAGGGAATCCGGGTTCATTACCCCGCCGGGCAACAACAATGCGTCGAAATCCTGAGGCCGGGCCTGGGCGAGTTTAACCTCGACCGGCAAGGTACGGCCCCAGTCGGTAAAATTCCAGCCGCGCACCCGGTTATCCTTCGGAGATACGATCCGAGTTTCGGCGCCGGCTTCGTCGAGCGCTTCGCGCGGCTCGATCAATTCGACCTGCTCAAACCCGTCGGTGACGAGGACAGCCACTCTGAGCCCTCTAATGTCATTGCTTTCCATGGTCCTGCCTCTTGCAGATGGTCCGGGATGACGCCCCGGCTTGTCCGATGCGATCGGTTAACATTAGGAGGCTTCGGAACTCCTTGATGGGCGTCAATCTTTTCGAGGGCGGTTTCAAGCGCGATCCCGTGGCAGATCTTATCAGCAGCGCAGCAGAACGCCGTGCCGATGCCGGCGCGCTTTGGACCCCGCCCGGCTTGCCATTTGGGATCCAGATCGTCAGCTCGCCGGAGCAGTGGATCTCGGCCCACATCAGCGCGTCGCGGCGAGCAATGCCCTCGCTGTTTTCAGATCGGTAGTATCGAAGCCCTCGGTGAACCGGTCGTAGATTGACGTGAGCATGTCATGCGCTTTGGCCCGCTGGCCCTGGTCGCCCCGCAGACGGGCAAGGCTGATGGCGGCGAGCAGCTTGAGCGACAGCGCGCCCTGGCGCTCGGGCGGTCTCGATCGCCCGCTGAAACGAGCCCTCCGCCGCGGACGCCCCGTCCCCGCCCAGGGCGATGAAGCACTTGTCCTCGACCCGATAGAGCTCGGCCTCAAACAGTCGGAATTCGCTGGTGCGGACGCTCTGGAGCCCGTCGTTTATGATGAACTTCACCAATTTGACGAGATTATTCATGGGGATCTCTTAGCCCTAAGGGTGATGACACTCACAGCCGTCGCACTCACGGGGTTCACACTCGATGCTCGTCCGGCGGTGCAGTTCGACAATTCAGAACGCGGCGCGCGATCCCACCATGACGCACGTCAATTATCCGGGCAATGTGACGCGAAGGCTTCCCCCGATCGCCGACACTTGCTCGCGAGACGCCGGGCCGCAGACCTCTCCGGTACGTGATCGATTGGCGCCTTACTGCCGCGGAGGCGTTTGTGGTTCCGAGCCACTGCCCTATCTGTAAATCGGGAAAGTGAAGTCCCATAGCGGAGACCGGGGTTGCCGATGTCCGACTACGCCCCGGGCGCCCCC
Source organism: Allostellaceae bacterium (assembly GCA_035570935.1). Taxonomy (GTDB): domain Bacteria; phylum Pseudomonadota; class Alphaproteobacteria; order ATCC43930; family CGMCC-115725; genus AP-15. Next base: position 2,538 of record DATMKU010000428.1, read on the forward strand.
GGAATTCCGGCGACCTGGACGAGCAGCGCCAAGGACATGGTCGGTTGCGCGCTGGGAACATCGCGGCTGTGGTTCACGCTCGGCTTTGGCATCGTCAACGAAGTTTATTATCCGCGGGTCGACATCCCGCAGATCCGCGACCTCGGCTTTATCGTTGCCGACGGCGAAGGCTTCTGGGCCGAGGTCAAGCGCGTCGACAATTATCAAATGCGCCTATTGGCGCCGGGCGTGCCGGCGGTCGAGATCGTCCACCGCCATGAGCGCTATTCCTTGCTGCTGCGCGTCTCGCCGGGCTCGCGGCGCGACGTGCTGGCGATCGAATGCCGGCTCGACGGCGACGAGAAATTGAGGCTTTACGCATTGCTGGCGCCGCATCTCGGCGCCACCGGCTACGGCAACACGGCGGTGGTGGCCTCGCATCACGGCCGGCTCACGCTCGGCGCCGAGCAGGGGCCGTTTGGCGCCGCGCTCGCCGCCGTCGACGAGCGCCAGCGCGACGCGATCGGGCGGGCGAGCGCCGGCTATGTCGGCTTTAGCGACGGCTGGCAGGATTTTGCCCGCAACGGCCGGATGAGTTGGGAATATCGCCGGGCCGGGCCGGGGAATGTCGCGCTCGTCGCCGAATTGCCGCGCCGTGCTGTGCTGTCGCTCGGCTTTGGCAGCAGCGCCGAGGCGGCGGCGACCTTGGCGATCGGCAGCCTGTTGCAGCCCTTTGACAACCTGCTCCAGCAGCACGTCGCTCTGTGGCAGGAGTGGCAGGCCGAACGCAGCGAGCGCTATGCGGTGTCGCTCGACGTCCCGCCGGCGCTCGCCGACGAATTTTTGGTGTCGACGATCGTGTTGCGCAGCCATCTCGACAAGACCTTTCCGGGGGCGATGGTGGCGAGCCTCAGCATTCCGTGGGGCGACAGCGGCAACGAGCGCGGCGGCTATCATCTGGTGTGGCCGCGCGATCTGGTCGAGACCGCCGGTGCGTTACTGGCCCTCGGCGCCGACCAGGAGGCGCGCGACACATTGCGCTATCTGATGGCGACGCAGTTGCGCGACGGGCATTGGCACCAGAACCAGTGGCTCGGCGGCACCCCCTATTGGCAAGGCATCCAGCTCGACGAAACCGCGTTTCCGGTGCTGCTCGCCGCCGCACTCGACGAGCGTGAGGCACTCGCCGGGATCGAGGTCGAGGACATGGTCCGCCGCGCACTGGGCTTTATCGCCCGCACCGGGCCGGCGACCGAGCAGGACCGCTGGGAGGAAAGTGCCGGGCTCAACCCGTTTACCCTCGCGGTGTCGATCGCGGCACTCGTCGCCGGCGCCGGGCTGCTGCCGCCGCCCGCCGGCGATTGGGCGATCGAGCTCGCCGATTTTTGGAACAGCAATATCGAGCGCTGGACTTCGGTCAGCGGCACCGCACTCGCCCAGCGGCTCGGGGTCGAGGGTTATTACGTGCTGGTCCTGCCGGGGCAGGCATTGTGGCGTCGCGACATCTTGCGCGCCGTCGTCCCGATCCATAACCGCCCCGGCAACGAACAGGTTCGCGCCGACGAGCTGGTCGGCACCGAATTCCTGCAGCTCGTGCGCTTTGGCCTGCGCCGGCCCGACGACCCGTTGATCCTCGATTCGGTCCGCGTTGCCGATGCGCTGCTCAAGACGGACACCCCATCGGGTCCGGTGTGGCACCGCTACAATTGCGACGGCTACGGCGAGCATGATGACGGCAGCCCCTATGACGGCACTGGGCGCGGGCGCGGCTGGCCGCTGCTGACCGGCGAGCGCGGCCATTACGAACTGGCCCTGGGGCGCGACCCGCT
>DATMKU010000429.1:0-5712 GCA_035570935.1 Allostellaceae bacterium
CCCCGCCGGTCGCGAAGAAATCACGGCTCTCCAAGGTCGCCTGAGCGGCGTCGGATACCCCGAACGTCACGCAGGCGCCGCCCGGCTGCAGCATGCCGAGCGCCGCGGCAAGGGCCGAGCCGCCGAGCGAGTCGAGGATCAGCCAGAACGGCCCATATGGCTTGGCGGCGGCGAGTTCGCGGCCGAGTACCACGCGTTCGCCGCACCATTCGGCGACCGCGGCGCGATATTCCTCGCGGCGCACATGGCCCCAGACTTGGGCGCCGGCCGCCGCGGCGAGCTGGCAGGCGAGATGCCCGACCCCGCCCGAGGCGCCGTCGACCAGCACCTTGCGCCCGAGCAGCAGCCCGCCCTGGCGCAGCGCGTGCAACGCGGTGAGGCCCGCGACCCGCAATGTCGCCGCCTCGGCGTCGCCGACCGCATCGGGCAGTGCCGCGACCGCGTGGGTGCGGCAGTTGACCCGCTCGGCCCAGGCGCCCGACGGCAGGATGCCGACGACGCGTGTCCCGGGCCGGGGGCCGCTGCCATCCGCCGCCGCGGTCTCGGTCACGCCGGCGAAATCCCAGCCGGGGCGCCACCCCGGCTCGGCCTGCTGCACGGCGCGCCGGGTCTCGCCGCGGTTGAGCGAAATCGCGGTCACCCGCACCGCCGCCTCGTCGCGGTCGGGATCGCGCAGTTCGACCGGTTTGATCCTCAGCCTGCCGGGCGCCGCCGGATCGACGACAACGGCGCGGATTTGGCGCGGCATGGGCGTTCTCCCTGGTCAGCGCTGACAGACGCAGATGATCTTTTAGCGAAGCGGCGCAATTGCTCCTCGGAGCGTATGAGACGGACAGGTTGGCTGCGGCGGCAGGCGGGTGCCGTTCGGTTGCAGCGGCCCCGGGGTTAGTTGATGCGGGCACGGCAGATTGGCGGTCCCTCCGACGCTAATGATAAGCCCATCTCCATCCAGGAGTACAAAACCCACCGAGTCGTCGACCGAGAATGCGTACGCGTTCGATCTCAGCGTCTTATGGATAAGCTGTGTCCAGGGATTGAATAGGGACTGTGCGGGCACGTGCGCCGGCAGGCAGTCCGGTTCCGGAGAGGGAACATCTCCGCAATAATTATATTGCAATTTCAAATAATCCTCAAATGTCTTTTGCTGAGCCGGGGTAGGCGGGATGCTTGGCCGAAAATCGCTGGCGCAGCCGTTGTTTACCCATCCGTAGACAAGGTCGAGCTGGGTCGCCGGGATCATGCCCGGATTGTAGAGAGGGTTCGGACAGCCGGCATCGTCAAGAGCAGTCTTGACGATGGTGATTGCCGCGCAGGTGCTGGCGGGGTCCGGAGCAGAACATTGTGTCCACAATTTTATCATATTCGACACGGCGGTCCCCGGCATAACCGACGCTGTATCGGGCAAATTCGACGTCACCAGCGGAGGGCTGGGGATAAATCGCGCACCGTTGGCATCGGTGCGATATGTTTCGGTAAAGACGTTAAACGGACCGACAGCGACCGTACCCGGATAAGCACCGTCGGGATAAGCACCCGAAGGCGGCGTCGTGCTGTAGGGAGCGGGAGGCGCGCCGGCCGGAAAGTAAGCCGGAAAGTACGTGGGCCATTTATTATCTTTAATGAACTGGTTAAAGAGGAGTCTAAATTGCTTGACGGTCATCCCGGTGCCGAGATACCCATAAATATCATTATGCAGAGGCGCTATCGCCACTGGCAAGTACTCGCTATCGATAGAAGAAACATCATAGCCAACCCTGTACTCATTCGCGTAGGGCGGCGATTTTTGGGTCGCCTGCAGCTTGGGTGGACTGCCGCCATAGTTGGCAAAAGTGTATTCTACCAGCTGAAATGGAATATTGAACGGTGGATTGACAATATATTCCGTGATATTAATGGCGTCTTGACACTTGGCGCATGTCGGGCTCGTTGCCCCGGCAAGAGGCGCCACCACGGGCGGCGTGCCGTTTTCATAATATTCATAGGCACCTGTTACCGCCGTGTGGCTGTCAAACAAAACCAGCCGCATCGCGTTCCACCAATCGATATATTCGTCGGTCGTCGCCCCGACCCCTCCCGAACCAGGCTGTTTCAACTGAGTGAAGAATGGGACGGTGATGCTTATGGAGTGGTTGGGTGCGATCCCATGATCCTTATTGAAAAATACTTCATATACTTTCGAATTATTGAATGTTTGTGTAGTCGTATTCGTGACCATGAAATAGCCTTGCAGCCATATGTCAGGGTTTTTCGGGTTAGACTGCACCGGGGCTTGCAGCATGGGATAAATCGTCTCGGTCGCAGAATCGTTGTAAATGACAATTTCCTTTGTCGGCGGCGCCGTCACTTGCGCGTTCGCGCTGCCGGCGCAGCCGATGAACAGCAGCGACAGAAACACAGCGATGCTCTTCGCGCATTTATGGTATATGGTTAGCACAATTGTTTTCCTACCAAATATTCGTTAAGATCAGGACCGGACGGACCGCTCTCGGCCACATGAGTCACGCGGTTCAGGCCGCCTTGTCAAGGCGAAATTAACGGCAATGCGACACCGAGGTCGCGGCTTCCCGGCGCTGCCGCAAGTCTGGTCAGGCCGGGCTTTGCGCCGGTCCGCGGCGCGGGGCGGGCGATCAGGCCGAGCGTCGACGCGCGGCGCACCGGCAACCGCGGCCGGCAACGAGCGCGGCACGTCGCCTACCGGCTGCGGCGGCGCCTACCCGGAAGACGAGCTGGTTTATGCCCAATATCCGGCGGCGGCGGGAAACACCGGATGACAGCGCGTCGCCTGGGGGGCGCCGTCCAAGGTGTCGGCCGCGGCGCGCCAGACGGCATAATGCGGTGCGGCGCGGTGCGCCTCCAGCGCCGCCTCGTCGCGATAGACTTCGTAGAAGTAGTAGACGTTCGGGTCCGCTGCGTCCTCGAGCACGTTGAAGCGCAGACAGCCCGGCTCATCCCGCTCGGAGCCGAGGGCATCGGCCTCGATCGCCTTGAGGAACCGCTCGCGCGCGTCGGGCTTGACCCGAACCTTGACCCACATCGCCAGCATCTCAGGCTCCTTTTCCATTGGCAGAGCAAACCCACCGGGTGCCCGCGCTGCGGCGCGGGCCTTGCCCGAACGCCGATGTTACCCGAACGGCGTGCCGGTCGGAATCCCCCACCTCACCCCAACCCTCTCCGCCCCCAAGGGCGGAGAGGGAGTGCGTTTTCGGCGGTGCGCGCAATCCTTCGCTGCCGTCCACTCAATACGATCTCGGCATCCCCAGCACGTGCTGGCCGAGATAGGCGAGGATCAGGTTGGTCGAGATCGGGGCGGTCTGGTAGAGGCGGGCTTCGCGCCATTTGCGCTCGATGTCGTATTCCTTAGCGAAAGCGAAGCCGCCGAAGGTGGCGAAGGTCGCCTCGGCGGCGTGCCAAGTCGCCTCCGAGGCCAAGAGTTTCGCCATGTTGGCGTCGGCGCCGCATTCCTCGCCGGCGTCGAACAAGGCCGCGGCGCGGCGGCAGATCATGTCGGCGGCTTCGATTTCTGCATAGGCGCGCGCCAACGGGAACTGCACGCCCTGGTTCTGGCCGATCGGGCGGTCGAAGACGACCCGCTCCTTGGCGTAGTCGATGCCCTTTTTGAGGAGCCAGCGGCCGTCGCCGATGCATTCCTGGGCGACGAGGATGCGCTCGGCGTTCATGCCGTCGAGGATGTAGCGAAAGCCTTTGCCCTCCTCGCCGATCAGCGTGTCGGGCGGGACCTTCAGATTGTCGAAAAAGACCTCGGTCGTGTTGTGGTTGATCATCGCCTCGATCGGCCGGATTTCGACGCCCTGGCCGAGATTCTCGCGGAGGTCGATCAGAAACACCGAGAGCCCATCGGTGCGGCGCTTGACCTCGTCAAGCGGGGTGGTGCGCGCCAACAGCAGCATCAGATCGGAATGGCGGGCGCGCGAGGTCCACACCTTTTGCCCGTTGATGACGTAGTGGTTGCCGTCGCGAACCGCGCGGGTCTTGAGCTTGGTGGTGTCGGAGCCGGTCGTCGGCTCGGTCACGCCAAAGGCCTGCAAGCGCAATTCGCCGGACGCGATCTTCGGCAGGTAGCGCTGCTTTTGCTCGGCGCTGCCGTGGCGCAGCAGAGTGCCCATGATGTACATCTGGGCGTGGCCCTGGCTCGCGGTGCAGCCCGAGGCGTTGATCTCTTCGAGAATGACCGCCGCGGCGCGCAATGGCAGACCCGAGCCGCCATATTCCTCGGGAATCAGCGAGGCGAGAAAACCTGCCTCGGTCAATTCCTCGATAAATTCGGTCGGATAGGCCTGCTCGGCTTCGAGCTTGCGCCAATATTCGCCGGGATAGCGCTCGCAGATCTTGCGGATCGACTGACGCAATTCGGGATAGTCCTCGCCGAGTGCGAGCATCGCGGCTTCGTCGGACATCATGGGCTCCTTCCTGTACTCCCCGCGGATACCCCAACCGGCCATCGACGCCAAATCCCGCGCGATTGTAACGAGAGTCGGGGCACGATCAGGCCCGATACTGGAGGCGCTCCAGATGATATATGAGAAGCGCGGTGGTGAGATTCCAATTTCGTGGACCGGCACAAGAGGTAAACGATGGACCAGTTTCCACTTGAGGACTTCGACGTGGATCTCACCGAACGCAGAGTAGTCCATAGAAAATCGGGCATCTGGTTTGAATTCTACGAATACCTCAACGAGGCAGACTGGCAAAGTTCGGACAGCGTTACGTACAGAGACAATCCGAAATGGGACGGTGACCGCAACCTACTTGCAGCTGCAGCCAAGCGGGCTGCGATAAAAAAAGGGATGACGGCAAGACGCCCGCTCGAAGCGTAATAGCGATACGTGAAGGCGAGCATTTATGGCAATGCCGGCCTGGGTCTCAGAGCTGGGTGTCGCAGCTCAGGTGGTAATTGCCGTCGCCGCTATATGGGGCGAGAAGATCCGGGCGGGATTGACGAGGCCGCGGCTCCATCTGACCCCTGTCGGCGGTCCCGGCGACGCGGAGCCGAGGGTTCTGCCGAATGGGAATATTGTTACTGTTCGCTGTCATCGGCTGCAGGTTCGCAACCACACTCGGTATACCGTCGCGAATGAAGTTCAGGTCTTCATTAGTCAGATAGAGCGCCGCGAGCCGAGTGGGCGCATCCGAACCACATTTACCGGTGCCGTCCCGCTCGCGTGGCAACATGAAGAGCTGTACCCTAAGGTACGAAACATCGGACATTCTACGGTCGCCCTAGTAAACCTTCTGTACCGGCATGGTGATACTATAAGATTGCTGCCTATGACACAGCAGGTGCCGATTAATGTGGGAGATTCGATACGCGGCCCGCTGAATTTCTGGATTACGGTTATGGCGCGAGGCCTGAACGCGGAAAGCAAACCCATGCGACTTGAGATACAGTGGGAACCGCACGCCTCCGAGGCAGCAAGCCTCTTTTCGATGATATATACCGAATCCGCTTCGAACCTCACTTCCCGTGAGCCCGAATGATTCTTGGGAAACTACGCCCCGGGATTACCGAGGCCTGCCCATTCGAAACGGCGTTGCCTGTTTTGTTGCTTAGCGGGTGCGGATGGCGCGGTATTCGCGGCGGACGATGTCGAGGAGCTCTTCGGCCGAGGTTGTCGCGGCCGGGCTTTCGAAGGTGACCTCGCCATGCTGCATCAGCATGACCCGATCGCAGATCTCGAGGGTCTGGGCGTAATT
>DATMKU010000430.1:0-5203 GCA_035570935.1 Allostellaceae bacterium
GCGGTCGGCGGTGCGCTGATCCGGGACGCCCCCGACAACGAGGAGTACGCCCGGGCGGTGTTGCGGGTATTGAACCGCCGCTTCGAAACGCTGGACGGCGACTACGTCCTGCTGGGTGAGCGCTCGGCGCCGCCAATTCGAATAGCGCGATCGCCTTCGGGCTTTTGGTCCGCGGCGCAAACCCAATGGCGGGTCATTCATGCCCTGATTATCCGCGAAACGCGCACCCGTTTTGGCGACTCGACGCTCGGCTATGGCTGGGCCTTGCTCGAACCGATCCTGCACATCTTGATGCTGTCGTTGGTTTTCGCCGTGCTGATGCATGGCCGCCCGCCGATCGGCACGCAATTCTTCATCTTTTACTATACCGGCATTATTCCCTACCACATTTTCGTCCATACCAGCAGCAGCATGACCTACGCCGTAACTGCCAACGGCTCGTTGCTGCAGCTGCCGCTCGTTGGCACCTTTGACGTGATTCTGGCGCGCGGCCTCTTAGAGCTCGTCACCGATATTCTGGTCGCGGTCATCCTGCTCGCCGGCTTTGGCGCGATCGGATTGGGTTTGCTGCCGCATGATTTCAGCGGTGTCTCAGCGGCGGTCGCCACCGTCTGGCTGTTGGGCTGCGGCTTTGGCTTTTTGAATGCGGTCGTCAACGCGTTTTTCAAATCCTGGGACAAGATTTGGGCGCAGCTGACCCGCATTTTGTATTTCTGCTCGGGCATCTTCTATGTGCCCGGCATGATGCCGGACTGGATCCGCGACATGCTCGCCTGGAACCCGGTATTACAGGCGGTCGACTGGTTTCGCGCGAGCTTTTTCGTCGACTACGCGCCGCACTGGCTCGACCGTTCCTATCTTGCCGCCATCGCGGGCCTCGTCCTGCTCGCCGGCCTCACCCTCGAGCGCATTTTGCGGCGCAGGCTTTCCGAGCCGCTATGATCCGGCTCGAGCACGTTTCCAAAGCCTATCGCACCCGCAACGGGCGCAAGATCGTGCTCGACGACGCCAACGCCACCTTCGAGGCCAGCCACAATTTCGGCATCCTCGGCGTCAACGGCGCCGGCAAGTCGACCCTAATCCGGCTGCTCGCCGGGTCCGAATTGCCCGACCGCGGTGCGGTTCGGCGCTCCGGGCGGGTATCGTTTCCGCTGGGGTTTGGCGGCACCTTTCACGGCGCGCTTTCCGGGCGCGAGAACGCGGCGTTCATTGCCCGCATTTACGGCGCGGCGATGCGCCCGACGATCGGCTATGTCGAAGACTTTGCCGAGCTCGGCGAATATTTCGAGATGCCGGTTAACACCTACTCGGCCGGGATGCGCGCCCGGCTCGCCTTTGCCGCTTGTCTGGCAATCGATTTCGACCTCTACCTGATCGACGAGGTGACGGAGGTCGGCGACCAGCGCTTTCGCCGCAAATGCGCCGAGGCCTTCCGCGCCCGCATGGCGCATTCCGACATCATCCTTGTTACCCACAATCCCCAGACGCTGCGGCAGTATTGCGACCGCGGCGCGATCCTCGCCAATGGCGCCTTGTCGCTCTACGAGGATATTGGCGCGGCGCTGACGCAGCACCACCGGATGATACAGGAGACAGCCTGATGGCGGCGACCCTGGTCACGCTGCCGGGCGTGTCTGCAAACGCAACCCCGCGCGGGGCTGTGCCCGCCGCACCATCGGGCGCAATGGGGTTGCCGGCGCCCGCCGGGAGCGGCGAAATTGCCCTCAGGGACGAGCGGCGTCTCGTCCCGCGAACCGGCGCGCGAGTCCGCCGCCTGCCGCTGAGGCTGCTGTCGTTTCTGCTGGTGGTGATAGTGCCCACGGCCGTCGCAAGCGGCTACTATTTCCTGGTAGCGGCCGATCAGTATGTGGCGGAATTTCGTTTCGGGTTGCGTTCGTCCGAACCAATCCGCGCCGATACTGGCGCGCTCCTGGCGGGAAGCGCGGCGCCATTGCAGACCTTGATCGATTCCTACGCCGTCGCGCAGTATATCGGCAGCCGCGCCATCGTCGACGATCTCGGCAAGACCCTCGATCTGCGCCAAATGTTCTCGACCGCCGCAGCGGACTGGCCGGCGCGACTGCACCTGCCGGTGACGATCGAGGAATTAACCGCCTATTGGCGCAGACAGATCGACGCCTTTTTCGACCCGGTTAACGGCACGATCGTGGTCCGTGCCCGCGCCTTTACCCGGCACGAGGCGTTCGCCTTGGCGCAAGCCGTTCTCAATTCCTCCGAGCGCCTGGTGAACGACCTGTCGGCGCGCGCCCGGCATGACACCGTGCGCAATTCCGAACGCGACGTCACCGCGGCCGAACACCGTCTGACCGCGGCCCTCGCACATTTGCGCGATTATCGCGACAGACAAGGCCTGATCGACCCGCGCAAAGCAGCGGACGCGAATTCTGCGCTCGACAACCGGCTGCGCGACGAACTGGTGCGGGCCGGCACCAACCTGACGACATTGCGCGAATACCTCAATGACGGCGCTCCGACGCTCAAGATCATCGAAGCTCGCATCGCTGCGTTGAAGGCGCAGCAGAGCACCATCGAGAGCGAGGCCACCGACACCGCAAAGACTCGCACCGAGGCGCTATCGCGGGTGATGGGTTCGTATGAGGAACTGGAAAGCGAACGGCGTTTTGCCGAGACGGCCTATCAACACGCGCTGGAAGCGCTCGACCGCGCCCGCATGGACGCCGACCGCCAGCAGATTTACGTCGCCGACTTTGTCCCGCCGAGCCTGCCCGAGGAGGCGCTCTACCCGCGCCGGCTGCGGTCGGTCGGGATCGTGTTTCTCGCCGCCTTCGTCGTCTGGGCGATCGGCGGCCTGACCGTCCGCTCGGTCAGGGATCACCTCTAGGCCGGGAGCGCCGGCAGGGGAAAAGCATGGCGAGCCTCGAGTTCGAATCATCCCGCCCGCTGCTGTTTCCCGAAGGCAGCGTCAGCGCAGCGAAATTTCGCGTCTCGCTCCAGACTGCGCGACCACGGCTCGCGCTGGTTTCGACCCATAGCGAGCTGTGCGGCATCGCCGCCTATACGCGAAGTCTCGAAAAACAGCTCGGCGATGTTTTCGCTGTGACGGTCTTCGACCTGAACCAGTATCTGCTGCGCAGCGCTCACGGCCGCGTCCGCAAATTCGGGGATCGTCACATTCAGGATATTTGCCGCGAGCTCAAAGACTTCGACGCGGTCAACCTGCAGCTCGAGCACGGCACGCTGGGGCGCACCGCGCGCGACATCTTTCGTCGCTTTGGCTGGATCGTGGGGGCGGCGCCGCGTCTCTCGGTAACCTTTCACACGATAATCGAAACCGCGGCGTTCGATTATACGCGCTGGTTGCGAGCGATCTTGCGGTTCAATTTCGCCGATGCGGTGGCGATGCGGTCGGATTACCACCGCACCCATATGCTGTCGGCCGGGATTGCGCGGCGTCTGCGCCGGGCGCAGCGCTTCAAGCCCGTGGCGATCGTCGTCCACACCAGACGCGATATGTGGTTCATGAAATATGTCCACGGCTTGCGTCATGTTTACGACCACCCGCTGTCGTTTCTGAGCGAAGGCGAGGCCGAGGAAATTCGCCGTACCGCGTCGCGCCGCAGTTTTCCGATACTCGACGAACTGCCGAACGAGGCGAGACTTGTCGGGGTCTTTGGCTTTATTGGGCGCTACAAGGGTTTCGACACCGTGATCCGCGCCCTGCATCACCTGCCGCATGACTATCATCTGCTGATCTTCGGCGGCATCCATCCCAATGAAATCAAACCGCATCAGCCGATTGATCCGGTCGTGTCGTCGTTGTTCGACGCCGGCTATGTCGACACCAATGTCGCCGAGCGGATTCGCGCCGACCCGGCGCCCGGCACGCCGACGGTCTCGGTCGCGGTCGACGGCTCGATGCGCGATCTGCTGATTGAGCACCCCAAGGATCTGTCACAGCGAATTCACTTCCTCGGCGCGACCGGCGACGAGGATTTCCTTGCCGGCATGGCGATCTGCGATGCGGTGGTTTTCCCCTATCTCGAAGTCGGTCAATCCTCCTCGGGACCGATTTCGCAGGCGCTCGAACTCGGCTGCCGGGTGATCGCCTCGCGGACTCATACTTTTCTGCAATTCGGCAAATATCACAAGGAGATGATCGAATATTTCGATATCGGCAACCATCTCGAACTGGCGGCGCGAATCCTCGCCCGGCCGCAATATGATCCTCGCGCCCGCCGCCTCACCTTCAATGTCGACACCAACAAGGCGATCTACCGCGCCGCCAACGGCGGTGGGTCGAAGCGGACCCTTCGCCTCGAAAGATCCGGCCGCCAATAGCTAGGCCACCGCCGCGCTATCGACTGATATACCGGATCACCCCGAGACAGCGCCCGCTCAGGTCGTTGTCGACAGCCGCGGGGGCGCAGTTCTATCATGGGTCCTATGATAAATCAGCGAAGGTCCGCGCCAGCGCGCGGCCCAGGAGGAGAGGCAGGATGAGAAACGGCTTCCGCGCGTACGATTCCGACACCCATGTCAACCCGGCCGCCGAGGTGCTGGACCGTTATGTCGATCCCGGCTTCCGCGCGCGCCTGCCAGAGCTGGAGCCGTACCGCTTCCCGAGCGGCCAGGCGGTCGAGGGCGAGAGCCCGATGCACCAATACCGCGTCGGGACCAAATACTACCGCCGGGTCTTAGGCGAGCGGGCGCCAGCCGACACCTTCACCGGGCGCGAGACGCGATGGCGCGGCACCAAGATGCCGCGGCCCGGCATTCAGGACGACCAGCCGGGCAACCGCGTCGCCGATATGAACGATGAAGGTGTGGACACCCACTTTCTGATCCCGACGTCATGGCTGAGCGTCGTCGGGCTCGACGACGTTGCACTCGAAGTCGGCATGATCCGCGCCTATCACCGCCATATGGCCGATTTTACCGGCGATTATCCCGACCGGCTGAAGAGCCTGATCGTCGCCTCGTCGCGCGCGGTGCCCGAGGCGGTGGGCGAGATCCGCGAATGGGGCAAGTCGAAATGGGCGGTGGCGGTATTGCCGCTGCTCGCCAAGGACATGCCGGCCGACCACCCCGACCTTTATCCGATCTGGCAGGCGGCCGCCGACCACGATCTGCCGATCGCCAACCACAGCTTCACCTGGAACCCGCCCTATTATCCGGGCTACCTCGATCTGTGGGAGAACATCTTCATCGGTCGCGCCGCCGC
>DATMKU010000431.1:0-2494 GCA_035570935.1 Allostellaceae bacterium
CCGAGGATGGCGTCAACATCGGCGGTGTAATCGGTTTCCGGCACCACCACCGGCCGCGCGCCGGCGGCGAGCGTGGCGATCGGAAAGATCAGGAAGCCGTGCTTGGTGTAGATCGCCTCGTCGCCGTCGACGAGATAGGCCTGCGCCAAGAGATGCAGGAAATCGTCGGAGCCGGCGCCGCAGACGATGCGGTCGGGGTCGAGGCCGAAGGCGCGGCCGATGGCCTCGCGCAGATCGCTGGCGGAGCCGTCCGGGTAGTCCTCAAGATGAGCGCCGGCAGCCTGATAGGCCGCGATCGCTTTCGGGCTCGGCCCGAGCGGCGTCTCGTTGGACGACAACTTGAATATCCTGGCCACGCCCGGTGCGCTGCTCTTACCGGGCACATAAGGCGCGATATCGAGCAAGCCGGGACGGGGCTTTGGACGCGTGGCAGTCATCATCTAATAGCTCCGAGTCTTCTCTCTTCTTTTCCTCCCCCTGAAAGGGGGAGGGCAGGGTGGGGGTCCGCGGCCGAGAAGCTTGCGCAAGCGTCGCCGCCGCGGACCCCCACCTGCTCGCTGAGCCTGCCATCGGGCCGGACCCGTTGGCTCGCCATCCTCCCCTTTCAGGGGGAGGTCAGCGAAATTTACGGCACCGTATAGCGGGTCGCGTGACTGCCGACGAGGGCCGTCGAGCGGATCGAGGCGCCGATCCGTACCAGAGCGTCGGACACGGCCTTGATGCCGCCGCGCTCGACCGAGACCAGAAGCGCTGCGCCATCGAAGGCGCGGTCGGGCACGGCGATGACGTCGGCCAGCTCGGCAATGGTGCCGACCGAGGACGCCTTCCAGCCGGACACCCGCACGCTCCAGACCTCGGTCTCGGTCACCATGGCGTCGGCGGCGACGCGGGAAACCACGAACACCGGCATGGCGGCCGGGTGATTGGGCCGCTCGACGAACGGCAGCCGGGCGATGATTTTCGGCGCGGCATCGAATTCGAGCGCCGCCCACCATGGCCCGGCGCCGGCGGTGGCAAACGCCGGAACCAGGCCGAGATCGCCCTTGGATTCCGAGACCGCCGCGACCACGCTCGATGCGCCGGCGTGCGGCACGAACGGCACCGTGAAGCCGAAATGGAAGCGCGCGGAATCGCGCATCATGGCGTCTCCGGCGGACAGATCGGCGTGCACCGCGAACGGCGCCTGGACATAGGTGAAGGTCGAGATGATGACGCGCCAGATGCTCTCGGCGGTGTCGAGCGGCAGGTTGCCGCGATGGCGTTTCACGAGGCGCCGCATCATGTCGGCCTCGCGGGCGGGGCGGAACGCCGAGCCGACTTCTTGGGTGTTCTTCACCGCGATCAAGGTGTCGATGATCTCGCCGCGCTCGAGCAGGAGCTCGTGCATCGCCTCGTCGATGCGATCGATCTCGCGCCGCAGATCGGCGAGCGCAGGAGTCTTGTGGCGTGGCGGTTTCGGCATGGTTTGACCCGGCAATCGGCCAGATTGATAGGAGCCGTTTAGGCTGAAAGCAAAGAAAACGTTGACTCCGAGGGGAACCGGCCTATTTACGCCCCTTTGACCGTCCGGTAACGGACGATGGGCGCCGGCAGGCGTCGCTTCCGGGAAACGCTCATGGCCGATGCCAGCGCCACGCTCGATCTTGCCGACCGCACGCGCGAAGCGGACACGCCGCATTCGCCGGTGGTGCGATTTGCCGCGAGCAATCCGCTGCGGCTGGATGCCGGCGTCGATTTCGGCCCGCTGCAGATCGCGTACCAGACCTACGGCACGCTCAATGCCGAGCGCAGCAACGCCGTGCTGGTCTGCCACGCGCTCACGGGCGACCAGCACGTGCTCAACACCCATCCGGTTACCGGCAAGACGGGCTGGTGGGAGACCATGGTCGGTCCCGGCCTGCCGATCGACACCGAGCGCTATTTCGTCATCTGCCCGAACGTGGTCGGCGGCTGCATGGGCTCGTCCGGCCCGGCGTCGACCAATCCGGCGACCGGCATGCCGTGGGGCCTCGACTTTCCCGTCATTACCGTGCGCGACATGGTGCGCGCGCAAGCGATGCTGCTCGATCATCTCGGCATCGATTCGCTGTTCGCGGTCGCCGGCGGCTCGATGGGCGCGATGCAAGTGCTGCAATGGGCGGCAAGCTTCCCGCAGCGCGTGTTCGCGGCGCTGCCGATCGCTGGGGCGACCCGGCATTCGGCGCAAAACATCGCCTTCCATGAGGTCGGCCGCCAGGCGGTGATGGCCGATCCGGACTGGCGCGGCGGTCGCTATTTCGCCGAAGGCATCAATCCGCGGCGCGGGCTCGCGGTGGCGCGCATGGGCGCGCATATCACCTATCTGTCCGACGCCGCGCTGCACCGCAAATTCGGCCGCCGCTTCCAGGACCGCGACAATCCGACGTTCTCGTTCGATGCCGACTTTCAGGTGGAATCCTATCTGCGGCACCAGGGCATTACTTTCGTCGAGCGCTTCGACGCCAATTCCTATCTC
>DATMKU010000432.1:0-28248 GCA_035570935.1 Allostellaceae bacterium
CTACAGGCCACTGCATGAAGGTTCTGTACTAAATGAGATAGAGGCTGCCATGCTTGATAAGCTGTACGTTGAACGCCTTTGCGACTGTCTAGTCGGGTGGATTGACAGAAATCCACGAGTCACGGAGCGCGAAGTACAAGCTCAAGCAGCGGCGCTGAATGAGCTCGAATATGACGAGCTTGAGGACGAGGATGGCGCAGATATTACATCGTTACCTGAGCCGCCTTATCGGACTGGCAAATTGCCAGCGGATAATCTGGCAACCCAAATTTCGCCAAACACCAATATTTCTGAAGAGGCTTTACGATCTCTGCGGCACCGCTTCGAGAGAAGCAAAACGGCGAGGTGAAGTTAACGTAAAGGCCGTTCCTTCGGGCAGAGCGGGAACCGCTTGGGGACGGCATTATTTGTTCCTGTCGTCAAGCCGGTCAGGCGCAGGCGGCGACGGCGCGGCGGGCCATCACACCGACAAGATGGGCGCGGTATTCGGCTGACGCGTGGATGTCGGAGTTGAGGCCGGTGTCGGGGATCGTGATGTCCTTGATCGCGTCGGGGGTGAAGGATTTCGCGAGTGCCGCTTCCATCTCGGGGACGCGGAACACGCTTGGGCCGGCGCCGGTGACAGCGACCTTTACGCCGGCGGGGCTGCGCGCGACGAAAACTCCGACGATGGCGTAGCGCGAGGCTGGGTTGCGGAATTTCTGGTAGTTCGCGGCCCCGGTTTTCGGAAACCGCACCGAGGTCACGATCTCGGTGGGCTCGAGTGCGGTTTCGAACATGCCGGTGAAGAAACTCTCGGCCGGAATCTCGCGCTTTGTCGTGTGCACGGTCGCACCGAGCGCCACCAGCGCGGCCGGATAATCCGCCGCCGGGTCGTTGTTCGAGATCGAGCCGCCGATCGTGCCGCGGTTGCGCACCGCCGGGTCGCCGATCATCCCGGCCATCGCCGCCAGAGCGGGTATCCCTTGCTTGACGACCGGCGACCGGTTGACCTCGGCGTGGCGGGTCATCGCCCCGATCACGATCGCGTCGCCGGCGTCGGTGACGCCGCGCAACGACGCGATCGCCGCGAGGTCGACCAGGTCCGACGGCTTGGCGAGGCGCTGTTTCAAGGTCGGGACCAGGGTCATGCCGCCGGCGACGAGCTTTGCTTCCTCGTTGGCGCCAAGCAAATTCGCGATCTCGTGGAGGCTTGCGGGCTTGTGATAGGTAAATTCGTACATCGGTGCTCTCCCGTTACCTGTCGTTCCCGCACAAGCGGGAATCCAGGGCGGCGGGTGTCGCCGATTGCCCTGGACCCCGGCTTTCGCGGGGGCGACGGTGAGGCGCTAAAAGCGATGGCGGCTTCATGGGGCTCTAGCCTAATCCGCGGCGAGCGGCTGGCGGTGCTGTTGGATTACGCGCCACAGCCTCTCCGGTGTCGCCGGCATGTCGAGATGGCGCACGCCAAGCGGCCTCAGCGCGTCGACCAGCGCGTTGGTGATCGCCGCCGGGGCGCCGATCGCCCCCGCCTCGCCGCAGCCTTTGACCCCGAGCGGGTTGTGCGTGCACAGCGTCACATTGGTAGACAGGGCAAAATTCGGCAGATCGTCGGCGCGCGGCATCGCGTAGTCGTTGTAGGAGCCGGTCAGCAATTGCCCGGTCTCATTGTCGTAGACGCAGCCTTCGAGCAGGGCCTGGCCGATCCCCTGGGCGAGCCCGCCATGGACCTGGCCGGCGACGATCATCGGGTTGACGATGCGGCCGAAATCGTCGGAGGCGGTAAAGTTGACGATCGCCACATGACCGGTTTCAGGGTCGATCTCGATCTCGGCGATGTGCGCGCCCGACGGGAAGGTGAAATTTTTCGGGTCGTAAAACGATGTCTCGTCGAGCCCCGGCTCCAGATCCTCGGGATAGTTGTGCGGCACATAGGCGGTCAGCGCGACTTCGCCAAAACTTTTCGAACGATCGGTGCCGGCGACCGAAAACTTGCCGTCGGCGAATTCGACGTCGGCCTCGGCGGCTTCGAGCAGGTGGGCAGCGATCTTGCGACCCTTCTCGACGATTTTGTCCATCGCCTTGACGATCGCCGAGCCGCCGACCGCGAGCGAGCGCGAGCCGTAGGTGCCCATGCCGTACGGGATCTTCGCGGTGTCGCCGTGGACGATCTCGACGCTCTCGAGCGGAATGCCGAGCCGGTCGGCGACCAGCTGCGAAAACGTCGTCTCGTGCCCCTGGCCGTGACTGTGCGAGCCGGTCAGGATCGACACGCTGCCGCTCGGATGCACCCGGACAGCGGCGCTCTCGTAGAGCCCGGCGCGCGCACCCAACGAGCCGACGACCGCCGAAGGGGCGATCCCGCACGCCTCGATATAGGTGGCGATGCCGATGCCGCGCAGTTTGCCGCGGCCGATCGCCTCGCGGCGGCGCGCCTCGAAACCGGCGTAGTCCGCCGCTTTCAGCGCCAGTTCGAGGGTCGTGCCGTAATCGCCGCTGTCGTATTCCAGCGCGACCGGCGTCTGGTACGGGTAGGCGTCGGCCGGGATGAAATTGCGCCGGCGCAATTCGGCCGGGTCGATGCCGAGCTCGTCGGCGGCCAGATCGACGATGCGTTCCAAGAGGAACGTCGCCTCCGGCCGGCCGGCGCCGCGATAGGCGTCGACCGGGACGGTGTGGGTGAACACGGCCTTGGTCTCGACATAGATCGCCGGGGTCGTGTAGGTGCCGGCAAGCAGGGTCCCGTAGAGATAGGTCGGAATGCACGGCGCGAAGGTCGACAGGTAGGCGCCCATATTGGCGATCGTCGACACCTTGAGCGCCAGAAACTTCGCTTGCGCGTCGAGTGCCAGCTCGACATGGGTGACGTGGTCACGGCCATGCGCGTCGGACATAAAGCTTTCCGAGCGCTCGGCGGTCCATTTGACCGGGCGCCTGACCTTGGCGGCGGCCCAGGTGACGATCGCCTCTTCGGCGTAATGATAGATCTTCGAGCCGAAACCGCCGCCGACATCGGGCGCGACGACGCGCAGTTTCGCCTCGGGGATGTGCAAGACAAACGCGCCCATCAGCAGGCGGATCACATGCGGGTTCTGGCTCGTCGTAAAAAGCGTGTAGTCGCCGGTAGCGCGGTCGAATTCGCCGATCGCGGCGCGCGGCTCCATCGCGTTGGGAACGAGACGGTTGTTGACGAGGTCGAGCTTGACGATGCGCGCGGCGTTGGCGAAGGCGGCATCGACCGCGGCGAGGTCGCCGAGGCTCCAGTCGTAACAAAGATTGCCCGGCACATCGGCAAAGACTTGCGGGGCGCCCGGCTTCAACGCCTCGCCGGGATCGACGACCGCGGGCTCCTCGACATAATCGACCTGAATCTGGTCGGCTGCCTCGCGCGCTTGCTCGATGGTCTCGGCGATGACGACCGCGACCGGGTCGCCGACGTGACGCACATGGTCGGCCGCGAGCGGCGGGTGCGCCGGCTCGGCCATCGGCGAGCCGTCTTTCGAATGAACCTGCCAGCCGCAGGGCAGCCCGCCGACGCCGGCGGCCGTCATGTCCCTGCCGGTGAAGACGGCGGCAACGCCAGGGGCTTGCGCCGCGGCGGCGGTGTCGATGCCCGATATCCGTGCATGCGCATGCGGGCTGCGCAGGATGTGGGCATGGAGCTGGTGCGGGCGGTTGATGTCGTCGGTGTAGGTGCCCTGTCCGGTCAGGAAGCGGTAATCCTCGCGCCGCCGGACCGGCGTTCCGACCGTGGTCATCGCCTTACTCCGCCGCCGCCCCATGGACATTGGCCGGCGGCGTCTCGCCACGCATGACCGCCGCACCTTCGGCGATCGCCAGCACGATGTTGTGGTAGCCGGTGCAGCGACAGAGGTTGCCTTCGAGGTATTCGCGGATCTCGCGTTCGGTCGGGTTCGGGTTGTTTTTGACGAGGTCGAGCGCGCTCATCACCATGCCGGGGGTGCAGAACCCGCATTGCAGTGCATGGTTGTTGCGAAACGCCTCCTGCATCGGGTGCAGGGTGTCGCCCGTCGCCACCCCTTCGATCGTCGCCACCGAACGGCCCTCGGCCTGCAGCGCCAATAAGGTGCAGGATTTGACCGCCTCGCCGTCGACATGGACGACGCAGGCGCCGCATTGGCTGGTGTCGCAGCCGACATGGGTCCCGGTCAGCCCGAGATGCTCGCGCAACAACTGCACCAAGAGGGTGCGCCCCTCGACCGTTGCCGACACCGGCTTGCCGTTTACGGTGAGGCTCACCGTCTTTTGCATCAAGACCTCCCTCGAATGAGCGTCATGGCCGTCCGTCGACCGCCGCCGCCGCGGGGCCGAGTTTCGTTCGCGTCGCCCTTTCGGTCAAGGCGTTCGCTGGCCCTAGCGGACCCCGCCGTGGCGGGTGAAATAATAGAGTATGGCCGCGACGATCGCGGTCAACCCGGTCACCCACACCGCCGGCGGCAGGCGAGGGGAAACCGCGCTCTCCCCGGTCGCCGGCTGGAGCACGGGCTCGGCAGCGGCGGCGGCAAGGGCAACGCGCGCGACCTGCGGCGCGGCCGCGCCCGCTTCGGGCGCGCCCGCGCCGCCGTTCCCTTCGGCTGCCGGCGACACCGCCGCGACAAAGCGGCCAAAGAAGTCCTCGGCCATCTTGCGCGACGTGGCGTCGATCAGCCGCGAGCCGATCTGGGCGAGCTTACCGCCGACATGCGCCTGGACTTCATAATGCAACACGGTCGCCTCGCCGCCGTCCTCGTCGAGATTGACCTTGGCGCTGCCCTTGGCAAAGCCGGCGACACCGCCGCTGCCTTCGCCCGAGATTGTGTACGCCTTTGGCGGGTCGAGATTGGTCAAATTCACCTTGCCGCCGAACGTCGCCTTTACCGGCCCGACCTTGGCTACAACCTTGGCGGTGAATTCGGTGTCCGAGACTTTCTCGATCGATTGGCAGCCCGGAATCGCTTGTTTGAGGATTTCGGGATCGTTGAGTGCCTGCCAGACGCGCTCCCTCGGCGCCGGGATGTTGAACTCGCCGGTCATTTCCATCGCTTCAATCCTCATCCTGCGTGCGGTGAATGTGCGGCCCGGCTGGGGCGATTGCAATCGCCATTCCCGCGCCGCGCGGTACAAGCCCCTCAGCGCGGTACAAGCCCCTCGGTATGGAATAAACTCGCGCCGGCAGCGGTCGGCACTGGTGTGAGGTAGAAACCGCGGATGAACTGGAT
The DNA here is from genome assembly GCA_035570935.1 of Allostellaceae bacterium. Taxonomy (GTDB): domain Bacteria; phylum Pseudomonadota; class Alphaproteobacteria; order ATCC43930; family CGMCC-115725; genus AP-15. The sequence continues at coordinate 5,199 of DATMKU010000432.1, forward strand.
CGCGGAACGGCGGCAGCGGAGCCGGTTCGAGGCGGTGGCGCTGCCCCACCTCGACGCCGCCCATTCGCTCGCGCGCTGGTTGACGCGCAACGATGCCGACGCGGCCGATGTCGTGCAGGAGGCCTATCTGCGGGCGTTCCGCTATTTTGACAGCTATCGCGACGGCGATCCCAAGAGCTGGCTGCTCAAGATCGTGCGCCGCACCTGCTACAGCTGGCTCGAACGCAACCGGCCGGCGGAGCTGGTTCCGCTCGACAATGCGGACGGTCCCGACGAAGCAAGCGAGCCAATGCCGGCGAGCGCAGCCGGCACCGAGGCGTTGTTGTTGAGCCGGTCCGATCTACGGCGTCTCGACCGGCTGATCGAGGAGCTGGCGCCACCGCTGCGCGAGGCGATCGTGCTGCGCGAGTTGCAGGAGCTCGGCTATCGCGAGATCGCCGAGGTGACCGGCGTGCCGATCGGGACGGTGATGTCGCGGCTGCACCGTGCCCGGGCCGCGTTGCGCCAGGCTTGGGAAGGAAAGGACGTCGGCGATGGAATGCGATGAGGCCCATCCTCGGCTCGACGCCTATCTCGACGGCGAACTCGGCGAGGCCGAGCGGGCGGCTCTCCGCCAGCATGTCGAGAGCTGCGCGAGTTGCGGCCCGGAGGCGGCGGCGCTTGAGTGGCTGCGCGACGGCATCCGCCGGTCGGCTCCGGATTACCCCGCGCCGGCGGCGCTGCGCTCGCAGATCCGCGCGTCGCTGCGCCGGGAAGGGAGCAGCGGATCGGCGGCGATGCGCGCGCCCGGCTGGCTCGCCTTCGGCGCCTCGATCCTGATCGCGGTCGCGGTCGGCTCCGGCGGCACCTGGCTGATATCGGGCGAGCGCCAACAGGACACGATTGCCAACGAGGTCATCGACAGCCATCTGCGCTCGTTGCTCGCCGACCACCTGACCGATGTCGCGTCCTCGGACAAGCATACCGTGAAGCCGTGGTTCGCCGGGCGCACCGACCTGTCGCCGCCGGGCGTCGACCTCGCCGCGCAAGGCTTTCCGCTGGTCGGCGGCCGGCTCGACCTGATCGCCGGCAAGCCGGTCCCGGCGCTCGTCTACCGTGCGGGCAAGCATGTCATCAATGTCTTCGTGCTGCCGGCCGGCCCCCGCGATCACGCCGAAACCGTTACCCGCCGCGGCTATACCTTGCATCATTGGGATGAGGGCGACCTCGCCTATTGGGCGGTCTCCGATGCCGCCGGCGACGAATTCGCGAAATTCGAGCACGCCTTCCGCGCCGCGACTGGCGGCTGAGCGGAGGATCTCGGCAGCGCGCCTCCGTCGCTGCCGGGCTTGACAGACCGTCGGGGTCGACCATTTATGCGTGCGCTCCGTATTTTGCGCCTCGGGTACCGATCAACCCAATTACTCGATCGCAATGCATCTATCGGGCAGGGGAGAGCTGGCTGATGGTGGAAGCGGTCCCGACCCCTCTGCGGGTCCGTCAACTAGATCGAGCCCGCGATAAGCTAATCGTTGCACTGGATGTTGCCGCGGTTTCCCACGCCCTCGAGCTGGTCGAGCGTCTGGGCGAAGCCGTTTCGTTTTATAAGATTGGGCTGCACCTGCAGTTCGACCGGGAGCTGCACGCTCTCTTTGATCATTTATTGCTGAAGCAAAAACGCATCTTCGTCGATTTCAAGGCATTTGACATTCCTGCAACGGTAGAGGGTGCGGTCAGGATGGCCGCGAGCCTGGGAATCGACTTCGTCACGGTGGTCGGCCAACGACCGATCGTGCAGGCCGCGCTCCGGGCACGCGGCAATGCGACATTGAAGATCCTGGCCGTCACACTTTTGACCGGGATGAACCAGGAAGACATGCAACGGGAGTACAATACGGCCTTGACCACAAAAGAATTTATCAGGCGGCGAGCAAAAAGTGCGGCCGAGACCGGGTGCGATGGCGTCATTTCCTCGGCGCGGGAGGCAGCGCTTATTCGCGATAGTGTAGATCGCAGCGATTTTCTGATCGTAACCCCGGGCATCCGCTTGCCGGGCGCCATGCAAGACGACCAAAAGCGAGTGATGACGCCTTACGACGCCATTTCGTGCGGCGCCGATTACATCGTCGTCGGCCGCCCGATCGTTAAGAGCGCCGATCCCGCCGCAGCAGCAGCGCAAATCCTCGCCGATATGGACCGCGCGTCCTAACAGGCCAAACCGCAATGCCGTTTGGGAGACCCATAGCGTTTACCTTTATAGCGTGTTCATGCCAGGCATCTTCGCGACAGCGGGATTCGTGGCTTTCGTGCACTCCTCCCCGACCCGCGCTATATGCAGCGCTCGGAGACGAAGATGGTCAGGTCGACGTCGCACGCGGAGCGGGTCGAGCGCCGCTGTGTGAAGTTGCGGGCAGCCGGGTTGAGGCCGGTTCAGATCCGGGTCCCGGACACCCGCACGCCGGAGTTCGCGGAGGAATGCGGCCGACAATCCCGACTGATCGGGGAAAGCGAGACCGACATCACCCGAGCCGAGGACGAAGCCTGAGAGATCTCCTCTTGAGAGACGGTTTCAAATGACGCGGGGTGACCTGGTTGTCGTCTGCCTGCCGGGCGAGTTGCCGATGCGCCTCTAGGGCGAAGCCAATAATCTTTTCCGTAACCAGATCATTGTCGCGAACCATTGCCACAAATTCGGCCTCTCGCTGTCTCACTGCCTCATTGTTCGATAACTCAAACCGCCGCCTGGGTGCCGAGGATGACGGTGGCTTGCGACGAGAGGACGCCGCCATTGCCGTGCGCGAGTGCGGTTTCGCAACCGGCGACCTGGCGCCGTCCGCACTCGCCGCGCAATTGGCGGGTCGCCTCGACCAGCAGCAAAAGGCCGTACATCCCCGGATGGCAATAGGAGAGCCCGCCGCCATTGGTGTTGACCGGCAGGGCTCCGCCGGGGGCGATGCGGCCACCCTCGACAAACGAGCCGCCCTCGCCTTTCGAACAGAAGCCAAGATCCTCGAGGAACAGGATCGGATTGATCGTAAACGCGTCGTATAGTTCGAGCACGTCGATGTCGGCGGGCCTGAGCTTCGCCATGTCATAGGCGGCGCGGCCCGATTGCAGCGCCCCGGTAACGGTCAGGTCGGGCATGCTGGAGATGTTGGCGTGGGTGATCGCCTGGCCGCAGCCCAGCACATAGGCCGGCGGTTTTTTGAGCGAGCGGGCGCGCTCAGCTGATGTCATGACCACGGCACCGCCGCCGTCGGTCACAAGGCAGATGTCGCGCACCGTGAACGGGTAGCTGATCATCCGCGCGGACAGCACCTCGGCGATCGTCAGCGGCTCTTTTTCCCAGGCGACCGGGTTCATGAGCGCCCATTCGCGCGCCGCGACCGCGACCGCGGCCAGTTGCTCGCGGGTCGTGCCGTATTGGTGCATGTGGCGCGAGGCGGCGAGCGCGTAGGCGGTCGCCGGTAAAAACGGCCGGAACGGGGTCTCGTAGGGATTGTATTCGCGCACCGAGGCATGGCGGCGGCCGATCGTGCGCTGGGTCGAGCCGTAGGCGATGACCGCGACCCGGCACAAGCCGAGCTGCAACGCCATCTGGGCGTGCGCCACATGAAACATAAAGGACGAGCCGCCGAGGATCGTCGTGTCGACAAAGGCCGGCGAAATGCCCAGATATTCGGCGAGGTTGAGGCCCGAGGTGCGGCTTTGCGCGGTGGCGCAGATCAACCCGTCGACATCGCGCAACCCGAGCCCGCAATCGGCGAGTGCCCGATGGATGCCCTGAGCCATCAAATCGATTGGGCTGATCTCGGCGGCGACGGCACCCAGATCGGATTCGGCGACGCCGACGATCGCGGCCGCGCCGCGTACGAGGCCGTCCATCACGCGCTCTCCACCGGCCCCCTCGCCAGCCCGCCCCCGCTTACGGGGGAGGCGAGGGTGGGGAGCACCGGAACAAAGACCGGATAAGCGGGCTCCTCGCCCGCCGGCTTGTGGATGCGGAGCCTGACGCGCATGCCGATCGCGACCGCATCGGGGGCGATGTCCTCGACACGGCTCATCAGCCGAAAACCCTCGTCGACATCGATTAGCGCGACGTTGTAGGGGGCGCCGTCGCGCGGATGGGTGACGGTCGTCGCATAGACCGTGCCGCGGCCGGCGCTCAGCCGCCATTCGAGCCGGTCGCTGCCGGTAAAGGGGCAGATCACGCGCGGACAAAACACCGCCCGGTTCGCCGCCGGGCTCCATTGATAGGCGAGTTCGCCGCGGTCGAGGTGTTGTTGGTAGACCGCCAACGGCGATTGCGAAATCCGCTCCATGCCGCGCCCTCCCCCGGCGCGCGATAATGTCCGCTCGCAGCGGCGCCGGCAAGTCCGGGGTCAGTCCGGGCGCGGATCAGGTCATCGAGATCAGCGTGCCGATCAAATCGGCCGGCCACACCAGGCTCACCGGGGCAGAGCTCAGTGCGCGGCCGAAAGACGGGTCGCCCTGGGCAAAGTTGAACGCCAGATGGTGGCTGAAATGGGCAAGCACGCCGGCAAAATAGAGCCCAGCGGCCAATCTCCAGACATATCGACTTTGTCGCGGCTGTTTTGCTTTTCCTCCGGCAAACGAGAAGACTCGGCGTCCGTATTTTGGTAATCCCGGTGGCCCGATCATGATCTCGCCTGGGTATTTACGATGTTGTCGACAACCATACACTTGGCCCGATCGTGTCATCCCTGCGAATCGCCGGGGCACACCGTTGCGAAGCGGTGCTCCAGGATGATGATACTCTGCGTTGTCGGCGCCGTCACCATCCGATGTTAATGGTGCGGCGTTAACTAATTGACGCGCCGGCTTATCGTCCGCCGCCAGCGAGGCCAGCGGCCGCGGCGAGGGTGAAAAGACCGGCGGCGGCAAGCAGCCCGATCGCGAGCACGGCGAAACCGCTGGCCCCGAGGCGGTCGCCGAGCGGCCGGCCGACGAGGCCACCGAGAAAAGCAAAGGGCAGCAGAACTCCGGCGCTCAGCCAGCTTTGCCCCGGGATGCCGATCGCCGCGGCGTGCGCCGCCAGGGTCACGGCGTAAACGAGTGCGAAGTACGCCAGCAATGTCGCGCGGATCACCTGCGACGCCGCACCCGCCAGCAGCAGATAGATCAGCACCGGCGGTCCCGCCATGCCGACGAGCGCGGTCGCGACACCCGACACCACTCCGGCGGCAAAGTCGCGGTTGCGGCCCATCGCGAACGGGGCCGCCCGCCCGCTGCGGGTGCGGCGGTGCAACAGCGCCAGCAGCACGGCAAAGCCGAGGACCATCGTCCCGGCCGCGACCCGCACCAGCGTCGGATCGCTGTGGCGAAAAGCGGCGAGACCGAGCGGCAGCCCGGCAAGGCTGCCCGCCAGCAGGCGCAGCAGCAGTCGCGGCTCGACAGCGCGCCACAACCCCGGCAAGACCGCGGCCGACAGCGCCGTGGCGATGATGATGACGAGGTGCACCGCCGTCGCCGGCGCCACGAACATCAGAAACAGCGGCGTCGCGACGACGGCAAAACCAAAGCCGCCCGCAGCCTGGAGCAATGCGGCGCCAAATGTCGTCGCGGCAAGTCCGACCCAGCCGAGGATGGTCACGGGGCAGGCCGGGAGAATTCTTCAAGGGGTCTTGTGGGCGACAGCCGGATGGCGCGGCGCCGGCTCTTCGCGGCGGACGGCAAACGCGCCGGCGGTGGTCTCGACCCGCCAGCCGCAGCAAAAGCGGACGACAAAGGCGTGCGCGAACGCCGCATCTTCAAAGTAAAAGACAATTGCGTCATTGACCACCCCGGCCGTCCCCGCCGGCGCCGACGACCAGCCCGCGGCACCGCAGGTTTGGTCGAGCCAGGCGTGCATCAGCGCCAATTGGCGGCCGAGCCCCTCGGGCGGCACGGCAGTCCGCACCCGCACCGGAAATTGCCGCTCCGCCGCGCGTTGGGCCTGCTGGGATGATCGGGTCACGCGACACCTTTGTTCGTGATTTGTTTCGAGCCTATATCGGTGTCGGCGCGATTGTCGAGAGGCGTTGCAAGCTTGGGCGCAATGCCCAGGCAAGCGGCAACGTCAGCAGCACGATGGCGGCGATCAGCATCATCATCCTCGGCACCCCGGCGGCGTCGCTGACCAGGCCGTAGAGAGCCGGCGACAATGCCCCGGCGCCGATCGCCCCGGTATAAAAGATGCCGAAGGCACGGGCGCGGCGTTCGGGGGCGACGAGTTCCGGCACGGTCCCGTAGAGCACCGACGAGGTACCGTTCAGCGCCACGCCGATCAGCGGCAATACCGCCAGGGCCGCCAGCAACGGCAAGGGCAGCAGCAAGAGGATGCCGGCGGCCGTCAAACCCTCGGTCACGAACACCGCGCGCACCACCCCGAGCCGCGCCCCGAGAAAGCCGCAGACGAGCTTGCCCGCAGCCCCGCCGGCGAAAACCAACGTCAGTGCGAGGCCGACCAGTGGCAGATCGGCGCCCTTGGCGCGCAGCAGAAACGGCAGGAAGGTCAGAAATCCCATGCGCGTCGCACTGTCGATGACCCCGATCGACAACAGCAACGCAAAGCCGCGCCGCGGCGGCGACACGGTTGGCGGCGCCGCCGGCTCGGCGCGATCGGCGGCGGCTCCGCCTTCGCTTGTCAAGCCGCGCCGCGCGGCGAAGATCGCCACCGCCGCGGCCAGGCCCGCGAGGCCCAGCAGCGAGGTCGCCGATCGCCACGGCATCACCGCGACGAGCCCGGCGGTCGCGGCCGGCAACGCCATCTTGCCAAGATCGCCGGAGAAATTGTAGCTGGCGAGGGCCGCTCGCGAGCGCTGCCCGGAAAAGGCGCGGGCGACGAGATTGGCGGCGACCGGATGCTGCACGCTCGACCCGATGCCGCCGATCACCAGCGCTGCTGTCAGCATCGCAAACCCGGCGCCGGCGCCGGCCGCGAGATAGCCGATGCCGGCAAGCGCCGTGCCGAGCGCCAGCAGCGCCGGCCCGCCCAACCGTTCGGCGACCAGACCCGCCGGCACCTGAAACCCGGCCATCGACCCGGCATAGAGCGCGCGCAGGATGCCGATCTGGGCATAGCCCAGGCCAAATTCCGCCTGCCACAACGGCAGCAGCACATAGAGGAGATCGGTAAACCCGTCGTGTAGCGCATGCGCGCCGCACGCCACCGCCATTGTGCGCCGCTCCGAGATCCCGGGAAAGCCGCGGGTGACGGCCGTTATTAAAGACAATCGTGCATCCTCCATCCGGCCGCTCGGGCCACGGAGGATCGTGGCGATCCCTGCCAGCGATTACAATTGTTTCCCTTTTATGACAGCATCGCTCGTTTCTGGCAGCACCGACCTACTGACGCCGACAACGGAGCAGCCCGGCACCCGGCCAGTCGCGGGCGAGATAATCTCTTGTCCTTTTCCGGCTCTCGTTCGGCTCTTGTCCGGCTTTCCACCGGCGGCACCGTAGCGTAGCCTGGACTCGGTTGGGCGGACGGAGCACTACATGAGCGGCGATGCGGCGGGCTATCTCGACGAGTTTCGGGCGCGGGGCGAGGCGCTCGCCGATGCCTGCACCCGGTGCGGCGCGTGCTTTCGCGCCTGCCCGATGGTCGAGCCGGCCGGGATCGGCGCGGCGGATGCGGGCGAGACGACGGCGGCGATCGTCGATTTGATCACCGGCGGCAACGGCAACAACGACGCGGTGCGCTGGGCCAATGTGTGCAGCGGCAGCGGCAATTGCATCCCGGCCTGCCCCGAAGGCATCAACCCGCGCTTTATGGTGCAGCTCGCCCGCGGCTTTGCCCGCGCGCAACAGGACGGCGCGCCGCTCAACACCCGCTGGCGCGCGCCGTTTCAGACGATGAGCCGCGGCGTGCGCATCCTGTCGCGCCTGCAAATGCCGCCCGAAGCCTTGGCTCGCGTGCGCGGCCAAGGCCAGCCGCCGCGGGAAGCCCCGCCCGAAATCGTCTTTTACACCGGCTGCAACATCTTGAAGACGCCGCATATCGCGCTGTTGTGCCTCGACGTGCTCGACCTGTTGCGCGTCGATTACGAGGTCATGGGCGGTCCGGGCCAATGCTGCGGCGTCTACCAGTTTCGCGAAGGCGATTTCGAGAGCACCGCCAAGGTCGGGTTTAAGACGATCGACGGGCTCGCCTCGGCCGGCACATCGACGGTGCTGTCGTGGTGCCCGAGTTGCCAGTTGCAGATTGGCGAGGTGGCATTGCCGAGCTACGAGCGGCAATTCGGCGAAAAGCCGTTCGATTTGAACCCGTTCCTCGTCTACCTCGCGGGTCGCGCGCAAGAACTGGCGGCGCTGATGAAGCACCGCGTCGACAAGCGTGTCGCCCTGCATGAGCGCCCGGTATTGCCGCAGGTCATGGAAGCGGTCAAAAAGCTGCTGGCGGTCGTCCCCGGGGTCGAGCTTGTCGACATCGACGTGCCGCGCGTCGGGACCCAGGCCAACAGCCTTGCGGCATTGCCCGCGTTCAAGCGCGAATTGGTGCGGCGCGAGCTCGTCGCGGTCGCTGATGCCGGGGTTACAACCTTGGCGACGGTCTACCACGCCTGCCATCGCGAATTGTGCGACGCCGGCGACGGCCGCAGTTTCGAAATCGTCAACTTTATGGAGATCCTCGGCGCCGGCCTCGGCCTCCATGCCGAGGACCTCTACAAGCGGCTGAAATTGATAGCCGACATCGACGACATTATCGTCGAAACCGGCCCGCTGATCGCCGAGCACAGTCTCGACCTCGACACCGTCCGCGATGCCCTCCTCGCCGAATTCGCCGTCCCCGGCTTGGCCCGTCCGCCGGGGGCACCTTGAGAGGTGGAGGCCATGACCAAGATTCTGGATGAGGTGCTGGCGGCAAACGCCAAATACGCGGAAGGATTTGGCGACAAGGCAAACTTGGCGATGCCTCCGAGCCGGCGTTTTGCGATTCTAACCTGCATGGACGCCCGCCTCGATCCGGCAAAATACGCTGGCCTCGCCGAGGGCGACGCTCACGTGGTTCGCAATGCCGGCGGTCGCGCCAGCGACGACGCCATCCGCTCGTTGGTGATTTCGTACAAACTCCTCGGCACGCGGGAATGGTTTGTGATCCACCATACGGATTGCGGGATGCTGCTGTTTACCGACGACGATATGCATAACCTGTTGGCGAGCAGCTTGAAGACGGCGACGTTAGACCAAACTGGGTGGCGCGATTCGGGGGACGGGCCCGGCAGCGCCGAGGGCACTTTTATCAAATGGTTGACCTTTTCCGACAATGCGAAGAGCGTGGTCGAGGACGTCACCCGGATCCGCAATCACCCCTTGGTCCCGAGCGATATTCCGATTTACGGGCACATCTACGATGTGAAATCGGGAAAGCTCGTGGAAATCGAGGACGCCACGAAGGCAGGCCGGGCGAACTGACCAAAGCGCCGAATGCCAGCCGCCGGTCGCGGCGCGCCCGGAGCCGTCCGGCTCGGCCGCGTCCGTCGCGACAGACAGGCAGCTACCCCGATTGACTTGCTTCTACAGGATGAATTTCGACAAATCGGCGTCTTGCGCGAGGGCGCCGACCTGGTCGCGAACATAGATGCGGTCGATCCGCACCAGGGTCCCCTCCGGGCGGTCGGAGGCGGTGAAGCTAATCTCTTCGAGCAGGCGCTCGAGGATCGTGTGGAGGCGGCGGGCGCCGATGTTTTCGACCGCGGTGTTGATCTCCTCGGCCAATAGCGCCAATTCGTCGATCGCCTCGTCGTCGAAATCGAGGGTCACTCCCTCGGTCGCGAGCAATGCCTTGTACTGCTTGATCAGGCTCGCCTCGGGCTCGACCAGGATGCGGCGGAAATCGCCGCGATCGAGCGCCTTCAATTCGACCCTTATCGGTAGCCGCCCCTGCAATTCGGGCAGAAGGTCGGAGGGTTTGGCCTGGTGAAAGGCGCCCGACGCGATAAACAGCACATGGTCGGTCTTGACCGCACCATGCTTGGTCGCGACCGTGGTGCCCTCGATCAGCGGCAGCAAATCGCGCTGCACCCCCTCGCGGCTGACATCGGGGCCGCCGATCCCGCTGGCGCGTTCGCCGCGGCCGCAGATCTTGTCGATCTCGTCGAGAAAGACGATGCCGTTCTGCTCGACCGCGCCGATCGCCTCGCGCACGACCATGTCCTGGTCGAGGAGCTTGTCGCTTTCTTCGGCCATCAGCACGCGGTGGCTTTCGCCGACCGTCATTCTTTTCGGCTTGGTGCGGGTGCCGAAGGTCTTGCCGAGAATATCGCCGAGATTGAGCATGCCCATCTGCGCGCCCGGCATGCCCGGGATCTCAAACGTCGGCAGGTTGGCCGCGGCACTCTCCTGAATGGCGACTTCAATCTCGCGGTCGTCGAGGGTGCCCTCGCGCAGTTGCTTGCGGAATTTCTGGCGGGTGTCGGCGCTGGCGTTCGCCCCGACCAGCGCGTCGAGCACGCGCTCCTCGGCGGCGATTTCGGCCTTGGGCTCGACTTCCTTGCGCAGCCGCTCGCGGGTCATGCCGATCGCGATCTCGACCAGGTCGCGCACGATCTGCTCGACATCGCGGCCGACATAGCCGACCTCGGTGAATTTGGTCGCCTCGACCTTGACAAAGGGCGCCTGCGCCAGGCGTGCCAGACGCCGCGCGATCTCGGTTTTGCCGCACCCGGTCGGGCCGATCATCAAGATGTTCTTGGGCAACACCTCCTCGCGCAATTCGGGCGCGAGCTGCTGGCGGCGCCAGCGGTTGCGCAAGGCGATCGCGACGGCGCGCTTGGCGTCGTGCTGGCCGACGATAAAGCGGTCGAGTTCGGAGACGATTTCGCGCGGGCTGAAGGCGGGCATCGGCGGGTCAGTAGTCCATTTTTTCGAGGGTGATCTTGTCGTTCGTATAAATGCAGATGCCGGCGGCGATGGCCATGGCGCGGTGCGCTATGGTCTCGGCGTCGAGCCCGTCGATGCCGACGAGCGCGCGGGCCGCGGCGAGCGCGTAGCCGCCACCCGAGCCGATGCCGATCAGCCCGTCCTCGGGTTCGAGCACGTCGCCGGTGCCCGACAGGATCAACGACACGTTTTTGTCGGCGACCGCCATCATCGCTTCGAGCCGGCGCAGATAGCGGTCGCTGCGCCAATCCTTGGCGAGCTCGACGCATGAACGCGACAGCTGCCCGCTATATTGCTCGAGCTTGGCTTCGAGGCGCTCGAACAAGGTGATGGCGTCGGCGGTAGCACCGGCAAACCCGGCGATCACCGCCCCCCCGCCGAGCCGGCGCAATTTGCGGGCGTTCGATTTGACGACGGTTTGGCCCATCGTGACCTGGCCGTCGCCGGCGATCACCACCTGGTGATCCTTGCGCACGCACAGGATCGTCGTGCCGTGCCAAACATTGCCGTCGGGATGATGATCCATGCGCCTTTTTCGGGAGCCCGTGCCGCGACCGAATGAGATGTAAGCCTGCCAAATCCCCGATCAAGCGGGCCGCTGGGGCTTGGGCCGCTTCCCGGCCGCGTCCGGGAACCAGCGTCTTGAAAACGGCGGCGGGAACCGGCTCCTGCGATCAGGTCAAGTATCATCGGACGCCGGCATCTGTTAGTGTGGGAAGGATGTACCCAGGAGAAAACGGGTGAGCGACGAGAAAATCAGCCTCGAGCTACTCGGGTCGCGGGTGCTCACGCTGACCGCTGAACTACGCGACGTGCAACTGCGGCTTGGCGCGCTCGAACACCGTTTTACCGCGCTGGAAGCGCGCTTCAGCGGCATTGAGGGCCGACTGGGCTCGTTGGAATCGCGGTTTGGCACTCAGGAGGAGCGCATGTCGGCGATGCTCGGCTTGCTCGTCCGCGTGGCCGAGCGGATCGAGGGCGGTGCCCGGTAGCCGCGGCTTAATTCGGGCCAGGCGCGGCGCCCGATAAAGCCCCGATAGTGGCAACTCGGCGGCAAACTTGCTAAGTGAGGGCTGTAGTCGCCGACGGCGGCAGAGGAGAGCGGCGTGCGGGTGGCGACGGTCGAACGCAACACCAGGGAGACGCAGATCAGCGGCCGCATCGATCTCGACGGCAATGGCGCCGGCGACATCGCGACCGGGATCGGCTTTCTCGACCACATGCTCGAACAGCTGGCAAAGCACAGCCTCATCGACCTCGAATTGCGCGCGGTGGGCGATCTGCATATCGACTTTCACCACACGACCGAGGACACCGGATATGTCGTCGGCGAGGCGGTGTCGAAGGCGCTCGGCGACCGCGCCGGCATCGCGCGCTATGGCCACGCGGTGATCCCGATGGACGAGACTTTGACGCGGGTCAGCCTAGACGCCTCGAACCGGCCCTACCTCGTCTGGAAGGTCGCTTTTACCCGTCCGAAACTCGGCGAGATGGATACTGAATTGTTCAAGGAATGGTTCCAGGCCTTCGCCCAATCGGCGGGGGTGACGCTTCACATCGAAAACCTCTATGGCGAGAACAACCATCATATCGTCGAATCTTGCTTCAAAGGCTTGGCGCGGGCGTTGCGGCAGGCGGTCGAAATCGATCCGCGGCGCGGCGGGGTGGTGCCGTCGACCAAGGGAGTTCTCGGCGGCAGCCTCTAATGATCGTCGCGATCGTCGATTACGGCTCGGGCAATTTGCGCTCGGCGGCCAAGGCGTTTGAGCGGGCCGCCGCCGAAAACCGGATTTCGGCCGAGATCAAGGTGACCAGCGAGCCTGAGACCGTGGCCGGCGCCGATCGCGTCGTCCTTCCGGGGGTGGGTGCGTTTGCCGATTGCCGGCGCGGGCTCGCCGCGGTGGCCGGGCTCGAAGATGCCCTCAAGGAGGCCGTGTTCGCCCGCGGCCGCCCATTTCTCGGGATCTGCGTCGGCATGCAGCTGATGGCGGATCGCGGTCGGGAATTCGCGACCGCCGAGGGCCTCGGTTGGCTGGGCGGCGAGGTGGTTGCGATCGAACCCGCCGATCCAACGCTCAAAATCCCGCATATGGGATGGAACCAGCTCGCCGAGCGGCGAGCCCATCCGCTGCTCGCCGGGATCGAGCCCGGCGCCCATGCCTATTTTGTCCACAGCTATCATTTCAGCCTCGCCCATGATGCCGACCTGCTCGCCGTTACCGATTACGGCGGGCCGCTGGCCGCGGTAATCGGCCGCGGCAACCTCGCGGGCACGCAATTCCACCCCGAGAAGAGCCAAGAGGCGGGACTGCGGCTGATCGGCAATTTCCTGGGGTGGCGGCCATGAGCGATCGAGAGGCTGCCGAGCCGCGGCTCAACGTCGAGCGGCTGACGCAATATTCGGGCACCGATCTCGACGATCTGTGCGAGGCAACCGAGAGTGCGATTACCGAGGGCGGCGGGTTCGGCTGGCTGCGGCCGCCACCGCGCCAGGTGCTGGAAAATTATTGGAAAGGCGTGTTGCTGGTTCCCGAGCGGCGGCTGGTGGTCGGGCGCCTCGACGGCATCATCGCCGGCTCGGCCCAGCTGAGCCGGGCGCCGCGCAACAACGAGGCGCAGGCCTTTGGCGGCACCCTGACCAGCGCCTTTGTCGCACCCTGGGCGCGCGGCCACGGCCTCGGCCGCGGCATCGTGATCGAGATCGAGCGGCTCGCCCGGGAGATCGGGCTGGCGGTGCTGAACCTCGATCTGCGCGACACCCAGAAGGCGGCGATTGGATTGTACGAGGGTCTCGGCTATCGGCGCTGGGGCACCCACCCCGTGTACGCCCGGGTCGAAGGCCGGATCGTGCCGGGGCATTATTACTACAAGCTGCTCGACGACGGGTCGGCATCGCCGTGATCCTTTTTCCGGCGATCGACCTCAAGGACGGGAAATGCGTGCGCCTGGTTCGCGGCGAGATGGCGAGCGCCACGGTCTTCAACGACGATCCCGCGGCTCAGGCGCGCCTCTTTGCCGAAGCCGGGTTTAGGTGGCTGCACGTCGTCGATCTGAACGGCGCCTTCGCCGGCCGCTCGGTCAATGGCGCGGCGATTGCCGCGATCCGGCAAGCCGTCGATCTGCGCATCCAGCTCGGCGGCGGCATCCGCGATCGCGCCGCAATCGAAGATTGGCTGGGTTGCGGGATCGACCGGGTCGTGCTCGGCACCGCGGCGTTGCGCGACCCCGATCTGGTGCGGCTTGCCGCGGCCGACCATCCGGGTCGAATCGCCATCGGCGTCGATGCGCGCGATGGCCGGGTCGCGGTCGCGGGCTGGGTCGAGACCGCCGATATCGGCGTCGCCGAACTCGCCCACCGCTTCGAGGATTGCGGGGTCGCCACCCTTGTCCACACCGACATCGGCCGCGACGGCGCGCTCGGCGGCATCGACGCCGATGCGGTCGCGGCGCTCGCGCGTCAGGTCCGTATTCCTGTGATCGCCTCGGGCGGCGTCGCGTCGCTCGCCGACATCGCCGCGCTGAAGGCGCGTGAGGGCGACGGCGTCGCTGGCGTCATCTGCGGACGCGCGCTGTATGACGGCCGGATCGATCCGCGCGCTGCCTTACGGCTGGCGGCCGGGGCGCCCCGATGCTGAAGATGCGGGTCATCCCTTGTCTCGACGTCAAGGACGGCCGCGTCGTCAAGGGAGTCAATTTTGTCGACCTGGTCGATGCCGGCGATCCGGTGGCGCAGGCGCGCTTTTACGACCGCGAAGGTGCCGACGAGCTGTGCTTTCTCGACATCACCGCCAGTTCCGACGGCCGCGACACGCTCTACGATGTCGTGCGCCGCACCGCCGAGGAATGCTTTATGCCGCTGACCGTGGGCGGCGGGGTGCGCGCGGTCGAGGATGTCCGCCGGCTGTTGCTCGCCGGCGCCGACAAGGTTTCGATCAACACCGCCGCTGTGGCTCGCCCCGAATTCGTGCGCGAGGCGGCGCAGAAATTCGGCAGCCAGTGCATCGTCGCCGCAATCGACGCCAAATCCGTGGCGCCGGGCCGCTGGGAGGTATTCACTCATGGCGGAAGGCGGCCGACCGGCATCAATGCGATCGACTGGGCGCGGCGGCTAACCGATTACGGCGCCGGCGAGATCCTGCTGACCTCGATGGACCGTGACGGCACCAAATCCGGTTTCGACATCCCCTTGACCCGCGCCGTCGCTGACGCGGTTCGCGTCCCGGTCATCGCTTCGGGCGGCGTCGGTACGCTCGATCACCTGGTCGAGGGGATACGCTACGGCCACGCGACCGCGGTGTTGGCGGCCTCGATCTTTCATTTCGGGACGTGGCGGATCGGCGAGGCCAAGGCGCGGCTCGCCGCTTGCGGCATCCCGGTGCGGGGCTGAGCCATGCCAAAGGAGCTGGGGACGGCGCTCGACCGGCTGTGGCAGGTCATCAAATCGCGGCGCGGCGCCGACCCGCAGACCTCCTACACCGCCCGGCTATTTGCGCGCGGGCGCACCAAAATCGCCCAAAAGCTCGGCGAGGAGGCGGTCGAGGCGGTCATCGAAGGGGTCAGGGGTGACCGGGCAAAGCTCGTTGGCGAAAGTGCCGATCTGCTCTATCACCTGTTTGTGCTGTGGGCCGACACCGGGGTCTCGCCGTCGGATGTCGCCGCCGAGCTGACGCGCCGCGAAGGCACCTCCGGGCTCGACGAAAAGCGCGGCCGGGCGAATTTGTGAGCGGGATTTGAGCAGGGGGCGAAGGGTGGCCTACGATCGCAACAATGTCTTTGCCCGTATCCTGCGCGGCGAAATCCCGTGCGACAAGGTCTACGAGGACGAGCATGTGCTCGCGTTCCGCGACATCAACCCGTTGACCCCGACCCACATCCTGGTGATCCCGAAAGGCGAATACGTCTCGCTCGATGATTTTTCGGCGAATGCCTCGGCAGCCGAGCATTCGGCGATATTTCGCGCCTTGGGCCAGATCGCCGGGGAGCAGGGCGTGGCCGAGTCCGGCCACCGCATCATCGCCAACAGCGGCGGCGATGGCCACCAGGAGGTGCCGCATTTCCACGTGCACCTGTTTGGCGGCCGCGATCTCGGCCGGATGCTGTTGCGGCGCTGATCAGCGCCGCTCGGCGGCGATGAAACGGGTGCCGGCGTAGACCGCCGCGAGCGGACAGTCGAAGCCGATGCTGTCCAGAACCAGCCGGTCCTGTTCGCCGATCGGCGAGGAATTCGCCGGCCAACCGCCATCGGGTTCACGCCGGATCAGCTCGGCGGCGATGTGGGTCGAGCGCACCAGCAGGATCTCGCGAACCGACGGGATCGTCGTATAGGACCAGACATTCGCCCGCGTTTCGGGCTCGTTGCTCGGCGACAATATCTCAATCAGCAGCAGCGGCTCGATCAGCGCATGGCTCGGCGGGTCGTCGGCGGCGCAGGTGACGGCGAGATCGGGGACCCGCATATTGGCGTCGGCGCGGACCCGCGGAATGACCCCGGGCGCGACTACTACATTGCAGCCCGTCCCAACCAGATGATTGCCCAGTAGACGCGACAGGGTAGCTTGAATGCGCCCGTGCGTCGTGCTCGCCGGCGCCATCGCCTGCGGATCGCCGTCGACGAGCTGATGCTTCAGCCCGCCGCCGTCGCCCGGCCAATCGACAAATTCCGCGACGGTCATCCGCGACAGAAAGGTTTTCGGGAGCGCCGACATCGAAACACCTCCGCTGCTAAGATGGCATTCCCGCGCGCGGCTGAGAAGACCGCCCGATCTCGGCTCGCCGGCGTGGTTGTCGGCGCAGGGTCAGACCGCCTGGATGTCGGTCTCCTTGGTCTCGCGCAGGAACAGCACGCCGACGACCAAGGTCATCGCCGCGATCACGATCGGATACCACAACCCGTCATAGATGTTCCCGGTCGCCGCCACGATCGCAAAGGCGATCGCCGGCAGAAAGCCGCCGAACCAGCCATTGCCGATATGATACGGCAGCGACACCGAGGTGTAGCGGATGCGTGTCGGGAACATCTCGACCAGCAGCGCCGCGATCGGGCCGTAAACCATCGTTACAAAGATCACCAGGATGACGAGCAGCAGGATCAGCGCTCCATGGTTGATTTCTGCCGGGGCTGCCTGTGCCGGGTATCCCGCCGATTTCAGTGCTCCCGTCAGCGACTTGGCGAACGCCGCGGCTTTTGTTTTGGCGTCGGCCTCGGCGGCGTCGTAGCTCGGGATCACGGTCTGCCCGACCTTGACCTGCGCGGCGCTACCCGTTGGCGCCTCCTCGTTGGAATAGGGTATGCCGCGGGTAACCAGCGCAGTCTTGGCCACGTCGCAGGAGCTGGTGAATTTCGACGTGCCGACCGGGTTGAATTGCAGCGAGCATTCCGCGGGGTCGGCGGCGACGACCACCGGGGCTGATGCCACGGCGGCCGCGAGCGCCGGGTTGGCGTAATGGGTGATGGCCTTGAACAACGGCAGATAGCCGACGACCGCCAAGAGGCAGCCCAGCATGATGATCGCCTTGCGGCCGACGCGGTCGGACAGCCAGCCAAAAAAGACAAAGCCGGGCGTGGCGATCGCCAGCGCCGCTGCGGTCACGAGAATGGCCGTCTTCGGATCGACCTTCAGCGTCTGGGTCAGAAAAAACAGGGTATAGAACTGGCCTGTGTACCACACGACCGCCTGGCCCGCTGTGCCGCCGAACAACGCAAGCAGCACGAGCTTCAGATTGCCCCGTTCGGCGAAGGACTCGGTGAGCGGGGCGCGCGATATCGCGCCTTCGGCTTTGATCCGCTGAAACAGCGGCGACTCGTTGAGACGCAGGCGGATGTAGACCGAGATCGCGAGCAGCACGATCGACAGCAGAAACGGAATGCGCCAGCCCCATCCCTCAAAGCTTTGCGCGTCGATTGTCTCGCGGCAGGCGAGGATCACGAGCAATGACAATAACAGCCCGAGGGTGGCGGTGGTCTGGATCCACGAGGTATAGAAGCCGCGTTTGCCATGGGGCGCGTGCTCGGCGACATAAACTGCGGCCCCGCCGTATTCGCCGCCCAGAGCCAAGCCCTGCAACAGCCGCAGGGCGATCAGGATGACCGGCGCGGCAAGACCGATCGCGGCATAGCCCGGCAACAGGCCGACCAGAAAGGTCGACAGCCCCATGATCGTGATCGTGATCAAAAAGGTGTATTTGCGGCCGACGAGATCGCCGATGCGGCCAAAAAAGAGCGCACCGAAAGGCCGGACCGCAAACCCGGCGGCAAAGGCGAGCAGCGCGAAAATATAGCTCGCCGTCGGGTTAACGCTGGAAAAAAAGACCTTTCCGATGGTCGCGGCGAGCGAGCCGTACAGATAGAAATCGTACCACTCGAAGATCGTGCTGAGAGATGAGGCAAAGATGACAATGCGCGCCTCGCCGGTCATCCCATCGGTTGGGCGGCGCGGAGCCACCGACATATCGGCCACGGTTCCCCCCTCGGCGCTCCTGCCGCGGCGTTGCGGCCGGCGCTCGTTTCGCAGCGCGAGCGGTTTGGCTCGACGGCCGGGAGGATTAGCCTAAAGCGCGAACGGACGTAATCAGAAAATCGGCGGGCCGCTGATTACCCGGCGCGGATTTGCCGCTCTTTCAAGGCCGTGCGCAGGGATTGGGGAATCGGCTCATCGAGAACGTAGTCGTAAAGAGCGTGCAGCAACTCTTCCCCATTGGTTGTCCCGTCGAGGAATGCGGTGATCCGCGCCTCTACCGATGGGGCGGGCGGAACGGTGTTGCCATAACGGCAGCGAAAATTGGCAGCCATCGGCGTTCGATTGATAATGCAGCTCATAATGCTCAGCCCGGTTTCGTTACCGAATTCGATCGGTCCGTGTCAAGCTTGTGACACCAATTCAACAGTTTGTAACAGAATTTGATCCAACCAAAGGCGCGGACGCGATATGCGTCGACCGCATGGAACTTTCCCGCTTATCCACAATGGACGACGGATGGCCGGCGCCGCGGCTCGACGGCGGGACCGGCGCCGGCTACATTCGATTACGGAAAGTAGGAAAGACAGCAATGACTTGCAGGGCGATATGCCGGACGCTCCTGACCGCCACGGTGCTGCTCGCGGCGATCGGCGCGACCATGGCCCGCGCGGCCGAGCTGCAGACGGTGCGGTTCGGCACCGATTGGAAGGCGGAGGCCGAGCATGGCGGCTATTATCAGGCGATTGCCACGGGCATCTACCGGCGCTACGGGCTCGACGTCAAGTTACAGCAGGGCGGGCCGCAGGTGAACCACGCCGAGCTGCTCGCCGCCGGCCGGCTCGATTTCAACATCGCGACCAACTCTTTTGTCCCGCTCAATTTCGTGCGCGAAAACATCCCGATGGTCGCGGTCGCCGCGCTGTTTCAGAAGGACCCCTCGGTGCTGATCGCCCATCCGGGGCAGGGCGACGACAATTTCGCCGCGCTCAGGGGAAAGCCGATCATGATCGGGTCGGACACCCGGATCGGCAGCTGGATCTTCCTGAAGCGGAAATTCGGCTATACCGACGACCAGATCCGGCCCTACACCTTCAGCGTGGCGCCGTTTCTCGCCAATCCCCAGGCGATCCAACAGGGCTATTTGTCGAGCGAGCCGTTTACGATCGAGCAGCAAGGGGTCAAACCCGTGGTGCTGCTGATCGCCGATGCCGGCTATTCGAGCTACAGTTCGTTGATCGAAACCTCGAACCGACTTGTCCATGACGACCCCGGTCTCGTGCAGCGCTTTGTCGATGCCAGCATCGAAGGCTGGTACAGCTATCTCTATGGCGATCCGGCGCCGGGGAACGCGCTGATCAAGAAGGACAACCCGGAGATGAGCGACGCGCTCCTCGCCTACGGTATCGCCAAGCTCAAGGAGTACGGCATCGTCGACAGCGGCGACGCCAAGAAATACGGGATCGGCGCGATGAGCAAAGCGCGTTGGCGCGACTTTTTCGAAACGATGGCAGATGAGGGCGTCTACCCCAAGGACATGGATTTCACCAAGGCGTTCACCTTGCATTTTGTGAACAAGAAGGTCGGGATGCGGCCCTGACCGCACCCGTCGTTTCCCGCCCCGCGGTGGCGGCGCCGGTCGTCTCGTTGCGGGGCGTCGAAAAGCGCTTCGATACAGGTGTCACCGCGCTCGCACCGATCGACCTCGAGATTGGCCGGGGCGAGTTTGTGAGCCTGCTCGGCCCTTCGGGATGCGGCAAGACCACGTTGTTGCGCATCATCGCCGGGTTGAGCGAGCCCAGCGAAGGCGAGCGGCATTTGACGCTGGCCTGCGCCGATCGCGGGCCGGCGGCGCGCGGGCGGATTGGTTTTGTCTTCCAAGACCCGACCTTGATGCCGTGGAGCACGGTATTGGGCAATGTGCTGCTGCCGCTGCGCCTCTCCGGCCGAGTTGGTCCGGCCGAGCGCGAGCGGGCCGCGGCCGAATTGCGCGCGGTCGGGCTCGCCGGTTTCGAGCGCGCCTATCCGCGCCAGTTGTCGGGCGGAATGCGGATGCGCGTCGCGCTTGCCCGCGCGTTGGTGACCGACCCCGACCTCTTGCTGCTCGACGAGCCCTTCGCGGCACTCGACGAAATCACCCGGATGGCGCTCAACGACGACCTGTTGCGGCTGTGGGAGGGCCGCCGGGCGACGGTCGTCTTTGTCACCCACAGCGTTTTCGAATCGGTCTATCTGTCGACCCGGATCGCGGTCATGACCGCGCGCCCCGGGCGTATCGCCGCCGATCTCGCGGTCGAATTGCCGCAGCCACGCGAGCGGTCGTTGCGCACCGCCTCCGGCTACGCCGCGATCTGCGCCGCCGTGTCGGCCCACTTGAGCCGGGCGATGTCGGCGGCGGAGCCGCGATGAGGCGGCGCGGCCGGTTCTGGCGCGTTGCGGCCCCGCTCGCGGTCGGCGCCGCACTGCTGGTGCTGTGGCAGGCGATCGTCCACCTCGAGAACGTCCCGCCCTATATCCTTCCGGGACCGGTCGCGATTGCGCGGGCATTGTGGACCGACGGGCCGAGCCTGTTGGTGTCGTTGCTCGTCACTCTGCGCATCACGCTCGCCGCACTCGCCGCGGCGGCCATTCTCGGCGGCGCCATCGCGCTGCTGTTCTCGCTGTCGCGAGTGCTGGCGCTGAGCCTCTTTCCCTATGCCGTGATCCTGCAGGTGACGCCGATCGTCGCGATCGCGCCCCTGATCATCATCTGGGTGCAGCAGCCGTTTCTAGCACTCCTCGTTTGCGCCTGGATCGTCGCGTTTTTCCCGATCGTGTCGAACACGACGCTCGGGCTCAACAGCGCCGACCGCAATCTCTTGGCGTTGTTCCGGCTCTATGGCGCGACACCCGCGCAGACCTTGCGCTATCTGAAATTGCCGACGGCACTGCCGTATTTCCTGGCCGGGCTGCGGATTTCAGGCGGGCTCGCGCTGATTGGTGCGGTCGTCGCCGAGTTCGTCGCCGGCACCGGCGGCGCCGAGACCGGGCTCGCTTTTCGCATCCTCGAAGCCGGCTACCGGCTGGCGATCCCGCGGCTATTCGCGGCCTTGTTTCTGCTGTCGATGACCGGCATCGTGATTTATCTCGTCATCGACTTTTTATCGCGCCTGATCCTGCGGCACTGGCACGAGAGTGCGGTCGAGGAAGAGGAGGAGTGACCCGAATGAACGCGATCGTCGATCGCCGGAGCACGCACCGCGATGCGTGGCACTAGCGTCGGGCGAGGATGCGGCACCGAACCTGGTCGCCGCGGCACTGCTGCGCGACAGACCAGACCAGGCTGCGGACCGACCCAGGCGACAGGCGATCGAAATAGCCGGGGTCGGTCGCGCAGATCCAGCGCTTGGCGGCGACGTGCAATCGCCGGCCGGCGACCGCCGCTCCGAAAGCTGCAAAGACGCCCGGCCTCGCCAACCCACCGCTTGAACGCTACAGCACGGTGCTGGGCGATTGTGACCTAGCCGCGCCCGACAAACGGCATCTTTGTCGCCATCACGGTCAGGAACTGGACGTTGGCCTCGGGCGTCACGGTCGACATGAAGACGATGGCGCGCGCCACATTTGCCACATCCATCGTCGGCTCTTCGATGACCGTGCCGTTGGCCTGCGGCACGCCGCGCTGCATCCGCTGGGTCATTTCGGTCAAGGCATTGCCGATGTCGATCTGGCCGCAAGAGATGTCGTATTTGCGGCCGTCGAGCGAGGTCGATTTGGTCAGCCCGGTGATCGCGTGCTTGCATGAGGTGTAGGCGACCGAGTTCGGCCGCGGCACATGCGCCGAGATCGAGCCGTTGTTGATGATGCGGCCGCCCATCGGCTTCTGATCCTTCATGATCTTGAAGGCTTCCTGGGTACACAGGAACGAGCCGGTCAGGATCGAGTTGACCACCGCCTGCCAGCGCTCGAAGGCGAGTTCCTCGATCGGCGCCGCGGCGCCGAACCCGGCATTGTTGAACAGCACGTCGAGCCGGCCATAGGTCTCCTTGGTCCGGGCGAAGAGTGCGCGCACCGAATCGGGATTGCCGACATCGGTCGGCACGCCCAAGGCCTTGCCCTGCGTGCTCTCGACCTCGCCGACAACCGCCTGCAGCGGCTCCGCCCGGCGCCCGGCGACGACCACCGCAAACCCCTCCTTGGCGAGCGCCAGCGCCGACGCCTTGCCGATGCCGCTGCCCCCGCCGGTAACGAGCGCCACCTTGCCGTTCGAATTCATCTTGCCGTTCTCCTGCTGCGGACGCCGTACTCCCTGGCCCGAACTGTGAGCTTATTGCAGGGGCGCTCCAGTTCCACCTTGTTTTATCAGGCCGAGATCAGGCTATCGCCTTTCTTGCATCGGGACAGGTGGCGGTTCCGTGACGCGGTTCTTAAATCTCAATTGCACATAACGACATCGCCGCCGCAGCGCCTGAAATCGCTGATCCCGGTCTGCAAGCAGTCGAACGGTCGACCCACGACCCTGGATATTCGAACAGCTAAACGTCATCTTCTGAGAGGCGGGCGCGGGCTAGCCCGGCGAAATGGCCATTCGGATGTTGCTCGAGGTAGGCCTGCAGCTCCTCGCGCCGGTTGCTGTCCTTGACGGAATTCCAGAAGGCAAGATCGAGAGCATCAGCGGCGACTTCCTCGGGTGTCGGCAGCGCGGGCGTCGGCGCGAGCGCCGCTGCCTCAAGTCGTGTTTGGGCGAGCGAGGC
>DATMKU010000433.1:0-3638 GCA_035570935.1 Allostellaceae bacterium
CCGGCTATCGCCGTTATCGCTGGCATTGTTTCGAGGAGCGGGTGCGCCGCGTGGTGCCGGCGAGTTTGCGCCGTCCGTTCTTCGGTATGGCCGGCGCGCTCTACCCGAAACTGGACTGGGCGCCGCGCCCATTGCGCGCCAAGGCGACTTTGCAGGAGCTGGCGCGCGATACGGTCGAGGCTTATTTCTCGTCCGTCTCGATTTGCGCCACCGAACTTCGCCGGCGGCTTTTCAGTCCAAGTCTTGCGCGTGAGCTGCAGGGCTACGACGGCGGCGAGGTGCTGCGCTCGCATATGGGGCAGTGCGGCAGCGAGGATCCGCTGTCGCAAGTGCAATACGCCGATTTCAAAACCTATCTCCCCGGTGACATTCTGACCAAGGTCGATCGCGCCAGCATGGCGAGTTCGCTCGAAACGCGGGTTCCGCTGCTCGACCATACTCTGGTCGAGTGGGCGGCGGGGCTGCCCTCGCATTTCAAACTGCATGGCCGCGAGGGGAAGCAAATCTTCAAGACCGCGCTAGAACCATATGTCGCGAAGGAAATCCTCTACCGCCCGAAGCAGGGATTTGCGGTGCCGCTTGCCGCATGGTTCCGCGGCCCGCTGCGCCGGCGTCTGCGCGACACCTTGCTGGGACCGGTGCTGCGCGAGTCGAGTTTGTTCGACACTGGCACGATCGCCACCCTGCTTGACCAGCACCAGTCGGGCGAGCGCGACCACAGCGCCGCTCTGTGGACATTGTCGATGATGGAATCATTTCTGCGGCAGGTGGAGGGCGGCCGCCCCACCGAACCGTCGTTGCAGACCGCCCACACAATGGCCTGAGGTCCCGCTTCGGCCCCGTGACAAGCTGAAAATAGCTTTCACGCCGCTTGGTCGATGCGCAGCAATGCTCTTTTCCGTACCGCCCTCCACTCAACGCATAGAACTCACAACGCTCTTTGAGGAGGAAGAGCGGGAGTGGCGGCCTAACTGAACCGCCGCGTTCTCATTTCATGGTATGCTGAGCAGACACAACAATAGAGGCAGAGATGGCCCAAACGCACCTCGACATCGACACTGCCCTCAAGGCAGAACAAGAACGCCTTACCTCACGAAAGCAGGAACTCGAAACTGAGCTCTCCGAGATCAACAGCAGGCTGGCCCGCATCATCCGCTACTTCACAGACGAACCACAGCCATCATTCCGACTTTCGCCATCCAGCCCGCGAAGAGGAGACAGACACCCGCGCGGCTTCGTCCAGCAAACTGTTCTGAAAACAATAACCGAGCACCCTCAAGGTCTCTCGAGAGGCGAGATTATAAACTTGCTCGCCGCAGAAGGCATCGGCGAGCAGTCAATATCGAACAGTCTCAGCGCCCTCGTGGAAGCAAAAAAGGTCATCCTCCCACAGCGCAGAGGAGGCAGGTATCTCTCCGCAGCAGCGGAGGTGCCGACCGCGCCGGATCAGCCGAGCTCATGAGCCCCGACCCCCGCTAACTTGAGGGGGCTTTTTCTCCCTCCATCCCCTGACATACCCAAAATCCCGAAAACATATACTTCTGGTCTTCCTGAATGACGCATGGCTCGGCGAATTCCACCCCGCTGCCAACCAATTTCCTTCTGATTATGGCAACAAAATCGTCGGCTGGGGTTTTGTGAGTTGGCGAATCACGTTGCCGTTTTGATTCCTGGGGGCTGACCTACAAGCCGACTCTCGAGGAGGCCGCCCACGCTCCGGTCTCGCCGGCTGCACGGCCGTCTCGAACGACCCAGGCGCTCAGCCAGATCAACCTCGATTCAACCGCTTGCCGGCGGCTCCCAGATGCCGCGCTCCTGCATCAGACGAACTTGCTGATCGATCACCTCCCGCTTGTACTCGGCATGCCGGCCGGGAATTTTGTCGAGATAGAGGTTCTTCGGATAAATCGGCTGCTCGTAGATGATCTGAGCCAGTTCGGCGCGGATATCCTTGGGCCAGTTCGTCACCTGCGCCGATTGGCGATGATGCCGCAACGCCTCGACGTTGATCACCCCGGCGACGAAAGTCGAGCCGTTCGTGTCGCGCTGCTTGCCGACGATCGCGCCGCGGTAGTCGACGATCATCGACTGGCCGCCGCCGGCGTCGATCGGCGTTTCGCTCTCGGGGTAGAGGTGATAGCCGCCGATATTGGGCGCGACGATGTACATGTTGTTCTCGAGCGCCCGCGCCCGGTTCGAAATCTCGAAGAAATCGTTCTCCGTAAAGGGGGCGGGGAGCGAGGCGCGATAGACCACTTCGGCGCCGTTGAGGGCGAGGCCGCGGCCGTTCTCGGGATAGTTGCCCTCCATCGCCATCATGATCCCGAGGCGCCCGATAGCGGTGTCGGCGACCGGCCAGAACGCCTGCAAGGTGCGGCCGTATTTCTCGACCCACCAGTCAAACACATCGTGCGGCGAGATCGAGCGCTCGCACGGCAGCAGCGCCGAGATCTTGTAGTGTTTCAGAACGACCGCGCCGTCCGGGTCGACAATGAACCCGATATTGAAGAAACGGTCGGGCCAGTCCTCGTGACGCGCCTTCGCCTGCGCCATGATGAACACCCCCCAACTGCGCGCCAGCCGCCCGAGCCGGTCGGTCTCCGGGCCGGGTATGTCGATCGCGCAGGTGCGCGCAAATTCGGCATGATCGACGTCGAGAACCTCGTCGTTGAACCCTTGCAGCGCACCCTCGGGAATGGCGACGAGGCGGACCGGGATGTCCAGATTGGACAACCAGAACGCCGCCTTGGTCAGGCTTTCGAGGTGCTCCAGATTCTTCTCGATGTCCGCGCGGCGGCGAATGCCCCAGAAGCTCGGGATCAACCCCACAGCGGAGTAAGGTTCGACCATTCCGATCCCCATCAAGACCGTTGGCGGCTCACCCGAGAATATTATCGATCTCTCGCGTCACGCCGTCGATGTCAGCCATGCCGTCGACCCGGCGCAGAATGCCGCGATCGCGATAATAGGGCAGGATCGGCGCGGTCTGACGATTATAGACCTCGAAGCGGGCCTTTACCGCCTCGGGCCGGTCGTCGGCACGGCAGACGAATTCGCTGCTGCCGCACACGTCGCAGATCCCCTCGCGGCTCGGCCGGTTATACCGCTCGTGATAGCTCGCGCCACACTGGGTGCAGGTGAACCGCCCGGACAACCGATCGACCAGCGCCGCCTCGTCGACGTCGAGCAAGATCACATGGTCGAGCTTCAGATTATGCTCGGCGAGCATCGCGTCGAGGGCCTTCGCCTGCGGCACGTTGCGGGGAAACCCGTCGAGAATGAAGCCTCGGCCGCAATCAGGCTGCCGAATACGGTGGTCGATCATCTCGACGATGATGTCGTCGGGCACGAGCTGGCCGGAGTCCATGATGGTCTTGACGCGGTGTCCGAACTCGGTGCCGGAGTCTGTCGTCGCGCGCAGCATGTCGCCGGTGGATAGCTGGACGATGCCGTGGGTCTGCTCGATCCGCTTCGCCTGGGTGCCCTTCCCGGAGCCCGGCGGCCCGAGCAGGATGATGTTCATCCGCGGCGTCCCCGCAGCTTGGCCTTCCGGATCAGACCTTCATATTGATGGGCGAGCAGGTGCGAGTGGATCTGCGCAACGGTATCCATCGTGACGCTGACGACGATCAGCAGAC
>DATMKU010000434.1:0-3615 GCA_035570935.1 Allostellaceae bacterium
TAGCTCGTCATGCACCTGGAGCAGCATCCGCGCGTGCAGCCCGGCGCCGGCGAGGGCTGATGGAACTCGGATCATGGCGCGCTTGATGATGTCGGCCGCCGATCCCTGCAATGGCGCGTTGATCGCCTGCCGCTCGGCACCGGCACGGCGCGCCGGGTTGGCGTCGCGGATGCCGGCGATCCAGCATTTGCGGCCAAAGATCGTCTCGACAAAGCCGGTGCGGCGGCAATCGGTCTTGATCCGCTCCATATAGGCGCGGATCGCCGGGAAACGGTCGAAATAGGCGCGGATATAAGCCGCCGCCTCGGCCTGCGGCACCCCGATCTGCGCGCCCAGCCCGAACGCGCTGATGCCGTAGATGATGCCGAAATTGATCGCTTTGGCGCGGCGCCGGGTGGCCGCGTCCATCATCGCGAGCGGCACGCCGAACACCTGGCTCGCGGTCAATGCGTGAATGTCGACCCCATCATGGAACGCCTGCCGCAGTTCGGGTACGTCGGCGACGTGGGCCGCGAGGCGCAGTTCGATCTGGCTGTAATCGGCCGACAGCAGCACATGCCCGGGTTCGGCGATAAAGGTGCGGCGGATGCGCCTGCCTTCCTCGGTGCGGATCGGGATGTTCTGCAGGTTGGGATTGTTCGACGAAAAACGGCCGGTCGCCGCCACGGCGAGCGCGTAGGAGGTGTGGACCCGCCCGGTCTCGGCGTCGATCTCCTCACCC
This sequence comes from Allostellaceae bacterium, assembly GCA_035570935.1. GTDB lineage: Bacteria > Pseudomonadota > Alphaproteobacteria > ATCC43930 > CGMCC-115725 > AP-15. The sequence continues at coordinate 722 of DATMKU010000434.1, forward strand.
AAAGCGTCGGCATAGGTCGATTTCAACTTGGTCAGCTGACGCCATTCGAGGACCTGCGTCGGCACCGGGTGCAATGGCGCAAGCTCCTCGAGGATCGAGGCGTCGGTGCCGTAGGCACCGGTCTTGCCCTTTTTGCCGCCCGGCAGCCCGAGCTTTTCGAACAGCACGTCGCCCAATTGCTTGGTCGAGCCGATGTTGAATTCGTTGCCGACCGCGGCGTAAATCGTGTGCTCGAGCTCGGCGATGCGCCGGGCGAAATCGACGGACAATTCGGCAAGTGCGGAGCGGTCGACCCTGATCCCCTCACGCTCCATCGCGGCGACGACCGGCGCCAAGGGACGCTCGATCGTCTCGTAGAACGCGGTCATCCTGTCGCGGACCAGCCGCGCCTTAAGCAATGTGTGCAAACGCAACGCCGCGTCGGCCCGCTCGGCGGCAAAGTCGCGCGCCCGCTCGCGCGCCACCTCGGCAAACGCGATCAGGCTCTTGCCGGTGCCGATCAGCTCTTTTTGCGACGGCAGGTTGTGCTCGAAAGAGCGCTTAACCAGCGCCTCGATATCGTGGTCGAACTGACCGCCGTCGAGCACATAGGACATCAGCATCGTGCAGTCATGCGGCGCCAGCGAAATGCCCCAGCGCGACAGCAGATGCGCTGTCGTCTTGATGTCGTGGCCGATCTTGAGGACACCCGGGTCTTCCAGCAGCGGGCGCAATTTTTCGATCGCGGTGTCGAACGGGATGACGCCGGCTGCGGCGAGGTCCAGCCCACCTGCGACACGATGACCGAGCGGCACGTAGGCGGCCATTCCCGGCGCCAGTGCCAGGGCAATCCCGGCGAGGACCGGCCGCTGGCCGGGCACCGCGCTGGCCGCGACCCAGATCGCGACAAACCCCGCCTCATGCGCGGCCTCGATCCAATGGTCGAGCCCTTCGGCGGTTTCGATCAGCGCGTAGCTGCGCGCCGCGGTGAAGGGCGGGATTTCTGGGATCGCCGGCTCGGTGTGGTCGACCGGGGCGACCGGCGCCATTCCGGCCAGCCGCTGCGACATCCGCGTTGCCAATGCGCGAAATTCCATTTCGCGCAAAAACGGCAGCAGCTTGTCCGCGGCGGGCGGTTCGACCGCGAGCGCCGACAGCGGGCACGGCAATGGCGCGTCGCCGTCGAGCTTGACCAGCACCTTCGACAACCGCGCTTTGTCCTCGTTGTCGATCAGCGCCTGCCGGCGCTTGGGCTGTTTGATCTCCCCCTTGCGGGCGAGCAAGGTTTCAAGGTCGCCATAGGCATTGATCAACTCGGCCGCGGTCTTGACGCCGATGCCTGGCACACCCGGAACATTGTCGACACTGTCGCCGCACAGCGCCTGCACATCGATCACCTTGTCCGGGCCGACCCCGAATTTCTCGCGTACCTCATCGGCCCCGATCGGGCGATTTTTGATCGGGTCGAGCATCGTGACCCGGTCGTTGACGAGCTGCATCAGATCTTTGTCGGAGGAAACAATGGTGACCTCGGCGCCGGCCTCGACCGCATGCCGGGCGTAAGTCGCGATCAGATCGTCGGCCTCGAAATTTTCAAGCTCGATCTGGCAAACGCCAAAGGCTTCGGTGGCGCGCCGCACCAATGGGAACTGCACGGCGAGATCGGGCGGCGCTTCGGGACGCTGCGCCTTGTATTGATCGTAAAGCTGGTTGCGGAACGAGCGGCCGGAATAGTCGAATACGACCGCCATGTGGTCGGCGTCGGTCTCGCTGAGCAATTTCGCCAGCATGTTGCTAAAGCCGAGCACGGCGCTGACCGGGGTGCCGTCGGACCGCGTCAGCGGCGGCAACGCGTGATAGGCGCGAAAGATGAAGCCCGAGCCGTCGATCAGAAACACATGACGGGGCGCGACCGAGGGCATGGGAACAACAGTGGCGGTCGCCGCTTCGCCGGTCTTGGCCTGGTCAATCGCGCCGATGAGGTCGTCCACGGCTACCTGCTATCCAGAGGTTGCGCTGTTCTGCCCGCTGGCCGGGGTCGTGCCCCGTACTTCGCCGGAGGGCGCCATCGCCCGGTTGCGATAGAGACGGGAACAATAGGGACACTCCACCCTGCCGGCAGGAGCAAGATTGAGGTAGACCCGGGGATGGCCGAGCGGGCCGCCCCCGCCATTGCAGGCCGCGACCATCTCATCGATGTAGATGGTTTCGAAAGGTTCCATAACCAGCCGGAAACCCTTGAGCCGGCGCGGCGCGGCGGCCGGTTGACCGTATGACGGCCTCGATGATACGCATTGCCGCGGTACGATCAATGATCCGCTGTTTAAATTCGGGCCGTCGGGCGAAAGGTTCAGCACCGGGCCGCCGTCTTTGCTTGGCCGCTTGACCGAATCGAACGGCGTACCCCCCAGCCCAGTCTATCGACGCAACCTGGCGGCGCTCGTGCACGAACAAAAGCGGCCGGCCGAGACGGGTGCACGCGGACGACGGCGGCTCGCAACTCTCGTCGGCGGCGGGTGGCTGGTCCTGCTATTTTGGGGATTGAGCTCGTGCGCGCCGCCATCGGGTCCGACCATCCGGCTTACCGGCATCGGTACCGCGGTATTCGACCCGAAGCCCGCGCCGAGATTTACCGGCTCCGAGTTTATTGCGGCCGACGGGGCGCGGCTGCCGCTGCGCATATGGCTGCCCGCAGGCCCGGTCAAAGCGGTGATCCTGGCGCTGCATGGCTTTAACGACTACAGCCGCGCATTTGCCGCGCCGGGCAAGGCCTGGGCCTCGGACGGCATCGCTACTTACGCCTACGACCAGCGCGGCTTTGGCGCTGCCCCCGAGCGCGGGCTGTGGCCGGGGCGCGCGGCGCTCGCCGCCGACGCCGCGACGGCTTGCAAGGTCTTGCGCCGGCGTTATCCGGG
>DATMKU010000435.1:0-14729 GCA_035570935.1 Allostellaceae bacterium
CCGCCTCAAGCTCGGCGCCGCAATCGACTGGCGCACTCTCCTCGCCGCGCCACCGGGGTCGATTAGCCGTTCTTAAACGTTACCCTCCGTTAGGCCATTCGCCTTTGATTTCATCTGGTGAGAGCCCTCTGACCGAATCCCGGCTGCAATTCTCGTCACACCGGCGAAGGCCGGTGCCCATTGCCGACATGGGTCCCGGCCTGCGCCGGGATGACGAAAACGGAAGATCGCGGGATCCCCTCCGACGGAAACAGCCGCTCGGCAACGGCGTCGACGATAAAATCCGGTACGCCGACACCTGCCGGTCGTTTTGATCAGGCGCTAGGCGCGGCCGGAGGCTTTGCGGCCGAGTTCGAGCGCGGCGAAGGAGTAAGACGGAGCCGGCATCAGGTAGCGAAAGCCTTTTTCGAGCAGCCCCTCGATGTTCTTGCCGTCGACATGCGGGTGGCCGCACGCGACGTTGTGCGCCTTGCAGATCGCCAGGATCTCGTCGATCGCCGCCGCGACGGTCGGGTGCTCGTATTGCCGCGGCAGGCCCAGATCCTGCGAGAGGTCGCCCTCGCCGATGATGACGACCCCGATCCCCGGCACCTCTTCGAGCATTTTAGGCAGGTTGCGGATCGCCCGCACTTCCTCGCACATGATCGCGACTAGGATCTCGCCCTGCGGATTGAGCGGCCAGACATCGGCGCGCGCGTAATAATCCTGTTGCGACAGGCCCCAATAGCGCGCCGCCGCGGCCGGCGCGTCGCCGCGCTGGCCCGCCGGCTCGTAATAGGCGGCCGAGCGCGGGCGCGGATAGCGGCAGGCGGTGACCGCGTTCACCGCCTCCTCGACGGTGCTGACATGCGGCCACACGATGCCATAAACGCCATGGTCGAGCACCTGCTTCGCCACCCATTGGTTCGCCTCGCCGCCATTTGGCGGGATGCGCACAAAGGGCGTCACCGCCGGCGCCAGACTGCCGCTCTGCACGATTTGGCGGCGGTCGAGCATGTATTGCAGGCAGTCGCGCAACGCCCGGATGTCGTAGGCGCGATGCTCCATCTCAAAGACGACGCCGTCATAGACGGCCGCACCCACCGCCTGCGCGACGCTGACTTCGGCCGCGGCAAAGGTGGTGAACGCCGGCTTTCCCTGTTCCAAAGCCCGAATCACGCCGTTGAGGCGGGGGATGTCAGCCATTGCACACGCTCCCTTGGCGAAAGCGAAATCGTAGGCCGCGGGCCGAGGTTCGGTCAACTCGCAGACGCTTGGCTCGCGCGTGATGCACAAGGGTTGTTTCGGACGGTCACAGCGACACCCGGCGGATCGCCTACCGCCCGACGGCCGCCGCCACCCTCGCCACGTGGTCATATCGGGCTTGACTCGGCATCGGCGCCTCCAAATAACAGCAGAGGGTTGGCGCGCTGGCGCCGCGGCCGTGGGGTCAGCCGAACCTTTTGGGGTTGCGAAAGTGTCGGAAGATCAGTTGTTCGCCTACCTCTCCCGCATCGAGGCGAACATCGCCGAGTTGCGCGCGACCACCCGGGCCGATATCGCCGAGCTGCGCACGGCCACCCAGGCCGATATCGCCGAGCTGCGCGCGGCCAGCCAGGCCGATATCGCCGAGCTGCGCGCGACCAGCCGGGCCGATATCGCCGATCTGAGCACGACCACCCGGGCCGATATCGCCGAGCTGCGCGGCGAACTACATGAGGGGATCGCCGGTCTCGCCAAGAATGTCGACATTGCCGCGCTCGGGCGGCTGGTGGAGCAGCAACGCGACGATATCCTGAGCCTCAAAGACGATATGAGCGTGCTGACCGCGATCGTGTCGCGGCTCGATAATTCACATACCCGATTGCTGACCGAAATCCGCGCGACCCATGCCCAAGTCAGTCGGCTGACCGACCGGCTGGGGCGGTTCGATGATCGGGTACGCCGCCTTGAAGAGGAACGCCACTTGTAACCGCGGCGACGGAGCCAAAGAGCGGCGTCTAGCACGGAGACTTTTGCGCGCCCCGCCCCGAGCCCAGCCGCACGCGCCCGAGCGCCATCGTGACCGCGGCTTGGGTCGGCTCGACCACCGGGATCTGCACCGCCTCTTCGAGATCGGCGCGGTAGCGCGCCATGCCGGCGCAGGCCAGCACTAGCACGTCCGCGCCATGACGGTCGCGCAGGCCGCGGCCCACATCGATCATCCGCGGCAAGGCGCTGCGGGCATCGGCGTCTCCGTTTGTTGTCCGCGAGCCGCCGTGTCGTGTCCGTCGATAACAACGGCAGCCCCGGCCGAGAATATCGGAAATGCTGGTGCTGCCGGTAAGGATTGAACTTACGACCTCCCCCTTACCAAGGGGGTGCTCTACCACTGAGCTACGGCAGCGTCGGCGGCGAAACCCGCTTGGCGCGCAGCCGCAATAGATACACGGCCGCCCGCCCAAAGGCAAGGCGGGGGGCTGGCGGAACCCCCGCTCGGGCCGAGGCGTTCGCTGGCAATCGGATCCGGCAGCGCTGCGTTCGAACGGGGACAAGCAACATATGGACGGGAATTCAGCGATGCCCGGCGCGGCGAAAACAGCGGCCGGCGACGCGGCGCTCCTGGCGTTCGCGACGGCGCGGGCGCAAGGCCGCTCCTCGGTCGAATGCTATCGCGCCGGCGTCGCCGCCTGGCGCCATGTCCACCCTGAGCACTCCGCCGAATACGCCGCCAAGCGGGCGGTGGCGGTAATCCTGTCGAATTACGTGAATTTGCGGGTCGAGGCCTGAGCCGGCGCCGGACCGCGGCGCCCGTCTTTCCCTGACGCGCCGCTTGACAGCGGCGCCGGTCTTTGCTGCATTGCCGCATGAGAAATGGTCCGGTTCTGACCCCGCGCAAAGCGGCCGAGCGGGCGGCACGCGATGAACGGCTGGGCCGGGCGTTGCGCGACAATCTACGGCGGCGCAAGGATCAGGCCCGCCTGCAAGCAGAAAGCTCTCGCGGCGACGCCGATACCTCCACTACCTTGAGCGGCGAGCGGCTCTCCAGTAAAAGCAGCGGCCACGGCGGACCGGCCGCCGATTGATCGCCCGCTGCCGCCCCGGAACCGTGTCTGGGCCGGTCGGCGGGGTGCAGAGCTGAGGCGATGGACAGGATCCGAATCAGGGGCGGGGTGCCGCTCGACGGGGTGATCGCGATCGGCGGTGCCAAAAACGCCGCTCTGCCGCTGATGGCGGCGAGCCTGCTGACCGCGGAGACGCTGAGCCTCGAAAACGTCCCCGATCTTGCCGACATCGCGACGATGTCGAACCTCTTGGTCCAGCACGGGGTCGCGATCGGCATCGGCCAGGCGAGCCCGACCGGCGGCCGCCGGCTCGACCTGTCGGCGGCGCACATCACGTCGATTACCGCACCCTACGATCTTGTGCGCAAGATGCGGGCGTCGGTTTTGGTGTTGGGGCCGCTGTTGGCCCGGTGTGGGCGGGCGCGGGTGTCGCTGCCCGGCGGCTGCGCCATCGGCACCCGGCCGATCGACCTGCACATCACCGGGTTGCGCCGGCTCGGCGCGCAAATCGAGTTGCACGAAGGCTATGTCGATGCCCGCGCGCCCAAAGGCCTGCACGGCGCCGAAATCGTCTTTCCCTCGGTGTCGGTCGGCGCCACCGAGCATCTGCTGATGGCGGCCACGCTCGCCGAGGGCGAGACCGTCCTGATCAACGCCGCGCGCGAGCCCGAGATCACCGACCTCGTCGAATGCCTTGTCGCGATGGGCGCGCGCATCGACGGCATCGGCAGCGACCGGCTGCGCATCGTTGGGGTCGGCCGGCTCAACGGCGCCTCCCATCGCATCATCCCCGACCGGATCGAGACCGGGACCTACATGATGGCGGCGGCGGCGACCGGCGGCGAGGTGCGGCTGGCCCGCACCCGGCTCGATTTCGTGACCGCGGTGGCGCGCGTTCTCGACAACGCCGGGGTCGAGGTCACGCCGACCGAGGACGGGGTGGTCGTGCGCCGCCGCGGCGACGGCCTCGACGGCGTTGACGTGATGACCGAGCCCTATCCCGGCTACCCGACCGACCTGCAGGCGCAGTTCATGGCGCTGATGGCGACGGCGCGCGGCGCCTCGATGATCACCGAGACGATCTTTGAAAACCGCTTTATGCACGTCCCCGAACTCGCCCGCATGGGCGCCAACATCAATGTGCACGGCGCCTCGGCGATGGTGCGCGGGGTGCCGCGGCTGCTGGGGGCGCCGGTCATGGCGACCGATCTGCGGGCCTCGGTGTCGCTGGTCGTGGCCGGCCTCGCCGCCGAGGGCGAGACCGTGATCAACCGCGTCTATCACCTCGACCGCGGCTACGAGCGGCTCGAGGACAAGCTCTCGGCCTGCGGCGCGCGGATCGAGAGGCTGCGCGATGGCGCCTGACGGCAACCTGGCGCTGCGGCTGCGGGCCGAGGACGCCGACGATCTCGCGGTGCTGTCGGCCTGCCTGCAGGACGCGCTGGTCGCGGTTCGTGATCTCGGCTATCTGCCCGACGAGCGCAGTTTCGTGCTGGTCGCCAATCGCTTTCGCTGGGAGAGCGGGCTGCGCCCGTTGCCGGGCGAAGAAGGTCACGAACGCGTGCTGTGCGCGGTGAACTTCGGCGCGGTCGCCGGCGCATCCTACCGCGGCTTTCGCCGCAGCGACGAGGATCGCATCCTGTGTCTCTTGGCGGTCCGCAGCGAGCCCGACGGGACGGGTGGTGCTTCGATCCATCTCGAATTTGCCGGCACCGCCGCAATCCGGCTCGATGCCGGCCGCATCCTCGCCCACGCCAAGGATTTGGGCGACCCGTGGCCGACCCCCTGGCGGCCGCGCCATGACGAGGGCGCGGCGACGTGACCGGCGACACCGACGACCGCCTGATCATGGCGTTGCCCAACGGCCGCATTCTGAACGAGGTGATGCCGCTGTTGCGGCGCATCGGCGTCGAGCCCGAGCCGGCCTTCGAAAATCCGAATGCACGCCAGCTGCGTTTCGCCACCAGCGACCCCGGTCTCGACATCATTCGGGTGCGCAGCTTCGACGCCGCGACTTTTGTCGCGTTCGGCGCGGCACAACTCGGCGTCGCCGGCAACGACGTGCTGATGGAATTCGATTATTCCGAAATCTACGCCCCGCTCGATCTCGAAATCGGCCATTGCCATATCGCAGCCGCGGCTACCGCCGATTGGGTTGCGCGCCGCGACGACACGCGGCCGAGCCACATCAGGGTCGCGACCAAGTATCCCGAGATCACCCGCCGCCATTTCGCCGCGCGCGGCATCCAGGCCGAGTGCATCAAGCTCAACGGTGCCGTCGAGCTGGCGCCAAGCCTGGGCCTGTGCCGGCACATCGTCGATCTGGTCCAGACCGGCGCCACGTTGAAAGCGAACGGGTTGGTCGAACTCGAATGCATCGCCGAGGTCAGCTCGCGCCTGATCGTCAATCGGCCGGCCTTGAAAACCCGCCCCGAGGCCGTCGGCGGCTGGGTCGAGCGCTTCCGCGCCGCGGTCGAGGCAAGCCGCTGATGCCGCTGACCTTGTCGACGCGCGATCCCGGCTTCGCGGCGGCGTTCGCCCGCTTCGTCGAGGCAAAGCGCGAAACCGCAACCGATGTCGAGGCCGCGGTCGCGACGATCGTCGACGACGTCGCCCGCCGCGGCGACGAAGCGCTGTTCGACTACACGAGCCGTTTCGACGAGGTCGATCTCACCGAGACGGGGTTGCGCTTGTCGCGCCGCGAAATCGCCGAGGGTGCCGCCGCCGCATCCGCCGACACCGTCGCCGCGTTGCGGCTCGCGGCCGAGCGCATCGAAAGCTTTCACCGCCGGCAATTGCCGGCCGAAATCGATTACGTAGACGCGCTGGGGGTGCGGCTCGCGTCGCGCTGGCGGCCGATCGACGCAGTCGGGCTGTACGTGCCGGGCGGCACCGCCTCCTATCCCTCCTCGGTGCTGATGAACGCGATCCCGGCCAAGGTCGCCGGTGTCGGGCGGCTGGTGATGACCGTGCCGGCGCCGGGCGGCGTCCTGAACCCGCTCGTCCTTGCCGCCGCGCAATTGCTCGGCATCGACGAAATCTATCGGGTCGGCGGGGCGCAGGCGGTGGCCGCCCTCGCCTACGGCACCGCGACGATCGCCTCGGTCGACAAGATCGTCGGGCCGGGTAACGCCTATGTCGCCGCGGCAAAGCGGCGGGTCTTCGGCCGCGTCGGCATCGACATGATCGCCGGCCCGTCGGAAATCCTGGTCGTCGCCGATGCCGCCAACAAACCGGAATGGATCGCCGCCGATCTGTTGTCGCAGGCCGAGCACGACAGCGCAGCGCAGGCGATCCTGATCGCCGACGACGCCGGTTTCGCCGCGGCGGTCGAGGCGGCGATCGAACGCCATCTGGCGCATCTGCCGCGCGCCGGCACCGCGCGCGCGAGCTGGCAGGGGAATGGCGCCGTCGTGATCGTCGCCGACTGGAGCGAGGCGCCGGCGTTGATCGACCGCATCGCCCCCGAGCATCTCGAATTGGCGCTCGACGAGGCCGATGCCGTGGCCGCGCAAGTCACGCATGCCGGCGCCATCTTTCTCGGCCGTTGGACGCCCGAGGCGGTCGGCGACTACATCGCCGGTCCCAATCACGTATTGCCGACGGCGCGCAGCGCCCGCTTTGCCTCGGGGCTCGGCGTCCTCGATTTCCTAAAGCGGACATCCTTGGTGTGTTGCGACGCGGCGGGCCTCGCCGCCCTCGCCCCGGCGGCGATCCGGCTTGCCGAGGCCGAGGGGCTCGAGGCGCATGCGCTGTCCTTGTCGATCCGCCTCGACCGGCGAAACGACACCTGAGCCGCCGGGCGATGGCAGAACTCGGCAAAACCCCTCCGGACGACCAGCGAATCGCCGCGATCACGCTCGACGAGCATACCGTCGTCCGCCGCAATGCCGACGTCGAACACGAGCGCGCGACCGCGATCGCCGATCTCCTCGAAGAGAATTTTTTCAACCCGGCCTCCGGACGCCGCGGCCCGTTCGATCTTCATCTGGCGATCGAAGAAAACCGGCTGAACCTCGACATCCGCTCGGCCGCGGACGGTTCAAGCGAGACGATCGTACTGCCGCTGGCACCGTTTCGGCGCATCGTCAAAGACTATTTCATCATCTGCGAGAGCTATTACGAGGCGGTCCGCGGCGGCCGGCTGGGTCAGGTCGAGGCGATCGACATGGGACGGCGCGGGCTGCACGACGAAGGCTCGGCATTGCTGATGGAGCGGCTCGCGGACAAGGTTGCGATCGACCATGCCACCGCCCGGCGATTGTTCACATTGATCTGCGTGCTGCATCTGCGTGGCTGAGGCTGCGGTGGCGGCGCCCCGGCTGGTACTGGCCTCGGCCTCGCCGCGACGCCTCGAATTGCTGCGGCAGATCGGCATCGTGCCCGATCTCGTCGACCCGGCCGAGATCGACGAGACCCCGTTGCGCAGCGAGTTGCCGCCGGCATACGCGCTGCGCCTCGCGCGCGAAAAGGTCGAGCGGGTGGCGGCGCGCCATCCCGGCGCCTACGTCCTGGGCGCCGATACCGTCGTCGCCTGCGGCCGGCGCATTCTGCCCAAGCCGGCAGACGAGGCGGCCGCGCGGCGCTGCCTCGAATTGCTGTCCGGGCGGCGCCACCGGGTTCACTCCGGCGTGGCGTTGGTGGTCCCCGGCGGAGAGACGGCATTGCGCCGGGTCGACAGCCAGGTCGCCCTCAAGCGCCTCAGCGCCGAGGAGATCGCAGGCTATCTCGCCGGCGGCGAATGGCGTGAAAAAGCCGGCGGCTACGCGATCCAAGGGCGCGCCGCGGCATTGGTCCGTTTCATCTCGGGTTCGTACTCGAATGTCGTCGGTCTGCCGTTGTTCGAGACCGCACAACTCCTCGCCGGCCGCGGTTATCGCCTGCGATGCGCCGCAAATTGCTGATTTCCGCCGGGCCCGGCGAATGGCGCGCGGCACTCGTCGAAGACGGCGCGCCGGTCGAGTTGCGCGTCGAACGCGGCGACGGCGCCGAGGCTGGCAGCATTCATCTTGGCCGCGTCGTGCGCCTGCTGCCGGCGCTCGGCGCCGCCCTTGTCGAGATTGGCGGCGAGCGCCCGGCGTTTCTGCCGCAAAGCGAGATTTTTCCGCGCTTCCGTCGGCTCGACGAAGGCGAGCGCGTCGTGGCGCAGATCCGCCGCGAAGCACAAGGCGGCAAGGCCATTCAATTGACCACCGCCGTGGCCCTGCGCGGCCGCTTTGTCGAGCTGCTCGTCGGCCGCCCGGCACTCGGCGATACCGGGATGCTGTCACCCGAGGGTCGCGAGCACTTGCTTAATTCCATCGGAATCGCCCCGCACCCTCCCACTGAGCGGGTGCCTCCCTCTCCCCGCTTGCGGGGAGAGGGCCGGGGTGAGGGGCGTCCCGGGCAAACGCTGTTCGGGCTTCGGGTGCTGCAATCCGCGCCGATCGAGACGCTTGTCACCGACGCGAAGAGCCTGCGGCAGCTTTGGAGCGACATCGCCGACCGCGCCTGTCTCGAACCGCCCGTGCGTCTCCACCCGGCCTCGACCTTTGCCGCGGCACTGGCGGGCGGGCTCCCCGCGCCGGAACAGATTTTCGTCGACGACCCTGGCGCCGTCCCGGAAATCCGCGCCGCCTGTTCGCAAGCCGCGGTCGCGCACCTGCCGGCGGCCAACTGGCCCTTAGACCTCGACGCGCTGTTCGAGGAGGCGCTGGCGCCGACGATAGCGCTCCGCGGTGGCGGCTCTGTCCACATCGAGCCGACGCGTGCCGCGGTGCTGGTCGATGTCGACAGCGGCACCCCGGAAACAGGCGTGCCGCAGCGGACCGCGCTCGCCGCCAATCTCGCCGCTGCGGCGGCGATCGGGCGCCAGATCCGGCTGCGCAACCTCGCCGGCGGCATCGTCGTCGATTTTGTCGGGCTCGACGATCGCAGGTCGCGCGAGCGGGTGGGCGCCGCCCTCGCCCATGCGCTCGCCACCGATCCGATGCAGCCGCAGCTCCTCGGCTGGACCCGGCTCGGCCATCTCGAACTGGTGCGGCGGCGGCGCACCCGCCCGCTCACCGATTCGTTGCTCGAACCGGCCCCGGGCGGCGCTTTCGTCAAAACAGTGGTCACCGTAGCGCACGAAGCCTTGCGCGCGCTGCGGCGCGAGGCGCAAGGCCAACCGGGACACGCCTGGCGCCTGACTGTTGCGCCCGCTGTCGCGGCGGGGCTCGCCGGCGAAGTCGCGAGTGCGGTGCGCGCGCTCGAAGACCGCTTTGGCCGACCTATCGCCATTACCGCCGATGGTGCCCTCGGCCGCGACCGGTTTCAAATCGCACCGGTGTAATTATATCGGCAAGTCATGGACGATTCGCCGATTCTCCCGTCCCGGCTCTGCCCGATCTGCGGCAAACCCGCGACCTCACGGCACCGCCCGTTCTGCTCGGTGCGCTGCGCGCAAATCGATCTCGGCCGCTGGCTCAAAGGCAATTACCGCATCGAAACCGACGAAGGCCCCGACGACCCCAGCGAGGAGCGATGAAGCAGAACCGAACGCGGTTGACCCGGTTCAAGCCGGCCGCGAGCATGGGTGACGCCAGCGCTTAGGAGCATCGAATGAGCGGCGCGCCGCAGCCGAACCATTACGGGGTTATCTACGCCGATCCGCCGTGGACGTTCGCGACCTATTCGCGCAAAGGCAAGGGACGCAGCCCAGAGGCTTATTACGACTGCATGTCGCTCGACGACATCAAGGCATTGCCAGTGGCCGATTGGGCGGCGGACGACAGCGTGCTGCTGCTGTGGACGACCGATCCGCTGTTGCCGACCGCGTTCGATGTGATCGGCGCCTGGGGATTTAAGTACAAGACGGTTGGATTCTATTGGGCGAAGCTTAACAAGTCTGCGCCGGAATTGATCTACGACGATACGAGTTTCTTTACTGGGCTCGGCTTTTGGACCCGCGCCAACCCCGAGCTTTGCCTGCTCGCGACCCGCGGTCATCCGAAACGCCGGCGCGCCGATGTGCGCAAGCTGATCGTCTCGCCGCGGCGCGAGCACAGCCGCAAGCCCGACGAGGCCTATGGGCGCATCGAGGCGCTGTGCGACGGGCCCTATCTTGAAATGTTCGCGCGCTCGTCGCGGCCGGGCTGGGACCGGTGGGGCGCCGAATCCGATCGGCACGACCTCGGGCCGCGCCGCTGGCGCGCCGACAGCTATCCCGAGGCACCCGCGCCCGCGGATTAAAGGCCCGCGCTCGCGCTTGCACGAGCGAGCCGCATTGTCATTGCGAGCCGGGAACCTGCTTTGTCATTGCGAGCAAAGCGAAGCAATCCCGATGACGGGAACGTGATCGGATCGGGATTGCTTCGTCGCTCGCTCCTCGCAATGACTCGCCGGCGCGGGCGTCGCAAGATCAAGGGAGGCCATTCACGATCAGCGTTGATGAAGGCTTAAGGGTTCTACGGCACCTTCCGGCGAGGGCTTTGTCGGAATGGCGGCATGATCGGTTGGGCGCTGCGCTGGGCGTTGCTGTGGTGCGGCCTTACCATCGTTTGCGTTGCCGTCATGGATGGCGGACGGTGGCTGCCCCGGTATGAAGCGGCGACCCCCGAGATGGCGGCGAGCCAAGCGCCCGAAGCGCCGGCGCCCGAAGCGGCCGTCAACACCTTGGTCTACCCGGTTGACGGGCGCGGCCATGTCCTGCTCGACGCCGTGGTCAATGGCGCACCGGTGCGGTTTCTTCTCGATACCGGCGCCAGCCTTGTCACCCTGACTCCGGCGGATGCACGCGCCGCCGGCCTCAGCCCGCGCCAGCTTGCCTTCGACGAGCGCGCCAGCACCGCCAACGGGTTCGTTCGCATGGCCTCGGTCAATCTGCGCGAGATCCGCCTGGGTCAGCTGTCGGTCGGCGACGTTCCCGCCGCGGTCATCGAGAACCTCGGCGTGTCGTTGCTCGGGATGAGTTTTCTCAACCGCTTGCAAAGCTACGAAATGCGTAACGGCAAGCTGACGATCAGCTGGTAGCCGAAGCGCCTCGCACTGCCGGAACCCTGGGCGGCACCGCCGCAATCCCCGACTCCCTTTCGCACGGTGCGGCGCTCCGAATTCCATCGTCAGGAAGCTGCCGTGCCTTCCGCGGACCTACCAGCTGGTCTATGAAGGGTGCGAAAAACTCCTCACCTGGGCGCGGGGCGCTCATATCCCGAATAGATTTTCCGGCGCCGCGGCCCTTTTGCCGTGCTCGACCTCCTTGACGGCGGCGATCAGCTTCAGATGGGTGGGCGCGGGCACGCCGACCTCGGCACCCTTGCCGGCGATCAGGCCATTGATAAAGTCGATCTCGGTGCGCCTTCCCTTCAGCATGTCCTGCCCCATCGACGGGCGCTGCTGATCGCTGCGCGTGTTCGAGGTCGCCGCCGCGATGATCGCCCCCTCGACCTCGTCGAGCGCTTTCTGATCGCCTTCGCCGGCCCGTGCGAGGGTTTCGGGGTCGTGCATGCGGATATGTTCGAGCTGATACCCCAGCGCCTGCCCGACCCGCACCGCCTCGCCGCCGAGCCGGATGCTGAGCCGGCGGATCCGGTCATGCCGGTCCATGCCGTTCCCCGACAGGCCGGTGGCGGCGCCGATGCCGTTCCTCATGCCGTTGACGCACAGTTTCGACCAGCGCTCGCCCCACAGATTCGTTGTCGCCTTGACCGTATCAACGGTGGCGATCATCGCCGCCAATTCCTCGAGCCGCCGGGTGATGCGGCCGTGGACTTCGCCAACCCGGTAGACCTCGTCGGTCGAGGCGCCTTTCGCCACGGTGCGGCGCACCTTGCCCGGCGCGTAAAGCTCGGCCGCGAGCAAGGCCGGGATCGCGCCGACCGTCTTGTCCCAGCCGACGACACCGGCGATGCGCTCCTCGTTCATGCAGTTCTGCAACGACACGACATAGCCGTCGGGTGCCAGATATTGCCCGATCAGCCGGGTCGCCCATTCGGTGTCGTAGGATTTGACCGCGACCATCGCGATGTCGATCGGTTTTTCCTTGGCGAGGCGCTGCAACTCGGTCAGGTGCATCGTCCTTGGCCGGGCGAGGACGAATTCCTCCTGGGTCACGCCCTCGATCGCGAGCCCCTCCCGGCGGATTGCCTCGACATGCTCGGGCCACGGGTCGATCAGGGTCACGTCGAACCCGTTATGCGCGAGCTGGCCGCCGGTATAGCCGCCGATGGCGCCGGCGCCGATCACCGCGATGCGTTTGTCCATGTCGCGTCCCTCTATGACCTGGTCCGCGGCATGATAAGCTCAACGCGGGAGAAACGACCCGACAAACATCCGAGGACGCATCACCATGAATTGGACCGAACGGCGCGAGCGGTTTCGCGCGATCCTTGCCGGAAATCGCTGCGTGCATCCAGGCTCCGTTTACGACGCGATATCGGCGCGCATCGCCGAGGATCTCGGCTTTGAGGTCGGGATGTTTTCCGGCTCGATCGGGTCGATGTCGGTGCTCGGCGCGCCTGATCTCGTGGTCCTGACCCTGACCGAATTCGCCAGCCAAGCCAACCGCATCTGCCGCGCCGGCAATCTCGCGCTCTTGGTCGATGCCGACCACGGCTACGGCAACGCGCTCAACGTGCGCCGCACCGTCGAGGAATTGGAGACCGCCGGCATCTGCGCGATGTCGATCGAGGATACCGTATTGCCGCGGCCCTATGGACCGAACGGCAAGCCGAGCCTGAGCTCGGTCGAGGAGGGGGCGGGCAAGATGAAGGCGGCATTGTCGGCGCGCCAGGACAAAAACCTCGTCATCGCCGGCCGCACCAGCGCCTTGGCGATTGCCGATGTCGACGAGGCGGTCAAGCGGGCCAAGGCCTACGAGGCGGCCGGGGTCGATGCGGTGTTTCTCGCCGGCGGGGTTACTGTCGAGGCAGTCGAGATCGTGTCGTCGGCGATCAAGATCCCGCTGATCCTCGGCGGCGGCAGCGGTCAGCTCGGCGATCTCGACTGGCTCGGGGCGCATCGGGTCCGGGTGGCGCTGCAGACGCATGCGCCGTTCTCGGCCGCGGTGCAGGCGGTTTACGAGACGCTGAAGGCGCTGCGCGAAGGTGTCGCACCGCGCGACCTCAAAAACATCGCCTCGCCCGAGCTGATGCGCCAGGTCACCCGCGCCGACGATTATCAACGCTGGACGCGGGATTATCTCGGCGGCGCCTAGGGCGTCGCCGGCGAGTCCCGCGCATTCGCGGCGAATTGTGCCCCCGCGCGCGTTCCGGTAGAAGCTTCTCGCCATTTGATCAAACCCGGCGCGAGGGCGGGTGGCGGTTCGGCTTGGCGCATTCGTTCCTCGCGCCGGCCGAGCCGCGGTTCCCGCCGAGCGAGAGAGCCAGTCTGTGCGATCCATCATGCTGCCTGTCGTGCTTTTTTGTATGGCTGCCTGCGCCCCGCAGCAGCCGCCCGGGCCGGGAACGCTGCTGCTCAGCAACCCGGATTTCGGCGCGACCAATGTCGAAGCCGTGGTCACCTCGAACCCCGATTGCGCCTCGCGCGGACCTGGCTACGTCTCGACCCTCGAATTCGTCATGCCGAACAACTCGACCAAAATCGTCGACGTGCCGCCCGGCACCGAAATCTGCTGGCGGCGCGACCGCGACCCCGAGCAGCCGGTTGCCGGGCAATGGTCGGATTGGGACCGCGCCTATGTCGCTCCCGGCACCACGATCGACGCGAATTTGTGAGGGCGGCCCGCCGCGGTCCGCAGCCGCCGACTATTGCTCGAGGCTGAAGCGGATCGTCACCGAGACGGTGACGCTCGATTGCGGCATGTCGGCGGGGAAGGCCGGCAACGTGGCGCCGCGCATCATCTCGCCGAGCGCGGCATCGAGATCCGGGTACCCGGTGCTTTGGACGACCGCGAACTCGGTGACCCGGCCGCTGCGTTCGACCGCGAAACGCAGCACCGCTCGGCCCTGCTCGCCAGCTTCGCGGGCGCTTTCGGGATAGCGCTTGTGGCTATTGAGCCAGGCGCCGAGCAATGCCTCGTAACCGGGGCTGACGATTGCTGAGGGCGAGGGCACCCGCGCCGGCGCCAGCGCCGCCTGCCGGGTCGGCGCCGGGGGCGCGGCGGGGGTCGTCGGCGCGAACGGCGCGGCGGTTAACGCCGGCCGCGGCGGCGGTCGCTCGACGCGCCGGACCGCAATGCGGCGCGGCGGCGAGGGCGGCTTTGGCGGCGGCGGAAGCGGCAGCGGTTCGGGGACGGGCAAGGCGGCTTCCGGCGCCGGCGGCGGGGGCACGATCGCGGGCGGCGGGGGCGGCGTCTGTACCGGCGGGGGTGGGGGTGGCGGCGGTTCGGTCTTGACCGGCTGCGGTGCTGGCGGCGTCTCGGGCTTGGGCAGCGACGGCGCGAACGCGACCTCGATGCCGCCGCTGATGGGCGGCGGCTCGGCCGGCGGCGCCGGGGCCGGCAGCAAGAACAGCAGCGCCAGGATGATCGCATGCGCCGCCAGCGACAGGGCCAGCGGCAGCCGGAAGCCGTTCACTTCGACCCGGACGCCTCGGCGACCAGCGACACCTTGGCGAAGCCGGCTCGGTTGACTTGGCTCAACATCTCCATCAGCTGCGCATAGGTGATCGTCTTGTCGCCGCGGACATAGACGATTCGGGCCGGATCTTCGGCGGCGAGTGCGGCGAGGCGCGGCTCGAGGTCGCCCGGCGCCACCCGGTCGTCGCCGATAAAGATCTCGCCGCCGC
>DATMKU010000436.1:0-5008 GCA_035570935.1 Allostellaceae bacterium
GAACGGGCATGACGGCCGAGGGCCGGCCCGCCCCCAGCCAAATGGGATCGCGCTGCCGCCGCCCGCCGCTCGCTTGACAGGCTGCGACGACGCAACCCATGATCCCGCCGCGTCGGCGCGAAGGCTTTAACGGCCTCTTGCGCGGCAGAAGATGGGGAGGATACGCATGGGTCGCCGCCATTTCCTGGCGCTTGCCTGCATTGCTGTGGCGCTGTGTCCGCTGACGGCAGCGGCGGAAGAGACGATCAAAATCGGCTTTCCGATGCCGCTGTCGGGGCCGACTGCGGTTTATGGCGTGCCGATCACCAAAGGCGCCGAGATGGCGGTGGCCGACATCAACGCCAAGGGCGGGGTGCTCGGTCGCAAGCTCGAATTGCTGACGCGCGACAGCAAGGCCAATGCCGACGAGGCGGTCCGGCTCGCTCGTGAGCTGATCATTAAGAACAACGTCGAATTCCTGTCGGGCACGCTGACCTCGGCAGAGGCGCCGGCGGTGTCGACGATCGCCAAGGAGAACAAGATCGTCTTCGTCGCGCCGACGGCAAAGACCATGCTGTTGACCGCGCCGCAAAACCTGCACCCCTACATCTTCCGCATCGCCTCGAACACGCTGATCGAGGGACGCACCGGCGCGGCAATCCTGGCGAAGTGGCAGGACGTCAAAAAAGTCGCGACGATCGCGCCGGACTATGCCTATGGCCGCGATGCGGTCGCCGCCTTTGTCGAGTACATTAAGAAATTGCGGCCCGACATCGAGATCGTCGACCAGCAATGGCCGAAACTCGGCGAGCCCGACTTCACCGCGTTCATCACCGCGCAGATGGGCAAGAAGCCCGACGCGGTGTTTTGCGACGTGTTCGGCGGCGATTTCGTCAGCTTTACCAAACAGGCGACCCCGCTCGGCTATTTCAAGGCGATCCAGAGCCGCCTCGTCGATGGTGGCGAAGTTGGGACGGTCGACGAAGCGCAGGCATTGGGCGCGGATTACCCCTACGGCATCTGGTCCGATGCATATGATCCGGTGGTGTGGGGCGACGGCGAGTCGGAGGAGCACAAGGCCTATGTGCAGCACCTCAAGACCGCGATGAAGGCAGATTACGGTTCGGGCTGGGCGATCGTCGGCTACCAGTCGATCGTAGCGATCGCCGAAGGGGTGAAGAAGGCGGGCAGCACCGATTCCGACAAGGTTGCCAAGGCATTGCTTGGGCTCACCTTCGATACGCCGGTCGGCAAGCGCACCTTCAACGCCAAGACGCAGGAAACCGACACCGGCGAGTTCTGGAGCCAAATGGTCAAGGATCCGAAGGTGCCGTTCGCGGTGATGAAACAGCCGACCTATATCGACCCGGCGCCCTATTTGCAGTGACGGGGGATTCGGCGCCGCGTGTCGGGCCCCCGGCATCGTCGCGGGATCCGCACGAGACTTCGCTCAAGGAAGGGCTGCATCGACATCGCGCGTCCTTCGAGACGGCGCATCGCGCCGCCTCAGGATGGGTAAAGATAAGATGGACTCTATAAAACACCTCAGCCTGCGGAGCACCCGAAGGGCGCGTCTCGAAGGACGCGCGGCAATTTTGCCCGCGGCTGTTTCTGCTTCCGGCCCCCTGAGCTGAGCGGATGGACGCCTCGTTCCTGTTCAGCCAGTTCATGGGCGGGCTCACCGCGGCGATGTTTCTGTTTCTCATCGCCTCGGGGCTGTCACTGGTGTTCGGCGTCATGCGCGTGCTCAACTTCGCGCACGGCTCGTTCTACATGATCGGCGCCTATCTCGCCTGGCAGGTGGTGAACTGGCTGCAACCGATGCCGGAGCGTTTCTGGCCTGCGGTGCTGGCCGCTTCGTTTGGGGTGGCGCTCCTCGGCGCGATCGTCGAACGGCTATTGCTGCGCCATCTTTACGACCGCGAAGAGCTCTACCAGCTGCTCTTCACCTACGCGCTGGTGCTGGTCCTCGGCGATGCCGCGAAATTTCTGTGGGGCACGCAGCAGCTCTCGGTGTCGCGGCCGCCGGTATTGGGCGGGGGCATCGAGATCTTCGGCACGCTGGTGCCGCACTACAATCTGTTCATCATGCTGTTCGGTCCGCTGGTGGCACTTTCGGTCTGGCTGATGCTGACCCGCACCACGATGGGCCGCATGGTGCGCGCCGCCGCGCTCGACCGCGAGATGCTGGGTGCGCTCGGCGCCAATGTCGGCTGGCTTTATACCGGCATGTTCGCGCTCGCCTCGTTTCTCGCCGGATTGAGCGGCGCTCTCGTCACGCCGATCCAGAGTATCGTGCCCGGGATGGATGTCGAGATCATCGTCCAGGCCTTTATCGTCGTGGTGATTGGCGGGTTGGGCTCGTTCTGGGGCACCTTCCTCGGCTCGGTGATCTACGGCCAGGTGCTGAGCTTCGGCATTCTGATTTTTCCCGGCTTTTCGCTGTTCTCGGTGTTCGCGCTGATGGCGGTCATCCTGATCTTGCGCCCATGGGGCCTCTTGAGCCGGCCGCTGCGATGAGCGGGTCATGAGCGAGCAAGCGGAGAGCGCCGTCGGGATGCCGTCGCGCGCCGGCTGGCAGGTGCCGTGGACCCTGATCGTCTTTCTCGTGGCATTGTCGCTGCCCTGGATCGGGTCGCGCTATGACACCTTCCTCGGCACCCAGATCGCGATCTACTCGCTGTTCGCGCTGAGCCTGAACCTGCTGCTCGGCACAACCGGGCTGGTGTCGTTCGGGCATGCCGCCTATTTCGGCATCGGCTCCTATGCCTGCGGCATCCTGATGAAGATCGTGGCGGTGCCGTTCTGGCTCGCCTTTCCAGCGGCCGGGTTGATCGCGGCATTGTTTGCCGCCGGCTTCGGATTTTTCTGCGTGCGGCTGACCAAGATCTACTTCGCCATGCTGACCTTGGCATTTTCCCAGATCGTCTGGGCCATCTGCTTCAAGTGGAACGATCTGACCGGCGGCGATCAGGGCCTGCCCGACGTGCCGTTCCCCGATCTCGGCTGGATGGCCGCGCTCCCCGGCTTCGACCGCATGCGGATCGCCGAACAATTCTACGTGCTGGCGCTGGTGCTGGTGGCGCTGAGCGTGGCGGCATTGCGCCGACTGACCGGCTCGCCGTTTGGCCGGGTGTTGACGACGATCCGCGAAAACCCCGAGCGCGCCGCTTTTATCGGAGTCAATGTGCGCCTCTATGAGCTGGCCGCCTTCACGATCGCCGGTGGCTTTGCCGGCCTCTCGGGTGCTCTGTTCGGGATTTTCAACCGGGGCGTCTTCGCCGATTTCGTGTTCTGGTCGAAATCGGCCGATGTGATGATCATGACGATCCTCGGCGGCATGCATCACTTCTGGGGCCCCGCGGTCGGCGCCCTGGTCTTGACCCTGCTCAATCAGCAGATCACCGCCTACACCGAATTTTGGCCATTTGTGCTGGGCACGATCCTGATCGTGCTGCTGTTCGTGTTTCCCGGCGGCATCCTCGGCGCGCTCGACGTGGCGCTTTCCCGGATGTCAAAGCGGCGCGATGCTTGAGATTTCCGGCCTCACCAAATCCTTTTCCGGGTTTGTCGCCGTCGCCGACGTGTCGTTCACGGTCGACACCAGGCAGATCGCCGCCGTCATCGGCCCGAACGGCGCCGGCAAGTCGACGCTGTTCAACCTGATCACCGGGCATCTGCGGCCCGATAGCGGCCGGGTGTTGCTCGATGCACGCGACATCACCGGCGTGGCGCCGCACGAGACCTGCCGGATGGGGCTCGGGCGCTCATTCCAGCGCACCAACATCTTCCCGCTGCTGACGGTGTTCGAGAACCTGCAATCGGCTTTCCTGGTGCATTACGGCCGCGGACGCAATTTCTGGTCGCGCTCGGAATCGTTTTACCGCGACGAGGTCGAGGCATTGCTGGTCTCGATCGGGCTGCGTGAGCAGGCGTTACTGCTCGGCGGCACGCTCAGTTACGGCAACCAGAAGCAGCTCGAGCTCGGCCTGGCATTGGCCATCGACCCGCAGGTGCTGCTGCTCGACGAGCCGACGGCCGGCATGTCGGCGAGCGAGACGCATGAGACGATCCGGCTGTTGCAGCGCATCGCGGACGAGCGCGGGTTGACCCTCCTGTTCACCGAGCACGACATGGCGGTGGTATTCGGAATCGCGCAGAAGATCGCGGTGCTGCACCAGGGCCATCTGATTGCCGACGGCACGCCCGAAGAGGTGCGCAACGACCCCGAGGTGCGCCGTGTCTATCTCGGCCATGGGCTCAGCCAGTGAACGACCTGCTCGCCATCGACGACCTGCACACCGCCTACGGCTTGAGCCGGGTGTTGTTCGGCATATCGCTCGACATCGCCGCCGGCGAGTGCGTGTGCCTGTTGGGCCGCAACGGGGTCGGCAAGACGACCACGATACGCTCGGTGATGGGCCTGGTGCCGCCGACCAGCGGGCGCATCGTATGGAAGGGTACCGACATCGGGGGCTGGTCGCCGCATCGGGTTGCGCGCGCTGGCATCGGCTATGTCCCCGAGGACCGGCGCGTCTTCGCCGAGCTGACGGTGTGGGAAAACCTGGACGTCGCCGCGCGGGCGGCGGGCCGCCCCGGGCGCTGGTCGATCGCTGCGGTCTACGAGCTGTTCCCGGTGTTGCGCGAGCTGAGAAACCGGCCAGGCGGCTTTCTGTCGGGCGGCGAACAACAGATGTTGACGATCGCGCGCACGCTGATGGGCAACCCCGAACTGCTGCTGCTCGACGAGCCGTCGGAAGGATTGGCGCCTCTGGTGGTCGAGGCATTGCTCGCCAAGATCCGCGAGCTGAAGGAGCAGGGCTTGACGATCCTCCTGGCCGAACAGGGCGTCGATTTCTCGCTGGCGCTCGCCGACCGCGTCTATGTGCTCGAAAAGGGCAATATCCGCTACACCGGCCCCGCCGCCGAATTGCGCGAAGACGGGAGATTGCGCGACCGACTCTTGGCGCTATAGCGCGAGCCGACAAATGGAATGCGGTCGTCACCCGCATTCCCGGGATGCCCAAGT
>DATMKU010000437.1:0-5814 GCA_035570935.1 Allostellaceae bacterium
TATCTGAAGAACGAGCTGACCGAGAACCGCTGGCGCATCTGGTCCGACAATATCGCGATGGCGCGCTGGCTGCAGAATACGGTGCAGGGCATGCTCAATCCCGAGACCGCCGACACGACGATCCCGGTCACCGACGCGGAATTCGTCAAATCCGGCGACCCGCATTATTTCTGGACCGAGCGGATCGTGACGGGCGACGAGGAACTGGCGCTGACCTGGTACGACATCGGCGAGCCGTTGCTGATCCACACCCAGCCCGGCGAAGGCGGGCGGCGTTATGGCGTGTGCAGTCTGCTGATCCCGGCATTGGGGGCGCGGCTGACCCTCGACGGCGTGCAGGCGACGGGCCACCCGTGGCCGATGCAGCGCGAGGGGCGGCCGTTCAGCAACTGCGCCCTCGCCTTCTCCGAGAGCTGGACCGAGCCGCGGTAATCCGCGCGATGACCATCGCCCGCGAACTCGCCGAATTTGTTACCCGAACCACCGCTGCCGACCTGCCGGCGCAGGCGCTCGACCACGCGGCGATGCTGATCGCCAGCACGGTCGCCAGCGCCGCACTCGGCACCGGCATCCAATCGGCGCGGATCATCCGCAGCTTGGCGCGCGAGCGCGGGGGGCGGCCCGACGCCTCGATCTGGTTCGACGACGGCCCGAAACTTCCGCTCGCCGACGCGGCGCAAGTCAACGCGGTGATGAGCGACGCCGCGGCCTGCGACGACAGCGATCTGCGCAACATCGTCCATGCCGGCACACCCTTGACCGCGACGAGCCTGGCGATCGCCGAGCGCCGCGGCGCCGGCGGCGAAGAGGTATTGGCCGCGATCGTGCTCGGCTATGAGGCGGCGGGGCGGATCGGCGAAGCGATCACGCCGGGCTTTCGCCGCCAGGGCTTTCACGGCTGCCTCGTCGCGATCTTCGCCGGCGCGGTTGCCGCGGCGCGGCTGCTGCACCTCGACCCGGCGCAGACCGCGCAGGCGATCGCATTGTCGGCGACCTCGATCGGCGGGCTCGCGGCGGCGGCCAACACCAGCGTCGCCCGCGAATACCATGCGGGGCTCGCCGCGATGCTCGGGGTGACCGCGGCGCTCGCGGCGCAGCGCGGCTACGAGGCCGAGGAGAAGATCTTTGAGACCCGCCACGGGTTTTTCGCGGCCTATGGCGGAGTCGACCCCGCCACCGCCGCGGCGGCGGTCACCAACGGGCTCGGCGAGACTTGGGACATCGTCACCGACATGGCGGTCAAGCTGGTTCCCGGCGGGCATCCCCACCATGCGCTCGCCGAAGCCGCGGCCAACGCCGCGCGCGATGGCGCCATCGCCGCCGAGGAAATCGAGACGATCACCTTGTCGCGCCCGGGCATCGCGGCGCTCGCCGAACCCCTGCATCCGGCCGATTTGATCGGCATGGCGCACAGCCCGGCCTATTTCCTCGCCGCGGGTGCGGCCGACCGCGACTTTTCATGGGTGCACGCGACCCCGGCCAAGATCGCCGACCCGGCGATCCACCGGCTGATCGACAAGGTGCGGGTCGGCCCGGCGCCAACCGAAAATGTCACGCATTACCGGCAAGGTGCGACGGTGACGATCCGCACGGCCGACGGCCGCACCAGCACGAGCACGGTTTATGTGCCGAAGGGTGCCGGAATGCTCGGCATCGCCTGGGCCGACATCGAGGCTAAATACCGCGCGTTATTGCCCTATTCCGGCCTGCCCGCCGAGCGTATCGAGGCTGGCCTCGCGCTGATCCGCGACTTCCGCCGCATTCCGCGGGCCGCGGCATTGACCGAGACGCTGGCGATGCGCCGCGACGATTGAACCGCGGTTGCGGCTCCGGCGCTGTCTCGATCAATCAAAGCGGAAGCCGCGGGCGCGCAGGTAGCCGGGGAAGCCCTGCCCTTCGGGTTGGGCGGCGGCTTGGCGGGCCTTGTCCTCGGACCAGCCATAGAACTCGGCATAGCCGAAGGTTTCGGCGGCGCGTTGCTGTTCGCGCGGCGGCGAATGGCGGGCAGCGCGGCGGCGGTCGTAGGCTTCGATGTCGGCGGCGAGCCGCGAGTCGTCGTAACGGTCGGTGTGCATGGTGATCGCGAGCGGCAGCCGCATGCTGACAAATCCCTCGGCGGCGGGATAGCCGACGCACAACGCGGCGACCGGAAAGACCTTGTCCGGCAGTTCGAGGATCGCGGCGACCGCGTCGGCGTGGTTGCGGATCACGCTGATCGGACAACAGCCGAGGCCGGCGGTTTCCGCCGCGAGGATAAAGCTCTGCATGACGAGGGCGGCGTCGATCGCGGCGTTGAAAAAGCCTTCGAGGCGGCCGTTGTCGCTCGGGTGCCGGCGCAACTCGCCGATACGCTCCAGCCGGCGCGCGTCGCCGCAGAACACCAGAAACACCGGGGCCGAGCCGATCCACGGCATATCGGGGACGAGTGCCGCGAGCCGGTCGCGGCGGCCGCGCTCGGCGACGCGGATCACCGAGGCCTGCTGGAAATCCGATTTCGACGAAGCCGAAAACGCCGCGCCGAGCAGCAGCCGCAGCAGTGCCTCGGGCACCTCGCGCGCGGCATAGCGCCGGTGCGTGCGGCGCAGCAGCATTTGGCGCAGCCACGGGACGTCCGCGACCTCGGCCGGCAGGTCTGTCACGGCGCCAAAGCGGGCATGCCATTCGGGCTCGTAATCAATAATGGTCATGGCTGCCTCTTCGCCCTATCGGTGATCTCGGCTGGGCATCGGTGTCGTCGGGTCACGACAGACGGCGCAAATCTCTCCGACCGTGGACGACGCGGACGATCTCGACTGCCGCGATCGGACCATGATCGGTATCAGGATGGATTTCGTAGAGCATCAGATACGGCCGGTCGATCAATATGCGCACCGAAGATCGAATATCCGGTCGCCGCGGCCCAATGCGAGGCTGAGAGAGGCTCACCTTGGCCCGGATTCTGTTGTAAACGGATTAGTTGGAGCGATGAAGGCGTAGATTTCGAGCAAGTCCTCACGCGCCTGCGGCCGCCAGACGATCTCAACCGTCATTACCCTTTGTGCTCGCGGCTTTTGCCAACCGCCGCCGGGCCTCGACTGTCAATTCATCAAAATCGAGCGGAGCGGCTTCGCCACTGGCCTTGCCTTGATCCCACAATTCGCGCAGCCGGAAGATTTCCTGCTGGCGGCGTTCGCGCTTGCGCTGCCAGTCGCGGATCGCCTCGCGGACGATTTCGCCGGGGGTCGCATAGTCGCCGGATTCGGCGGCGGCGCGCAGTGCGGCGATCTCATCTGCGGTCAGGGCGATGCTGATCTTGTGAATTTCCGCCACGGCTCCTCCAAGATTGGCCTCGGAGGCCATATTGCCGCTTTTTCCACCCCATAATAGATGCTTGATCTGCCGGATCACACATGCCGCGCCTAGGCCGGGGCGAGGCGGCTGATCTCGTCGGCGTCAAAAGTGTAGCGGCGGCTGCAGAATTCGCAGGTGACGGTGGTGACCCGCTCCTTTTGCATGCCGTCGAGCTCGTCGGCGGGGAAGGCGCGCAGGATCGTCTCGATGCGCTCGCGCGAACAGCGGCAGCGCGCTTCGAGCGGATGCGTGTCGTAGACGCGCACGCCATCCTCGTGGAACAGCCGGAACAAAAGGCGATGCGGCGCCAGATCGGGATCGACCAGTTCGCCCGCGGTGGCCGAACTCATCAACACCATTGTGCGGCGCCAACCATCCTCGACATCGTCGGCGATTACGCCATAGCCGCCCTCCGGCGGCACCCGCTGCAGCATCAGCCCGCCGGCGCGCCAAGTGCGGCCCGGCCCGGTGCGGCCGACCGCGAGCTTGATCCCGGCCTGGATCTGCTCGGATTGCCGGAAATAATGCTGCGCGCAATCGGCCAGGGTAGCCCCGGCCAGCTCGACGATGCCCTGATAGCGGTCGGTCTCCTCGCCCTGGTCGACGGTAAAGGCGATATAGCCGGCGCCGAGCAGGCGCGGCACCGAAAGCGCCGTCGCCCCGGCCGGGGCGGCGACGGCGTCGAGCTTTACCTGGTCGTATTGCGCATAGCCGCGCACAGCACCATCGGTCGACACATCGGCGACGATCAGAGGGATCGGCCCGTCGCCCTTGGTCTGGAGGGTGAAGACGCCGTCGTATTTGAGCGCGCCGGCGAGCACCACGGCGAGGGTTATCGCCTCGCCCAGCATCGCCGCCACCGGCTCGGGATAGTCGTGCTGCGACAGGATGCGGTCGATCGCCGGGCCGAGCCGCACGAGCCGGCCGCGCAACGCGAACGGGTCGATGCGGAAAGGCTGGACCAGATCGTCCGGAACGGCGGCGCTGGGCGCGGTCAAATTCGCCTATCCTCTCCCCGGGGTGCGGCGTTCGACCGCTTGGCGGTTAGTCGAGGCACCAGGTCAAAATCCCCTTTTGCGCGTGCAGGCGATTTTCGGCCTCGTCCCAGACGACCGATTGCGGGCCATCGACGACCCCGGCGGTCACCTCCTCGCCGCGCTTGACCGGCAGGCAGTGCATAAAGATCGCATCGGGCTTGGCCGACGCCATCAGCGCCTCGTCTACCCGGTACGGGGCGAGCATATTGTGCCGGGTGCCGCCGGCCTCGTCGCCCATCGACACCCAGGTGTCGGTGACGACGCAATCGGCGTCGGCGACCGCCGCGCGCGGTTCGGCCGTCAGGGTGACATGGCCGCCCTCGCGCCGCGCCCAGTCGAGCAAGGCCGGCGCCGGCGACAATTCTGGCGGGCAGGCGAGCCGCAAGGCAAAGCCGAAGCGCACCGCGGCATGAACCCAGCTCGCCGCGACATTGTTGCCGTCGCCGCTCCACGCGACGGTCCGGCCGGCGAGCGACCCCTTCTTTTCCTGCAAGGTCATCACATCGGCCATGATCTGGCAGGGATGCGAGGCATCGGTCAGCCCGTTGATCACCGGCACCGTCGCGTACCGGGCCAGCTCGGCCAGTTTTTGCGGATGATGGGTGCGGATCATGATCGCATCGACGTAGCGCGACAGAACCCGCGCCGTGTCGGCGACGGTCTCGCCGCGGCCGAGCTGGCTGTCGGCGGTATTCAAAAAGATCGTCTCGCCGCCGAGCTGGCGCGTCGCCACCTCGAACGAGACGCGCGTCCGAGTCGACGGCTTTTCAAAGATCATCGCCAAGGTCTTGCCGGCAAGCGGCCGGTCGCGGCGGCCGTTTTTGTAGGCGACGCCGACATCGACGATGCCGCGCAGCTCGGCGCTGTCGAGCCGGTCGATGTCAAGAAAGTGGCGCGGCGCCTGTCGATGGTCGACCAGCGCCGGCCCGCGGGCGACCCGCCTTACGCCGACCATTCCCGCGCCACCTTGTGCAGAGTGTCCATCGCCTGGCCGATCTCGGCCTCGCCGACGACCAGCGGCGGCAAGAGGCGCAATACGTTGTCGCCGGCGGTCAAGGCCAACAGGCCGTTCTCGCGCAGCCGGGTTACGATGTCGCCGGCCGGGACGACGCAGCGGATGCCGAGCAGCAATCCCGAACCGCGCAATTCGGCAAACAGCTTTGGATAGGATTTGACCAATTCGTCGAGCCGGCCGCGGAACCGCCGGGCGGTCGCCTCGACGCGATCGAAAAAACCGGGCTCGAGCATCACGTCGAGGACGGCGTTGCCGGCGGCCACCGCCAGCGGGTTGCCGCCAAAGGTCGAACCGTGGGTGCCGGGGACCATGCCGGCCGCGGCGCGCTCGGTCGCGAGACAGGCGCCGATCGGGAAGCCCCCGCCCAGCGCCTTGGCGACGGCCATGACATCCGGAGCCACCCCCGACCATTCATAGGCGAACAATCTGCCG
>DATMKU010000438.1:0-3269 GCA_035570935.1 Allostellaceae bacterium
CCATTTCGCCCTGCGGCCAACCTTCGACTGCATTGTTCTGTCCCCTCCATTAACCAGAGAGCGAGGATTTAGCCGCGCCGAGGTTACCGCCTTGTCTCATCGGGGTTGCAAATTCGAGAACATTTTATGACGACCCTACCACCGGCCGTTCAGTGTTGGCGCGCGTCCGCCGCCTGCAGCATTTGCCGCAGCGCCCCGTAATGAGCGTCGTGCAGCGTCGGGTTGAACAGCGACCAAGGTTGCGCGTTGGCCAGCAGCACTGGGACTGCCGAGGCCATCAGCTTGCGGAATTTGTCGTATTCCGCGGCGGCGGCGTCGAATTGGCCGGCGGAAGCCGCCATGTCGAGCCGCCGCAGCCCCAACACCAGCTCCTCGAGCGCGGTGCGCGCCAACGCGCGTTCCTGCACGCCGCCGGAAACCGTCGCGTCGTTGCGCTCGGGAAAATCCTCGGTCAGCTCGCGCAATTCCAGTCCGACGGTGTCGACGGCCAACGAGATGATGCCGGTGTCGCGCGCTGGGATCGCGGTCCCGAGCACGCTGGCGAAATCGTTGGCCTCTTTCAGCTCCGCCGCAACCCCGTCATTCTCGTAGGCCTGCGAGCCGTCGCCGACGGCGGTCAGATAGGCGACGAGATCCTGTCGATCCTGCGGCGACAGGCCGAGGCCAAAGACGCGATCGAAATGCCCGACCACCTGATCGTAGGTATCGTAGCGCCCGTCGTGAAAATAGGGCGCGTTGAAATCGGCATTCAGCAGGGTCGGCGTCTTGTACCAACCCCCGGACCCGA
Source organism: Allostellaceae bacterium (assembly GCA_035570935.1). GTDB lineage: Bacteria > Pseudomonadota > Alphaproteobacteria > ATCC43930 > CGMCC-115725 > AP-15. The sequence continues at coordinate 788 of DATMKU010000438.1, forward strand.
CGTCGTGCTGCCGATGATCGACGAATGCGGCCGAAGGGACATGGCAGCCCCCACAGCTGAGCCCGGGATCATGAGGAAACGGCTTTGTAAACAGCGTTTCGCCGCGGCGCTCCGCGGCATCGGCCAGAGCCGTCAGCCGCCCGCCCGGTCCAACAAGCGGGTTGGGCAGAAAATCGATGTCCTGGATGTAGGCGACCATCGCGTCGAGCACCGCCGGCGATGGCTCGGGGCCGCCGAACTCGTTGACGATGACATTGCGGACAAAATCGCGCAACGACGCCAGACGCCCGTCATGGCCATAGGGCGCGAGATAGCGGGCGCCGCGCAGGCTCGGGACCGTGACCGCGTCGAGCACGTGGTTGTCGGCTTTCGCGTTAAACAGACTGCCGGTCGTGTCGAACGTGCCCGGCCGGCTCGAAGAGCCTGGAATGTAGAGCTTGGCGTTGTTGGCGCCGTTGATATGACAGGTACTGCAGCTGATGCCGGCCTGGCGCGCGACGCCGCCGAGGATTTGCGGCGAGCTGAACGCCAGGTCGCCAAGATTGACGAGATAGGATTTGGCGCCGCCGATCGCTTCCGAATGGAAGATCTCACGCGGTTGCCCCAGCGCGTCCTCGTTGAGTTCGGTGCCGACCGGCAGCACCGTTTGCTTTCCATGAACCGGAAAGGCGCGCCCCTCGAACGGCATGGCCAGCACCCCCACGGCCGCCGCCGCCGCCAGCAGCCGAAGCTTGCAATGGCGCACGCCTCGCAACCCGGTCACTGAGCGATTTCTTCGAGGCTCGGCGCGCGCAACCCGATCTCGGGCGCGGCCGTCTGCAGCAGCACGATCAGCTCTTCGCTCGCGGCGCGCAGCCTTTCGGGGTCGAGGCTCTTCAGATCCGGAACCCCAACCAGTGTCTTCAGCTCAGCGATTTTTAGTGGAATTGCCGGCGCAAGCTTGGGATCGCCCGCTTCGACGGCAGCGGCGAAGATGGTCTCGTAGGCAATCTCGATGCCATCGACGTTGTCGCGCATGTCGCTGAGCGAGGTGCCGCTGAACGCCGACTCGCCGCCATCGGCCTTGCTTTCGCCGATCTCGTAGGCGAGACGCGCCGTCCCGTTGAGCAGGCGTTGGGGCAAAAGGTCGAGGTGGCGGATCTTGACGTCCAAATCCTCGAGGTTAAGGATCAACGCGTCGGTCTCGGGCTTCAGATCGGTCCGTTTGGCGCCGAACAATTTTGCCTCGATTGCATGAAACCCCAGGAGCGCATTGGGCCAAGCGTCGATCTCCCGATCGAGGTCGGGGACAAAACCGCTGGTGAAGACCTCCGAGCGCTCCCAGCCGACGCGCGAGTCGATCCACGCCTTCTGCGCTCCCGGGACGTCGCCGGCAGCAAGGCGGGCACGCAACAAACGGGCGCCCGCCAACGACCGGTCGATGTCTCGAACCATAATCGGCCGGTAATGCTCGGCGGCCTCTGAGAGGTTGTCGCCGGGAGCCGGCGAAACGCTGGGCGCGGCACATACTGCCGCGGACAAGGCGAGACCGCCGCCGAGGCCGGCCGCAATGACGCTCGACAGCCGCCACAGCCGCAATGCCGCAGCGACCTTTCCGATCGCCCTCGGCAATATCCAGGCATCGGGACCGCGCCGCGGGCGTCGCGCTGATCCGGGCATTCACCCCCCGTTGATCGAGCCTTCCGATGGAGGGACGCCTGCGCGCCGACCGTCGTCGGCGTCAGATTTAATCGCCTGGTTTGACAGTTTGATGACGGTTTGCTGCTCCAAAGGGTGACTTAAAACCGACACAATTCGGGCAAAAAACTGTAACCTCGCGTAGTTATCCTCAACCTTAACGCGCCACGCCGAACCCCGTTCTCGGCGGCGGGGGCGCACGCTGCTGTCCGAGCCGACACGGTGGGCACCTGTCGGCTTGTCGCGGTCGCCGCAATCCGATCACCTTCGCGAGCAGAACCTCATGTCAGCCAAACCTTCGCGGACTTGGAAAACAAAATTCGCGGCTCTTACCGCAAGCACGATCTTGACAACGCTTGGGTCGGCGCCGGGCCACGCCGGCTCAGCATCGGCCGCGACCCCCATCAAGCACGTCATCGTCATCTTCGAAGAGAATGTCAGCTTCGATCATTATTTCGGCACCTATCCGTACGCCGCCAACCCATCCGGCGAACCGGGTTTTGTCGCCCGCGACGACACGCCCTCGGCCAACACCCTGCTCGCGGCCGGGCTGTTGACGAATAACCCCAACCTCAGACCGCCCTACCGTCTCGATCGCTCCGAGGCCTACACCTGCGACATGGACCACGATTACACCGACGAGCAAAAGGCGGTCGATGGCGGGCTGATGGACAAGTTCGTCCAGGCGACCGGCAATATCGGCGTCGGCTGCAGGATCGACGGATCGACGGTGATGGCGTATTTCGACGGCAATACCGTCACCGCGTTGTGGAACTACGCGCAGCGCTACGCGATGGACGACAAC
>DATMKU010000439.1:0-10225 GCA_035570935.1 Allostellaceae bacterium
CATGACCGGGGTCGGGGCGTTTTGCGGCGCCGTCGCGATCGCGTTTTTTATCAGGCAGCCCTGGTTCTCGCGGGTTTATGTCGGCGGCGTTTTCGCCTATCTGGTGCTGGTGCCGCTCTTTGCGCTGGCATCGTATCCGCTGCTCGCCGGATCGGTATTGCTGGTTACGGGTGTCGCCAATGCCTGCTTTAGCATCATGCAGGCGACCCTCGTCTATCTGGCGGCGCCAGCCGAGATGCGCAGCCGCGTCTACGGCGTATTGTCGGTGTGCATCGGTGTCGGCATGGTCGGCTTTATTCAGATCGGTCTGCTCGCCGGGTTGGTCGGCGCCTCCTGGGCCGTCGCCGCGACCGGGATCGCGGGGCTGTTGGCGATGCTGTTGACCCGGCGCTGGTGGCGTCCGCTCACCGGCTCGGGCTAATCGCGCAGCCCGCATTCACAAGCCCCAGCCGCACTACGCGTCAAAATTTCGTCCCGATTCGAGATTGCCGTCGGCCGCCGTAATCGCTAGCTTCATTGGCGAGGTCTGTCGGGAGAGCAGGATGGCAGCGGCAAGCCCGGACCAAGGTGGCGTCCTAGCGCCGTATCGGGTTGTGGCCGATATGGGAATCTCCACAGGATTCGAGGGCACAATCCGCGCCAGCGATCGGATTCCCTCCGAGGAACTGACGGCGATCCGGGCGGATGTCCACATCCAACTCGAATGGCTTGATGCCATCGAGGCGGCGTTACGCGAGCTGCGCCGCCGCCATATCGAGGACCCGGCCTTGGTGGAAGCCGCGGTGATTGCAGAACAGCTGCGGGCTGCGATAAGCTCTCCCGAGGCGCTCGCTAAATCGCCCAAAGCGCTTTGGGCGTGCCTATACGGATGCATATCGGCGCCGTTTTTGTTGCATTTCAGCTCGGCGGTCGGGGATGACCTAGGCCACGCAACGGCGCATAAAATCGTCGAAATTCTGTCAATCCTGACACGCTACCTCAATCTTTAATTTGCTGAAAGACGGGTACTAACCCGCGAGCCATCGCGCCTCTGACCCCTCGCCCGCAGGCGAATGTGAGGTTGAAGGCGTTCTTGATTTGTGCTAACATCGACGCAATCGATGCCGATGCTATGAGGAAAAGCCGTGCACTTGGTAATATCTAACCACCCCTGCTCCATCGAAATTGCTACTCGCGACGTGAGCGATGAGGAGCTTTGCGACGCTGTTAACCGCAAGTATGATAAAAATCACGACTGGCTCTCGATCCGTATCCTTGTATCTGAATTTGCGTCAGAAGACGGCCAGGTGCAGGATATTCCTCGGCACTTACGGCGAGGCTTCTTGACACGCTTAAAACAGCTAGGCTCATCGCGTATCTCAGAAGTCCGCCGCGGGCTGGCTGGATTATCTCCAGCCCGGAAACGCGAAATCCTTCTGGAACTCCTTGCGGAATCACTACCAGAACCATTCTCCAGCGCCGCCTGGTCCCTTTATCTGGCCGATTGATCGAAGTTTCCTTTTTGAATCATTACGGTACGCCGGTGCCGTCTACCGGACTGCTGGCGCCCACTCGCTCTAGCCGCACACCCATTCGCGCCGAGCGCGAGGGTGGATTGCGCGGAAATCGTCGCAGCCGGCAAGCGCGCGATGCTATCCTATCGGATCGAAGCGCGCCGGGCAGCGGCATGGGCTCAGCGGGACAAGGAGAAGAAAATGGCGTCGACCGACCTCGATCTCGCCCGCGCCGGCAAGCGCGGCGCCGATTACATCGAACGCGCGCGCGTTCTGGCGCCGCTGCTCGAAGACGCCGCCGACGAGATCGAGGAACATCGCCAACTGCCGCCACGAGTCGTCGAGGCGCTGATCGAGGGCGGCTTTTTCAAGTTGCTGCTGCCGCGTTCGCTGGGCGGCGCGGAATTGCACCCGCTGACCTATGTCCAAGTACTCGAAGAGATCGCCAAGGCCGAACCCAGCACCGCGTGGTCCCTGGGCCAGAATTCGGGCTGCTCGATGTCGGCCCCCTATCTCGACCCGGCGATCGCCCGCGAGATCTTCGGCTGCCCACGCGGCATCCTTGCCTGGGGGCCGGATCTGCCTAATGCCGGCCGCGGCGTCGCGGGCGCAGGCGGCATCCGCGTCACCGGGCGCTGGGGTTTTGCCACCGGCAGCCGGCATGCGACCTGGCTCGGCGCGCATGTGCCGATCTTCGATAAGGACGGCACGCCGCGCATGAATCCAAACGGCCGGCCTGTTGTCCGCACCGCGCTGTTCCCAAAGTCAAGTGCCGAGATCATCGACAATTGGCAGGTCATCGGGCTGCGCGGCACCGGCAGCGACAGCTACGCCGTCGAGGATCTGTTCGTGCCCGAGCCATACACCTGCTCGCGCGACAACGCCGCCGAGCGGCGCGAAGTGGGCCTGCTCTACAAATTCACCAGCGGCATGGTCTATGCGATGGGCTTTTCGAACGTGTCCCTCGGCATCGCCCGTGGCGCGCTCGAATCATTTATCGAATTGGCCCGCGACAAGATTCCGCGCGGCGCGCGCAACCCGTTGCGCAACAACAACGTGATCCAGTCGCAGGTCGCACAATGCGACGCCCGGCTGCGCTCGTGCCGCGCCTTTATTCATCAAACGCTCGAGGAGATGTGGGACGCGGCCGAGCAGACGGGCGATTTCCGCCCCGACCAGCACCCCCGGTTGCGCCTCGCCTCGACCTGGGCGATCCAGCAGTCGCGCGAGGTCGTCGCCCAGGTCTACAGCGCCGCCGGCGCGACCGCGATCTTTAACGAGAACCCGTTCGAGCGGCGCTTCCGCGACATCCACGCGGGCAGCCAGCAAGGCCAGGGCCGCCCGGTGCATTTCGAGACCGTCGGGCAGATGCTCCTCGGCCTCCCCCCGGAGGGACGGATGTTCCGGTAGGGCATGCGTGTGACAGCCCCGAGAAGCGCAAGCTTTTTTGTCATTGCGTAAGGGTCGGTGTCTCCGGAAGGCTGGCGGGCCAGCGCCGCAAGGCGGCCTCGCCGACCGGGGTGAGGCGATAACGGCCGGGAGCGGTGCGCTCGAACCAGCCGTAGACGTTGCGCCGCAGGATGCGGCCGGCGTCGGGGACGGCATGCCGCAGGTCGCGCGGGCGGCCGGGGCCGGCGCACAGCTCAGCGGCGCAGGCGAGTGCCCGCTGGCGATAGGCGGTCATCACCGGCTGACGGGTCGAGCCGCCGGGTGACGGGTCGCCATGCCGGCGGACGTGCTCGCCAAGCAGCCTCGTGCGCCGGCGCCGATCCCGCCGCGGTTTGTAGGGGCCGGCTTCGGCCAGCACCTCGACCCGGCCGCGCGCGGCATCGACCGCCAATAATCCCAAACCGATCAGACGGCATAGCCGGCGCACACGCGGATCGCGATCGCGGCCGCGCAGGGTCGCCGGCACGGCGAGCCACACCTCGTCCGCCGGGCGCATCCGGTCGACCGCCTGCAACAGAAGATCGAGATTGAAGCCGCGCTTCATTTCGACAATCGCGAGCAGCGGCGGCTCGCCCTCGCGCACCGCGACGATATCGCAGCCGCAGACCTCGCCTTTGACCGCAAAGCCGGCCGCTTCAAGAAACCGCTTCACGGTCGGATAGAGTGCGGTCTCGGCCATTCCTCCAACCCCCGGAACCCGCGCCCATCTTACAACTCGAAACTGCATCCCGCGGCGGATGGCGGTGTATCGCGGGTCCGGAGAGGCTCGGCTGGGCGAATCGGGCCGGAGTGTCGGGCTGAAGCCGCATCCCCAGGTCAAGGACGAGATGGCTCGGTTCACGGCCGAGGTCGCGCCCTTGTTCGCGAACGCCTAATCCGCGAGGGCCGACAGCGGGCGGGCGACGCTTTCCAAAGACTGGCGTTCGGCCTTGACGCCGATCGCGAATTCGGTCAACGCGGCACCGATCATCAAGCCGGCGCCGAGGAGATAGCCGGCGAAGACCGCGCCGCGCTCGCCCGAACCGACCAGGATGCCAAAGAGCCATGGCGACACCGCACCGCCGAGCCCGGTGCCGAGCGCGTAAAAAAGCGCGATGGCGAGGGCGCGGGCCTCCAGCGGAAAGCTTTCGCTGACCGTCAGATAAGCGGAACTCGCGGCCGCCGAGGCAAAAAAGAAGATCCCGGTCCAGCACAGAGTCAGCTGGGCCGCGTCGAGCAGGTTCTCGCGGAACAGCCAGCCGACGACCGCCAGCAGGACGCCCGAAAGCGCGTAGGTGGCGCCGATCATCGGCTTGCGGCCGACGATGTCGAACAGCGGGCCGAGCGTCAGCGGACCGAGGAAGTTGCCAAGCGCAAACGGCAGGATGTACCAGCCGACCGACGCCGCTGCGACGCCGTAGAACCGGGTCAGGACCAGGGCATAGGAAAAGAAGATCGCGTTGTAGAAAAACGCCTGCGCCGACATCAGCACGACGCCTAGAACCGCGCGCTGCGGATAGTCGCGCAGGATCGCCAGCGCCATCCGTACCACCGGGGTGCGCGACGACACCCGAAGGCGCATCGGTTTGGCTGGCGGCTCGCCCGATGCCGGGGCGCGCTCGCCGACCCGGCGCTCGATCGCGCCGATCACCCGTTCGGCTTCGGGCAGGCGGTCGTGCAGCATCAGCCAGCGCGGGCTTTCCGGAATGTGGCGGCGCAGCAGCAGCACGCCGAGGCCGAGGGCGGCGCCGATCCCGAAAGCGACCCGCCAGCCGAGATCGGGCGGCAGCCGGCCCGGCTGCAAAAAGGTCACGGCGCCGAACGCGCCGAGGGCGGCACCGAGCCAAAAGCTGCCGTTGATCGCGAGATCGGTGCGCCCGCGAAACCGCGCCGGCACCAGTTCCTGGATCGCCGAGTTGATCGCCGAATACTCGCCGCCGATGCCCGCCCCGGTCAGCAACCGGAACAGCGCAAAGCTCGCGAAATCCCACGAGAACGCGGTCGCCGCCGTCGCGGTCAAGTAAAGCCCGAGGGTCACGAAAAACAATTTGCGGCGGCCGAACCGGTCGGTCAGATAGCCGAACAGCAGCGCGCCGAAAACCGCGCCGACAAGATAGGCGCTGCCGACGGCGCCGACCTCGGCGGCCGAGAAACGCAGCACCGGGCTTTCCTGCAACGCGCCGGCGACCGAGCCGGCGAGGGTCACCTCGAGCCCGTCGAGAATCCAGGTGATGCCGAGGGCGGCGACGACAAGGGTGTGAAAACCGGTCCACGGCAACCGGTCGAGCCGCGCCGGGATGTCGGTTTCGATGATCGCGGCGCGCTCGGACATGCCTCTGTCTAACACCGGCCGGTTGCCATCGTTGCCGGCCGAGCGGCGCATCGCCGGCTGTTGCCGGGAGAAGTTTGGGCAACCCTCGCCTATATCCTCGCCGACGCTGCCGCTGCCCTTTGCCCCTGCGCGAGGATGACCCGATGACCCGTTTCTTGTTGCCCGCGATCTTGCTGAGCCTCCTCTGCGGTGGCGCGCGCGCCGACGTCGTCGGCAGCTTTGCCAACGACTGGACCGGCAACGGCCTGGTCGTCGAAGCCTTTGCCGACCCGGGCGTGGCCGGCGTCACCTGCCACGTCGTCCATTTCGACCGCGGCGTCATCGACCGGCTGACCAAGGGGAACTGGTTCGAGAACCCGTCGAACAGCGCCATTTCCTGCGCCCAGACCGGGCCGATTACAGTCGGCAAGATCGCGCTCGGGCAGAAGGGCGAGGAGATCTTCTCGCAACGGATGAGCCTGTTCTTCAAGTCGATCGCGGTGCGCCGGATCTACGACCAGAAGACCGACGCCCTCGTCTATGTCGCCTACAGCCGGCAGATCAAGGACGCGAGCGCCAAGATGGGCCTCTCGACGGTCTCGCTCTACAACGCCCGTCCGACCTGGACCGGGGCCAAACCGTGAGCGCGGCCGGGGAGCCAAATTCCCGTACAACCGGGAAAAAACCGGGAATTTTCCGGCGCCGCAGCACCCCATAAACCAAAATAATGCATTATATCAACAATCTGGAGGAATTAGCCGAGGGCAAGAACCGGGAATTTCTCAGCGCTAACCGGGAGTTGTTTTCACCGAACCGGGAAATAACGGGAATTGCCGCCTTCGCCCATCAACGGACGGCCGTCATGATATTGGCTGGCGCTCCATCACACCGCGTTCAATCCGCCACCACCGCGTCAGGGCAGCGCGTGAAGGTCAACACGTCCCTGCTCCACCGTCGATTTATGTACAGCGGGATTGTGGCGAAAAAGCCGTTCGTTCCGGGTGAACGGCTTGGCTCGCCGAATAGCGATGCGAGGAGCACCGAAAGCCGCCGAGGGTATCCCCGATGCCTGGAACGTCTTTCCGCTCACCAGGCGGTCATTGTGTGGACGGCCTGCGCCATTGCCGAGCGGAAGATCCATGGGCAGCGCTTGGGCTATGTTGCAATCTTGCAAGTTGACGAATTGACGGAGTCGCCTGGCCGCTCTACCTTCGCCCGCGGAACGGACAGGCAGCGTCCCTGTTCGCGGGATCAGGGGCCGGGCGGAGATAGTCAAGCGATGCCGCAGACCACAGCAATTCGGGTCACCTATCGGTTCATCGACGGGCTGCATGTGTACACGTCCGAGGACGTGTACGGCCTCTATGTGGCGAACCAAGACCCGCAACGCGCCTACGATGCGGTTGCCCCTTCGCTGCAAAAGCTGATCTGCCTGAACGAAGGCATGAAGTGCCGCGTCGAGCCGGCTCTGACCTACTCCGAGCTTTTGCGGTCCGCGCATCATCCTGACCAACCGTTGGTACCGGAAATCACCTCGCGCAGCTTCGTCGCGCACGCGGCCTGAACAACTCATGGCGATGCGACGTTTCAGCCGGGCGGATTTCTGGCTGGAGCTGGAACGGCGCGGATGCCATCGCGTCGCCGAGGAAGACGACCTTGGTTCGTTCTGGCTTGGTCCCAATGGTCGGCACTTCCAAGTTCCGCCGCCCGACGGCGATGGCACCTATCCCGATTGGATGCTGGACGATTTAATCCGCCAGCACGGCTTGCCGGCGCCGGGACCGCGCCGCTGAAAGAAAGCCCCACCCGTCGCCGTTGGGGCGTGACATCGGTTGCTATGTCTTGGCTGCGCGCGACGGGCGCTTGACCGCTTGCGCGGGCCCCGCGATCGCATCGGCGATCATCGTCAGCGCGGCTCGGGGATGCCGCCGACGTCATCGATCGCCTCGCCGAGGTGCATTCCTGGCGCTTCGAGGGCGCCCACGGGCCGCCGACGCGGTTGACCGCGTGGTTGTTGCCGAGCCTCGCGCGTTTCGGTTTTTTTCGTCCTCATTTGGAATCTCCGCTTCGCGTTGGGGCGTCGCGACCAGCTCGATCAGCCAGTACAGATCGTCCATCGCGTGCCCCAACTCCCGTCTTATCCCACGCTAATTCGTGGTACAGTTGCGAAGGCTGGCCGCGCTTACCTTCCAAGCCGTTATTTTATGATGATTTCGGTCCGCGAGGGCCCGCAAGTGGGTGGGAACGGATGGGGTGGGATTCGAACCCACGGTAAGCTTGCGCCCACGCCGGTTTTCAAGACCGGTGCCTTAAACCGCTCGGCCACCCATCCCAGATGTTTCATCAATGACTTAGCAAATTCTGAACAGCCTGGAAAGGGCCGACCGCCACCGGATTGCCAGCGGACTGTGCCCGATTCGGTCCGGCGCGTTCTCATTCCGTTATCGCCGACCCGAACGCGGCTTCGATCAACTCGGCGGCTTTCGCGTCCGTGTCCTTGAACTCATGCCCGTAAATTCCGAAGGTGATCGTCGGCGACCCGTAACCGAGGCGCCGGCTGAGAGGTAATATGCCGACAATTAAAACCGAACGTGGCGATGAGATTAGCGTCTCGACGCGCCTTATCGCGAAGCTCGCCGAGCGCATGCACCGGATGGCTCGGGAGCGCCGGACGCACTATCTCGCCGGGGCGCGCCGCCGACTCGCTGATGGCGGCCGCTCACGCGATGACGCTGCGGCCATCCTCGCCGCCGGGGGCTGAGCCATCCCGGTCGCGGCGGGAACTTTCCGGCGCCGGGCGGGTTGGCCTTGCGGCAAAGTCTCCCAAATGCGGGCTCTGCCAACCCGCGGAACGGGCCGGGGTCCTCGCACCGCCCCGGCCTCTTTCTTTTGCGCTCACAGAACCGCGAGGGCGAGCCTTCCTCCGGGTTGCTTCGCCAAGATCGCCTTGAGCGGCGTCAGGCGTGGAGCGGGTGGGCAGGGGTCGAAATCGAGCGCGTGCCGGAGATGCCGCCCCAACGCAGCGGCCTCATCGTCCGATAGATCGAGAATCATGATCGGCTGGACATAGCAGCCGTCCTTGCCGCCGCGAACACCTCTACGGCGGTTTGGCGGTATGAGTAGTTTCCGAGCCTATCGGAGGTGCGCCGCCGGGGGTATCAACAAGAATCCCCGAGACCGTCTCCCCCCAATCATGGGCTCGGGGGAATTGGCCGGGTGGAACCGCTGCGGCTCCACTCGGTCCCCTTTTTGGAAAACTGGCCGACGATGAAAAAGAAGTTCTTCTGGGCATTCGCGATTATTTTCGCCGCCGGCATCGTCTGCTGGCCGCTATTCCGATAGCGACCGGCCGGTATCGATCGCGCGGCGTAGCAGCGGGACGAGGGCGCGAGCCTCGTCATCGGCAAGATCGAGAGTCATGATGGCGTCGATATGGTGGTTCCTGACCGACGCCGCGCGCTCACTGCGCTTTTGATCTTGCTGACGCTGGTCGGATGTGCCCCGACCGGAACCACGCCGGCACAAGCCCCGCAGGCACCCGATCACCGCGACGACAACGACATGCACTGAGAACGCCGACAGCGGCTCGGCCCCGGGCCCAACGACGCGAAGTCGCGGGCATCCCCCGCCGCGGCCCCTGTATAAGCGGGCGAATCCCACCGAGATTGCCACCGGACGATGCGGCTCGCGACGGAACCCGATGACACGGCGCGAGCCGCAAAAACGGACAAAATCAATCCCTAGGCGCCGCCCGGCGGCATCGGGAGGCACCCGCCGGATCGGCCAAGTGGGGTTTTCTAGACCGGTGCCTTAAACCGCTGAGCCACCCGTCCAGGCGGCATGGCAATGTCGGGCGGGCTCGGTCGAGCGCGACGCCCGACCCAAGCCTCAGGTGCCGACGAGGCCGAGTTGCGGGCTCGACGGCTCGGCGAAGCTGCGCTTGGGGATGCGCCCGGCGAGACGGGCGAGGCGCCCGCCTTCGACGCCGGCGCGCATTGCCGCCGCCATCCGCCGCGGGTCGTGGGATTTGGCGATCGCGGTATTGACCAAGACCGCGTCGCAGCCAAGCTCCATCGCGAGTGCCGCGTCCGAAGCGGTGCCGATGCCGGCGTCGAGCACGACCGGGACCGGGCTGCGGGCGCAAATCAGCTCGATCGCGGCGGGATTGGCGATCCCCCCACCCGAGCCGATCAGCGAGCCCAAGGGCATGACCGCGGCGCAGCCGACATCGGCGAGCTTTTGGCAGGCGACCGGGTCCTCGTTGCAATAAGGGAGCACGGTGAACCCGCCGCGCACCAACTCGCCGGCGGCATGGACGAGCTGCTCGACATCGGGGTAGAGCGTCTCGCGGTCGCCGATCAGCTCGAGCTTGACCCAGTCGGTTTCGAGCGCCTCGCGCGCCAATTCGGCGGTCAGGATCGCGTCGCGGGCGGTGACGCAGCCGGCGGTATTCGGCAGCAGCCGATAGCGGCCGCCGAGCAGGTCGACCAGGCTCTCGGCATAGCCGTCGAGGCTGATGCGCCGGATCGACACCGTCACCATTTCGGCGCCGCTGAGCTCAAGGCAGTCGAGCAATACCTGCTGGTTCGGATAGCCGGCGGTGCCGACAAAAAGCCGCGAGGACAGCGGCGTGCCGGCGATCGTCAACGGGTCGGTCATCGCTTTATTCCCAGTAGTCAGGCCTCAGCCCCCGGACAGCGGGCGAACGATTTCGACATCATCGCCCGGCGACAACGGGCGCGCCAGCCATTCCGCGCGGCGCACGACCGCCCCGTTGACGGCGACGGCGAGGAATCGCGCCGTTGGATCGATGCCGCGGGCGAGGAGCAGTTCGGCCAAGGTCGCGGCCGCCACGTCGCCCTCGACGCCGTTGACCCGCAGACGGATCATTCGGCCGCTCTGGCAAGAGCGGGGCCGGCGGTAAGCGCGGGACCGAGCGGCGCCGGCGATGATGCAAAGCGTTCCGGCGAGAACGGGCGTACGCTGTCGGCCA
>DATMKU010000440.1:0-38771 GCA_035570935.1 Allostellaceae bacterium
CCGCGCGGCCCGCACCCAATCTCGCAGTTTAACGTGATCTTCAAGAACGAGGAGTTTCAAAACGTCGTGCCGTGGCTGATGCTCAACCGCGAAGGGCTCGATGTATTAGTCCATCCGCTGACCGAAAGCTCGTACGACGACCACAGCAAGAATGCGCTGTGGCTGGGCACGCCGGTGCCGATGAAGCTCGACATCCTGCGCCCGACCTATCGCGCCGAATTGCTGCCGAAGGATCTGGCCCACACCGCCTGACGCCGTTTTCCGGGACCTGCGGCGACCATCAGCCGCGACGCCCGAGGTTCTTCCCGGCAACGGCGCCCCTCGATTGCCACGGCAGCCGCCCTAATCGGGCGGCCAGCGAGGGGCGGCGCCTGCCTCGCGGATCGGCGTGGTTTCAACCGCGAGCGGCTCGTAAAGTGCCAGGATGTCGGCCGCCGCCTGGGCCTCGGCGGCGTCCTCGGCCTGCACCAAAACCGCGGTCTCGCCATTCTGGATGTACCGCGCAAAGCTATGCCGCACGTCGCCCCACACCAACGGGTCCACTGCGAGCGCTTCGAGTTCGGGCTGAACCGTCGGGGGAACCGGCCCGATTTCCTTTAGAACGCGGTGCGCGAGGCGGTTGTGCGGGAAGCCTTCGGTATGCAGCCGATGGTAGGCGTCGAGCGCGATGCCGCTCGACGGAAACAGGCCGATGACAAAATTTGCCGGCATAAGGGACCCTCCGTCGCCGATGCTCGGCGGTGAACCTCTCGTTCAACAATCCAGCGACAGGAGAGTTTCCTCGGTCGTGACGCGCTATCTCGCCGCGGTTGCGGCCAATTTGTCGGCGAGGGCTACCGCCATTCGACGATGCTCCTGCAGGGTCGGGAGCGTGCTCCGGGCGAACCGCGTAAGTTGCACGTCATGCCCCGGTCGTTCCTCCTCCTGTTGGAACAGCTTTATCGCCTGGTCGTGATCGACCACCATCGCGTGAGCGTATTCGCGATCGAAAGTTCCGTCGTGCTCGTTCGCGAGTTTTTCGCGGAGCTTTTGATGTTCGATATCGAGCGTTTGCGGCGCATCAACGCCATCGGCTTGCGCAATCGTCGCCAGCCGCTCGCCAATTTTTGTATGATCGGCAATCATCCGGTCGGCAAAGCGCCGGACATCGGGGTTGGCCGATTTCTGGGCGAGCTTGCTGAGATCGATCTCGGCGAGGCCGCCATGCGCGGCGTTGCCGATAAAATCCCGGTCTCCTTTATTAAGCACGACCCGGGCCGGCGCCGTCGAGCCGGTCGCGGCCGGCGGCGCGGCCGGCTTCGTCTGGGCCATTGCCGGCGCGATCAGCCCCGATGCCGACATCAACGCGACGGTGACGATCGCCGTCAGGGTGCGCTTGCGATCCATCGCACGGTCCTCCGAATTTGGAACATATCCCTTCAACGGGGGGCCGGCGGCGCGGTTCCCCCTCGCGTCGCAGGGTCGCCGCCAGGCAAATGCCCCGGCTCTGCATGCGGTTTTGGCTTCCAAGCGTTGTTCCCGGCCGGGGGTCGTGATATCCCCGGCAGCGGTCCGGGTGATCGAGGCGTCGGGGTCGGATGAGGAATGCGGCGGGTGCGGCGATCGTGATTGTGACGGCTTCACTGGCGTTCAGCGCCGCCTGGTCGCAGACCAGCGTGATCCAGCAAAACAATGTCAGCGTCAATCACGAGGGCGCCAGCGTCACGGTCAGCGGTCAGACCGTGTCGGTCGATCTGTCGACCACCGGCGGGCGGGTTGTCGGTGACGGGCACCCGGCATCGGAAACGCGTCCGGTCGGCCCGGTTACGGCGGTCAACGTGGATGGCGCTTTTGCGCTGACGGTCAAGTCCGGGCCGCCCGGCCTGACGATCGAGGCCGACAAGAACCTGTTGCCGATCATCAAGACCGATGTGGCGAATGGACGCCTCGACATCTATACCGACCGATCATATTCGCTCGACGGCCGGATCAAGGTCACCCTCAGCTCGCCCAACGTCAGCGAAATCTCCGCCTCCGGCAGCAACCAGATCGACGGCGAGGGGCTTGCCGGCGGGCCGCTGTCGATTTCGCTGAATGGCTCCAACCACGCCGTGCTGACCGGCACGGTCTCGGCGTTGACCGCGCGGATGGCTGGGGCAAACCACCTCTCGGCGCGGCAGCTGACCGCCGATTCCGCCAATGTCACGGTCGAGGGTTCGGGCAATGCGGCGATCGACGCGCAGCAGCAGGTCGTCGCCGAGATTTCCGGCGCGGCTTCGATCTCGGTCTACGGCAACCCCAAGGCGCGCAGCACCCAGGTCAACGGCGCAGGCAAGATCACCTTCGAGTGAGAGGTGAGCAGGGGCGATGACGACCGGCGGCGTTTTTCTGGAGTTCGCCGACCGCCGCCCGCCGGTCGGCACCCTCCGCGAGGTCAACGCGAGTCTGGCGCCATACGGCTCCCGTGTATCGCCGCTGGACCTTGCCGGCGTGCCCGGCGATATCCGCCGCCTGCTCGCACAGCCGCATTTGACCGACGCTGAGGCCGATCGCGTCAAGCGGCAATTCCTGCTGCCCCGCGAGCGCTTGTTGCAGATCATCGCGGAGGCCGGACGCGCGCCCCATGTCGCGGGCGGCGGCTCAATCGCGCCGTTTGTGGAAAACCACGGCTACGCCTATCCACAGCTTTACCTTGCCGAGGCCGGAGTCGACTACGGCCGCTTCGACCGCTTTCACGTGAACATCGCGGATGACGGCACCGGCGTCGACGAGATCGGGCAGCTATTGTCCGGCGGCGGGATCAGAATATTGCAGCGCCGGCCCGGCGGCGGGATCGCGACCCTGCACCTGGCTTGCCCGTCACCCGACTACGGCTGGATCGTCACCTATGACGGCGGCTCGTCGCACATCGGCAGCCTCAGTGCCGCGCGCCCCGGCACAAAGTTTTTGATGCAGGTCATCGGGCCCAAACGCTGGCTCATGCGCTACGACGACCAAGCCCCGTCATAACGGCCGACCGACCCATAGGGCGAACCAGCGATGCCGGATTACGAAATCTTCGAAGCGGGCGATGTCGTCTTGCAATCGGGGCTCACCTATCGCCGGGCGCGCCTCGCCTACAAGACCTACGGCACGCTCGACGCGGCAAAGGCGAACGCCATCGTCTACCCGACCTCCTACGGCGCGCAGCATAACGACCTCGAATGGGCGATCGCGCCCGGCAAGGCGCTCGACCCGACCAAATATTTTATCGTGATCATGAACAAGTTCGGCAACGGGCTGTCGTCGTCGCCGAGCAACACCCCGCCGCCTTTCGACCGCGCGCGGTGGCCGCATTTCACGATGACCGACAATGTCCGGGTGCAGCAGCGGTTGTTGCACAAGGTCTTCGGCATCGAACGGGTCAAGCTCGTCTACGGCTTTTCAATGGGGGCGCAGCAGGCGTTTCACTGGGGTGCGTTGTTCCCCGACCGGGTCGAGCGCATTGCCGCGATCTGCGGCTCGGCCAAGACCTCGCCGCACAATTTGGTGTTTCTCGAAGGGGTCAAGGCGGCACTAACCGCCGATCCCGCCTGGCAGGACGGCTGGTTTGCGACCCCGCCCGTCCGCGGCTTTCAGGCGATGGGACGGGTCTATGCCGGCTGGGGGCTGAGCCAGGCCTTCTACCGCGAAGAGGAGTGGCGCAAGCTCGGCTTTTCGTCGCTCGAGGATTTTCTGGTCGGCAGTTGGGAGGCCAACTTTCGCCGCCGCGACGCCAATGACCTGTTGGCGATGCTGTGGACCTGGCAGCACGCCGACATCAGCGCCAACGAGCTCTACGCCGGCGATCTCCGTCGGGCGCTCGGCGCCATCGCCGCCGACGCATTGGTAATGCCGTGCGAGACCGACCTTTATTTCACGGTCGAGGACAACCGCCGCGAGGTCGCGCGCATGCCGCGCGCCGAATTGCGGCCGATCCCGTCGATCTGGGGCCACCGAGCCGGCAACCCCGCGCAAAACCCAGCCGACGCCAAATTCCTCGACGCCGCCGTGCGCGAACTTTTGGCGCGCTGAATGACGATCATAAACCGCTATTGCCGCGGTTCGGCCAGCACCAGGCTATTTGCGCAAGCCTCGGAAAAGCGAGCGCCTAGTCTAATGCAGGGCAGAAGCACGAATAGCGAGGTCTCCGATGATCCAGACGAGGACCGCGCCCAAAAACAAAATAGCGACCCAGCGAATCCACAACGGGTAAACCTTTGTTACGTCCGCCGCCGGTTCGTTGAACGACTCTGGACAACGTGCCTTTAGAAGCGCCAGCAACAGGCCGTCGGAAAAGCGCGGGACCGCAATAGGTCGGCCTTCGTCGTCTCGGACGACTTTGCCATCACTGACTAACGGTTCGCGGACGCCTATTATCGCCCTTCGCCGCACTTCTTGTTCTAATTTCTCACCAAACGATCTATTCGCCTTATCCCATTGAATACTGAATTCTCGGTCATTTTCGCGCAAGTCAAACAGCCGCGCTCGGTCGACACCCGCCTCGTTGGCAGCAGTCTCTTCGCTCCCGGTGGCAGCCAAGGCTGCCAGAAAACGCTGCTGCCGTTCCCTGCCAATCCGAGGAGACTGCATTGGAAATCTTCCGTTCTCGGCCGACAACTTGCACCTACCAGGTTAATTCACTGGCCGTAAAAGGGCGTCGCGACGCGGAGCCGTCGAGGGAGGTGGGTCTTTGTTCCGGTGTCGACTCACCGTCGCGGGACCCGATCGGAAGCCCACCGCTGGCACCTGAGATCCAAACGATTGACGATGCCGCCACACCCGATCGCCGCAGCATCAGAGCGGCTTCTTCCAGATGCCAGCCGGATGTCGCAACGTCGTCGATTATCATCACCGATCTTGGAGGATCTGCGACTTGCCGCAGCTGAGGGGTAGTAGTGCATTGCCTGGGGTGGCTGGATCCCGGGCAGGGTCTGTCCGCGAATATCTGTAGAAACGGTAGATCAATCGCGCTCGCGACCGACTGCGCGAGTTGCTTGCCAAAACAGTCGGCTCGCCGCGAGTGGCCACAAGGGATGCAAGTGATTGCATCCACAGGTTTGTTGCCAAATATTTCCCGGACCAGCGTCGCAATGGATTGGGCGGCGTCTGCAATTAGCACGGGATCAAGCGCCTCTTTCTCTTGCTTTAATATCCTGAGACCGCGCACCCGCGCACGTGATCGCCAAGCATATGCCGCGATCCAGCGTATCTCGTTTCGGCGAAACAGGGCAGGCCGATACACCAGCGAGGCCAAAAGAGATGATCTTGGGCGCGCGAATTCAGCTTGGTCCACCACGTTCCGGAAGGTGGCCTCCGCGAAATCGATGAATTTTTCTTCACTGTTTAGCATGCGTGGCGACCTTGCCCGTCGTGACCAGTGATCAAGGAATATCGTTTATTCGCGAAACTGGTTTTCGAAAGCGGCAGTATGCACCATCTCGCCTACGAACACCGATTCTTGAAAGGTGGCCTTCTGTGCCGACATCGGGCACTCGGAGACTATAAGAGGCTTGTCTTTCCTAAGCGATGTGTTAGACCGCCCTTCCAGTGCAATGGCAGCCCGCTTGCCCGCAGCGCGAGCAACCTCATGAATTCTCGCCAGCGCCGCTTCTCGCGGAGACAACAGCTCATAAACTGGTCGCCTCCAAGAGTTTCCTGGACAGGATAATACCACGCCTTCGGCCGTCGCTTCTTCTTTTACTGTGTAGAACGCCTTTAGAGCTGCCAGCGGGAGAACCCTTACCGGGTCGAGCTCGACAATGATCGTCCGCCGGACGCGGCGAATGAAAACGAACCCGCATTGTCGAATGGCGTAGTTAATTAGGTCTGGGTCAGCGTCGCCCACCTCAGCAGCGGCACTGAGCAACTCTGGCTCTACGTAATTTCCAGCATCGTTGAGCAAAACGCCGATCTCGATTGGGCGCATGAATTGGGCCACCTTGGGGGGAGGTGTCGATTGACACTTCTTTACCACAGATGTGCTTGAACCCCGCGTCCAAAATGGGTCTGGCTTTCGGTCAAGAAAACGATCGATTTGCGTCTTTTTCTACGTTAGCGTGCATACGTATTTGTAAAGGACTATTAGCGAGAGTAGGCATCCGTTCTGGAAGCTCGTCCAGCGACGTTGACGACGTCGGCTCCCGTCCTGCAGCTGTTGGAAGGCTCACTGCGTGCTGCCTCCCGGTAATTCCCTTTCAGACTATTAGCGTCAGCCGGTTTCCGCGAGTGCTGTCGCGGTGTCGGGCGGAAGCGGGATGCGCTCGATATGGCGACGGTGCCAGAGCGAATAGAATAAGAGGTTCCAGGCGGCGCGCCCGGCGCGCTTCTGCCCGGCGGCGGCAAACAGATTTTCGACCGCGTCGGGGCGGCAGATTTCGCGCACCGCCGGCGAGCGCGCGACAAGCGGACCGATCGTCTCGGCGCGGCGCGCGATCCAATGCGCGACGGGCACGGTAAAACCACGCTTGCGGGCGAGCGGCTGGGCATTCGGCAAGTGCTCGGCGAGCCAACGGCGCAATATCCATTTGCCGAGGCCGCGGCGCACCTTCAGCTCGTCTGGCAGACGAAACGTCAGCGCTCCCAACTCGCTGTCGAGATACGGCGTGCGGCCCTCGGCGCCATGCGCCATCAGGCAGCGGTCGAGCTTGATCAACAGATCGTTCGGCAGCCAGTCGGCGCAATCGACCGCCTGCGCCGCCTGGAGCGGGGTGCGCCCGCGGCCGCCGCCATGCACCTCGGCCGCGGCGATGCCGTCGCGCCACCCGGCGATCTCGCCGCGCAAAACGCCCAGATCGTCGAGCATGCCGCGGGCGTGCGGCCGGCGCCCGCCCGCCCACCACGGCCGCAGCACGCTGCGATAGCGGCCATAGCCGCCGAGCAGCTCGTCGCCGCCTTCACCCGAGAGGATCACCTTGATCCCGGCCTCGCGCGCGGTGCGCGCCAGCACCCAGGTCGGCAGGATCGCGTAATCGGCGGCGGGATCGTCGACGCAGGACACGATTTCCGGGAGCAGCCGCCAAAAATCGGTTTCAGCAAAGGTCACTTCAACATGCTCGGCGCCGACCGCCTCGGCCGCCGCACGCGCCGCCGGCCGCTCGTCCTCGCCATCGGCGAAGCCGATCGTGAACGCCTTGACCGGGCGCTCGGCGAGCCTCGCCATCATCGCCAACAGCGCCGTCGAATCGATGCCGCCCGACAAAAACAGCCCGAACGGCACGTCCGAGCGCTGGTGCATGCGCACGCTGTCGGCGAGCACCGCATCGAGCCGGGCCAGCGCCTCGTCCTCGCCAAACGCGACCGGGCCGTCTTCGGGCAAAGCCGCGCGCCGCTGGCGCTCGACGATCCGGCCCTGGCGGACGATCACCGTCTCGCCCGGCAGGACCCGGTTGATCCCTGTAAAGATCGTCTCGCGGCCGGTGGTGAACTGCATCTGCACCAGCTCGTCGCGCGCCTGCCGCAACAGCTTTGGGGCGACGATCCCGGCCTCGATCAGCGCATTGGGCTCGGAGGCAAAAGCAAAGCCGTGCGCGGTCTCGGCGTAGTAAAGCGGCTTGATGCCAAACGGGTCGCGAGCCAACACCAGGCGGCGGGTGGCGGGATCGTGCAGCGCCAGCGCATACATGCCGCGCAAATAAAGTGTAAAATCGAGCCCGTGGCGGCGATAAAGATGCAGGGGCAGCTCGCAATCGGATTGCGTCGAAAAGGCGATCGGGCGGGCGCTGTCGCGCAATGTCTCGCGCAGTTCGAGGTAATTGTAGATCTCGGCATTGGCGATCAGTGCGGCGCCGCCGGGCTCGTAGAGCGGCTGGGCTCCGGTCGCGAGATCAATGATCGCGAGCCGGGTCTGCACCATACCGACATCGGCCGAGCGATATTGGCCGACACCGTCCGGCCCGCGATGGCGCAATACCGCCTCCATCGCCCGTAGCGGCGGCGTTGGCGGGAGCGCGCCGTCGAGGGTCATCATCCCGGCGATGCCGCACATCAGCCCCAGGCCCCGCTGGCGCTTGTTTTGCCTGCGGTCTCCGGTTGCGCGTTGTCCGCGGCCGGCTGACGGCGTCGCTCGACGACGCCGAGGGCCGCGGCCAGAACCTCGTCCAATTCGAGGTCGTCCAGGTTGGGCGTCGTCAATACCCGAACCATTCGGCCGCGCGGCGCACACCAAGCCGGATCCGAGGCACCGGAGAACAGCACTACGACCGGGCAGCCCGCCGCCGCTGCGAGATGGGTTACGCCGGTGTCGTTGCCAACCGTCAGCGCTGCTCGCTGGGCCAGGGCGGCGACGGTTTCGATGTCGGTGCGGCCGACGAGATCGATCGCCTCGGGGCACGCTTCGGCGATCGCCGTCCCGAGGGCCCGCTCGGCATTCGACCCGATGACGACCGCGGTGTAGCCGGCGCGGCGCAAGGCTGCGGCTAGCATTCCAAATCGTCGAGCCGGCCACCGTTTCGCGAGGTGGCGCGGGGACGAGCCGGGCACCATCAGAACAAACTGCTGCCCGACAAGGCGCCGAGGCAGCTCGCAATCGAGCCGCGGCAGCAGCGGGAGCGGGGTCCGATGGATTCCGGCCATCAATAGCTGTTCGGCCTGTTTGTCGATAGTGTGCTGCCGGTCACGGTTGAGATTGGCATGAGGGTGAGAGCACCGCCCGGCGACGCCCGACCATTGCGGGATTGGGCCGGGGCGAAACAGCCGCGCATAAAGCGCTGAGCGCTCCGAAGTTTGCAGATCGTAAACGCGATCAAACCCCCCTTGCCGCAATCTGCGGCGCAATGCCAGCCAACCCGGCACGTCGAGCAGCCCGGGCCGACGGTCGATCATCACGGCGTCGAAAAAGTCGAGCCGCTGCGCAAATTCGGCAAAGACGGACGTCGTCAGCAAGGTAATGTGATCGTCGCGGTGATATCGGCGAATCGCCGCCGCCGGTCCGAGCGCCTGGACGAAATCGCCAAGCGCGCTCAGTCGCACGACCAGGATTCGGCGCGGCGATTTCCGGCGCACGGCCGGCTTCAGGAATGGGTGGCGCCGCGCCAGGGCGTCGAGATCGATCTCGCTCGCGAGCCGTTCGAACGCGGTAAAAAGCGCGGCATGCGCATCGATGTCCGAGGAACCGATGCTGGCGACCAGCCGCTCGACGGTTTGTCTTGCCGCCGCGACCGCCGGACCCCCGACATTGCCGTCATGCAAAGCGTCGATCGCCGGCGCCTCGTTCACAATGAGCATACGTCGATCCCGGCGTGCGGCGATGACCGGCCGCGACGCCAAATGCCCAACCGCCGTCGCGCGCGCGGCATCGTGGTTCCCGAGGGCGGTGATCAGGCGGTAAAGGTCGCGGGCGATAATATAGCGGCGGTCGTGTCGGCGCGCTTTTTCATTCCATGCAAAAAAATGGTTGAGAGGCGTTCCGGCCGGAAAATCGCTCGACCGCAACGGCAAGCCGCGAACCCAAGAGCGGGTCTTCATCGCCGTCGTTCGCACCAGAGCGGGCGTGGGAATATGACAATCGTGGTCCGCGGCAGGGCCAAAGGCAGCAGCCCGAAATTGGCCGTCATCAACTAGGCGGCGCCGCGCATGCAAGGGCCAGCCGGTCGAAAAAGCCGCGATACCGGGCGACGACCGCCTCCTCGGTGAACTCGGCCTCGTAGGCACGCCGGCCCCCCTGCCCCAGCCGTCGGCGCAATGCCGAATCCCGGCACAGCCGCCCGATCGCGGCGGCGAGCGCCTCGGCTCCGCCTCCCGGTTGGCCGGAAAGCGGCACGAGCAGCCCGCTGACCTCGTCCTCGATCAGCGCCGCGGGTCCGTCGGCGGCGGTGGCGACGACCGGCACCCCGGCCGACCACGCCTCGATCACGACATTGCCGAGCGGTTCGTGCAACGACGGACAGACAAGAAAATCGGCCCGCGCAAGCAGCGCCGGGACATCGTCGCGCCATCCGAGAAAATGCACCCGCGCCGCCATCCCGAAATCGCGCGCCAACCGCTCGAGTTGACCGCGCAGCGGGCCGTCGCCGGCGATCGCCAGCCTGACCTCGCGCGTTTTAGCCAATGCCTCAAGCAGCAGCGAAAATCCCTTGTTCGGGTGCAGCCGGCCGATTGCGAGCGCGAGCGGCGCGTTGCGGGGCGGACGATTGTCGCGGTCCTTGGGCCCACCTGCGTCCGGCACGAAATTCGGTAGATAGTCGATGCGGTCGCTCGGCCATCCCCGGGCCACGGCGTAATCGGCAATGGCTCGGGTATTGGCGATCAGATGATCGCAGCCCCGGTAATATTTCAAATCATAATACCCCCCGAGCCGGGCAACATGCACGAAATCGCCGCGCGGGCAAGCCTGCGTCGCTCGGCTCATCCAGGTCAGCACGATATCCGGGCGCCATGCCGCGATCTCGCGCCGGAAGCCAAACCGGGTGGCGATGTCGAGCGGCCCGCCAAAACCCAGCTCGCCGACAGCGACGCCAGCGGCGCGCAACTGCCGAGAGCGGTCGGAATCGCGCCGGATCAGCACTCGCTGGGTTTCGCCGACACGCTGCAACGCGGCTGCGAGACGCACGAAAAAGGTCTCCGCCCCTCCGTAACGCGCCCCCGCCATTGCTTGCAAGAGTCGCCGGCTCATCCGATCAGCGCTTCGAAGCGGGCGGCAACCATGTTCCAACTCAGCCCGCGTTGATGCTCGAGCGCCGCTAAATGCCAGCGGCGCCACAACGCGTCGTCGCGCAGCACCGCGATCGCTGCCGCCGCAAAGTCATCGTCGCTCCGCACCACCCGCCCGCTGACCCCGTCCTGGACCCGCTCGCCGACCGCGCCGAGCGGGGTCACGATTGCGGGCACGCCCATCGCCTGCGCCTCGGCCAGCGCCAGGCAGAACGTCTCGCCCGGATCGCCGCGGTAGAGCATGACCCGCGCGCCCGTAAGTGCCGCCGCAAGCGCCTCGCGCCCGACCGGCTCGCGGCGGCGCACGCCGCAGCCCGCGAGCGCATCGGCGCGGGCGAGCACCGCCGCCATCTCGCCCGCCCGCCGCGCCGCGAGCGCCCCGTACACCGCGGGTCCGGAGTATATGTGCAACTCGGCCTTTGGAACCTCGGGTGCTACTCGCCGCGTCCAGAGATCGAGCAGCCAGTCGAGACCACGGAGCGGGTTCGATGTGAAGATGGCCTTCGGCGGCGGCGGCTCGCGCGGCCCGGCTGCGCGGAACCGGTCGAGGACGCCGTAGGGGATCGTCTCGCAGCCGCCATGCAACAGCCAGGGGGGGATTGTTTTGGCGTGATAGGCGCCGGTCACGACCAGGGTGGGGCGATACCAGGCGAGCCGCCACACATTGCGCGGCTTGCGCAGATAACGCGCCGGGTTGTGCAGCCAGAACAGCCGGCGGCGCGCACGCCGGACGAGCCCGATCACCCGGTGACCGCGATTGCCGATATAAAGGTCGCAGGTCTCGGGCAGGTCGCGCGCCAAGGGCATCCATCGCACACCCTTGTGCGTCAGCGCTTCCTCGCAGCGGTTGCGGACTTCGACCGAATGCCCGCGGGCAGCCAGTGCCTCGGCCAGCGCCACAGAGGCGGTTTCGGCGCCCCCGAGCGGCCCGGTCTCGGCCATCCGCCCGTCGAACGCCACCGCGTCGTCGGCCATGACTACCGTTGCCATCACTCGGCGACGCGTTCGCCACCGGATTGCAATGCGGTAACAGCTTCCCCGTCAGGTAGCTTTATGTTCTCACCTGTTCTCTCGGAGGCGAATTCTCCCGGTTCGAGCCGCGCTTTCAGATAGGACAGGATCGGGTAGAGCGCCGCACAGAGCGCGATCAGAAAACCGTAGGGCCCTTCGCGATAGCCGCGACGGCCGACATAGCATTTCCAAAACCGCGACGCGATGCGCCTGATATTGTGCGCAAAAGTGCCGATATCGCCGCTTTCGCGCAGATCCTGCGCCCGCAATGACGTGTAGCGGTCAAGCCTAATCAGCATGTCGGAAATATTGCGATCGACGTAGTGCGCGAGCCGCTGCTCTAGATTTGGGCCCTGTCGCCCGGTCAGGTTGACGCTCGCGTGCAGCACGCGGTCGTCGCTCCAGGATTTGACGCCGCGGCGGTAGAGGCCGGCATGCGCCGATCGGCCGAAGAACGCACCCCAGCCCCAGCGAACCAGCCGGTCGCCGATATAATTGTCGACCGGGACGAGGTGCCATGCGGCCGCGGAGTTCGCGACGACCCCGCGGATTTCAGCGCCCAGCGCCAGGCTCACCCTCTCGTCGGCATCGACCTCGAAAATCCAATCGCCGCGGCAGGCGGCGATCGCCGCGAGTCGGCGCGGCGCTTCGCGCACCCACGCCCCTTCGATGACGCGATCGGCGAACCGGCCCACGATCTCGCGCGAACCATCAGTACAGCGGTCGAGAAGGACGACGATCTCGTCGGCGAAGGAGAGGCAGCTCAGGCAATCCGCGAGCTGCGCCGCCTCGTTATGGGCGACGACGACGGCGGACAAGGTCGGTTGGGGCGCGGCACCCTCCGCCGACAGCATCCCGGCGCTCTCGGTCGCGCTCATGCCGCCGCGCTCGCAACCCGGCGCCAAAGCTGGTGCGCGGCGGTTTCGGCGGCGTCGACCGACAGGCTGTCCATCAAAGTCTGGGTCGTCAGATGGTTGAAACCCGGGCCGAACATCGTCTCGGGCGCGTCCGCGGTCCGCGCAACCGCTGTACGCGAACCCCAAGGCGCGTATTTCTCGATCGGGCTCGGGCCGAACAGCCCCAAGGTCGGCGTGCCGGTTGCCGCGGCGATGTGCATCAGCCCGGTGTCGTTACCGACAAACAGCGCGCAGCGCCGCAAGGCTGCCGCCGCGGTCAGCAGATCGACGCGCCCGACCAAGTCGATCAACCGATTAGCCGGCATGGTTTCGATCAACGGCAGCGCCTGCCCGCGCTCATGCCCCGCGGCCAGCACGGCGACGCGGGCCCCCGGCAATGGGCCATCCGGCCC
The DNA here is from genome assembly GCA_035570935.1 of Allostellaceae bacterium. GTDB lineage: Bacteria > Pseudomonadota > Alphaproteobacteria > ATCC43930 > CGMCC-115725 > AP-15. Next base: position 12,968 of record DATMKU010000440.1, read on the forward strand.
GGTCAGCCGCCGCGCCAGCTCCGCAAAACGTTCCCCTCGCCATTGCTTGCCGCGCCAATTGGCTGCCGGGCCGACGGCCAGCACAGGCGCCCCGGCGGGGATCAGCGCCGCCGCCGCGCGGTCGTGGCGGGATGCGGTCCACAACCGCGGCCCTGGTGCAGGATCGAGGCCGAACAGATGCCCGAGTTGGCGGACACGGTGTTCGCGCTCGTCGCACTTGGCGGCCACCTTGCGTACGCCGGAGCGCAGCAGCCACGCCAGGACCGACCTCCGCAAATCGACGACAAGATCCCAGCGGCGGGCGCCGACGGCGGCATAAAGCGGTAACCAGTGCAATGCGCAGCGCCGCTTTTCGACGACGATCAGCCGCTCGAGGCCGGGGACGGCTTCGAACAGCGGCGCCGCGATCGGTCCGGCCGCGATCGTCAGCCGCGCGCCCGGATAGCGGTCGACCAGATAAGCGAGGAGGCCGGTCGACAGGACGGCGTCGCCGATGCGCGTCGCGGTGACAAACAGAATGTCCATATTGCCGATCCGCAGGCCTTATATCCCGGCACGCCTCGGCTTGCCAAGGCGGCGCTGCTGGCCTACGTCTAGCCCGTATAAACCATTCCGGCAAAGCCATGACCGACGCGCGCTTTGTGCTGCTCGACGACCGCGGTATCCTCGCGGTTGGCGGGCCTGATCGCCGCGCCTTTCTACAAGGGCTCGTTTCCAACGATGTCGACCAGGTCGGCCCAGCGCAGGCGCGCTATGCCGCACTGCTGACCCCTCAGGGCAAATACCTGCACGATTTCATGATGATCGAGCTGGACGCTGCGGTTTTGCTCGACGGCGAAGCGGGGCGTCTTGGCGATCTCAAACGGCGGCTGTCGATTTACCGGCTGCGAGCCAAGGCGACGCTCGACGAGCGGCCCGACCTCGCGGTGGCCGTGGTGTTCGGCGGCGATGTGCTCGCCGCGCTTGATCTTCCCGCCGAGCCCGGCGCCGCGCGCGCCTTTGCTTCGGGCGTCGGTTTTGTCGACCCGCGCCTGGCGGCGCTCGGCGCGCGCTGCATCCTTCCCCGCGAAGCAGCACGCGCGGCGCTCGCCGAGGCTGGTCTTAGCGAAACCGGGTTCGAGGCCTATGACCGGCTGCGCCTCGGCCTCGGCATCGCCGACGGCAGCCGCGACCTCGTTCTCGAAAAATCGATCCTGCTCGAGGCTGGGTTCGATGAACTCGGCGGCGTCGACTGGAACAAGGGCTGCTATATCGGCCAGGAACTGACCGCCCGCACTAAATATCGCGGCCTGATCAAGCGCCGGCTGATGCCGGTTATGATCGACGGCCCGACCCCCGCACCTGGTACGGTCGTCTATGCCGAGGGGCACGATGTCGGCGAAATGCGGTCGGGCCGCGACGGACGGGGCCTTGCATTGCTGCGAATCGAAGCGGCACTCGACGACCGCCGACTGACGGCCGGGGAGGCTGTGATGGTCCCCGAGCGGCCGAAATGGATGCGTCTGACGGCCGACGGCGGAGAGTAAGAATAGCTTCCGGCGCTACCGGCCGGAGCCAGGGCAACAAGATTGGTCTGTGCGGGACAGCAGGGTAGCCTCCTGGAACCTCGACCCTTATTGCGGGTCGGGGGCGTTGAGCTGTTGCTCGATCTCGCGGCTGCGGGTGCTGTCCGGGCTGACGCCCTGCGACTGCAACTGCCACTGCCGGCCGCGCAGATCGTTGCGATATGACTGCTTTTTCTGCTGGTCGATCGGACCGGGCAGTTGCGGCGGCGGGTAGGCCGGGCTCGGCGGCTGCGACAGTTGATAGAACGGACCGGGCTCGGTCAGCAGCGGCGACAGCCCGTTCGAAGGTGTCGCGGCGTAACCGGGGTTGATCGGCGGCGGCAGCGGCGCCGGTGCGGCTGGCGCCGGCGCCGGGTTTGGGATAAACAGCAGCTGCGGCAGCGCCGTCTGGATGACGGCATTGGCCGCTCGTGGCGATCCGGCGAGGATCGCGAGCAGCGCCAACGCGGTAGCCCTTCGCATCAAGCGGTTGCGTCCCGACACGCCCCCGACAGCGCCGCTTGCGCCGCCGCGAGCCGGGCGATCGGCACGCGATAGGGGGAGCAGGATACGTAGTCGAGCCCGACTTCCTGGCAAAAGCGGATCGACGCCGGGTCGCCACCATGCTCGCCGCAGATGCCGAGCTTCAAGCCGGGGCGGGCGGCGCGGCCGCGCTCGGCGGCGATGCGCACCAGCTCGCCGACCCCCTCGGCGTCGAGGGTCACGAACGGGTCGTGATCGATAATGCCGAGTCGCTGGTAGACGCCGAGAAAGCTCGCCGAATCGTCGCGCGACAGCCCGAACACGGTCTGGGTCAAATCGTTGGTGCCAAAGCTAAAGAATTCGGCGGTCCTGGCGATCTCGCCGGCGAGCAGTGCCGCGCGCGGCAATTCGATCATCGTCCCGACGAGATACGGCACCTTGACGCCGGTGCGCTCCATCACCCCGTTGCCGACGCGGTCGATCATCGCCTTCAAGATGTCGAGCTCCTTTTTGATCGCGATCAGCGGCACCATAATTTCGGGCGCCACCTCCTCCCCGGTTTCTTTGATCACCGCGGCGGCGGCTTCGAAGATCGCCGTCGCCTGCATCTCGTAGATTTCGGGATAGGTGATGCCGAGCCGGCAGCCGCGGTGCCCCAGCATCGGGTTCGCCTCGATCAGCGCGTGCGCGCGCTGCCGCACCTGCGCTACGTCACGGCCGGTAAGGCGCGCCATGTCCTCGAATTCAGCGTCGGTCTTGGGCAGAAATTCGTGGAACGGCGGGTCGAGCAAACGGATCGTCACCGGCAGCCCACGCATGATGCGAAAGATCTCGGCGAAATCCTCGCGCTGCATCGGCAGCAATTCGGCAAGCCCGGCGCGGCGCCCGCGTTCGTCGTCGGCCATGATCACTCTGCGGATCGGCCCGATGCGGTCGGCGTCGAAAAACATGTGCTCGGTGCGCGACAGCCCGATGCCTTCGGCGCCGAAGCGGCGCGCGGTGCGGACGTCGAGCGGGGTTTCGGCATTGGCGCGCACCTTCATGCTGCGGATCGCGTCCGCCCAGCCCATCAAAATCGCGAAATCGCCCGACAATTCGGGCTGGACCGTCGCCACTTCGCCCAACATGACCTCGCCGGTCGAGCCGTCGAGGGTAATGACGTCGCCGACCGCGATCTGGGTGGCGCGCGCCGTCATCCGGCGCGCCGCGTAATCGATATGCAGGTCGCCTGCACCCGAGACGCAGGGACGCCCCATGCCGCGCGCGACGACCGCGGCGTGGCTGGTCATACCGCCGCGAGTCGTCAGGATGCCTCTTGCGGCGTGCATGCCGTGGATGTCTTCCGGGCTGGTTTCGACGCGCACCAGGATCACTGCTTCGCCGCGCGCCGCCAACGACTCGGCCTCCTCGGCCGAGAACACGACCTTGCCCGAGGCAGCCCCCGGCGAGGCCGGCAAGCCGCGGGTCAGGATCGTGGGCTTGGCCTTGGGATCGAGCGTCGGATGCAACAGCTGGTCGAGCGAGGCGGGCTCGATGCGCTGCACCGCCTCCTCGCGACCAATAACGCCCTCTTCGACCAACGACACCGCGATCTTCAGCGCCGCCGGCGCGGTGCGCTTGCCGGAACGCGTCTGCAGCATCCACAACTTGCCGCGTTGAACGGTGAATTCGATGTCCTGCATGTCGCGGTAATGATCTTCGAGCACGCGCCTGACACGGCCGAGCTCATCGAGCACGCCCGGCATGACCTCTTGCATCGCCGGCAGGGTCGATTTGTTGGCTAATTTGCCGGCAATTGTCAGGTGCTGCGGAGTGCGGATGCCGGCGACGACATCCTCGCCCTGGGCATTGACCAAGTATTCGCCGTAAAACTCGTTGTCCCCGGTCGACGGGTTGCGGGTAAAGGCGACGCCGGTTGCGCAATCCTCGCCCATATTGCCGAACACCATCGCCTGGACGTTGACCGCAGTGCCCCAATCGGCCGGGATCTCGTGCAGGCGGCGATATGTCACCGCGCGCGGGTTCATCCACGAGCCGAAAACCGCGCCGATGGCGCCCCACAGCTGATCGCGCGGCTCCTGCGGGAACGGATGGCCGGTCTCCTCGGCGACCACATCCTTGAACCCGTTGACGACGACCTTCCAGTCCTCGGACGACAGATCGGTGTCGAGCGTGTGCCCGGTGTCCAGCTTGTGGTTTTCGATCAGCTCTTCGAAATGATGATGCTCGATACCGAGCACGACCTGCCCGTACATCTGGATAAAGCGGCGATAGCTGTCATAAGCAAAGCGCGCGTCGCCGCTCTGCCGCGCCAGCCCTTCGACCGCACGGTCGTTGAGACCGAGGTTGAGGACGGTGTCCATCATGCCCGGCATCGACACCCGCGCGCCCGAGCGCACCGACACCAGGAGCGGATTTTCGGCGTCGCCAAAGCGCGCGCCGAGCGCGTGCTCGACTGCAACGAGGCCGTGGGCGACCTGATCCTCCAGATCGGGCGGGTAGGATTTGTCGCTTTCGTAGAACCGGGTGCAGACCTCGGTGGTAATCGTAAAGCCGGGCGGCACCGGCAATCCGAGATTGCACATCTCGGCGAGCCCCGCGCCCTTGCCGCCGAGCAGGTCGCGCATCTCGGCGCGGCCCTCGGCGCTGACACCGCCAAAAGTGTAGACCCATTTCGTCATCCGCCGCTCACCCTTCGATCTGCGAGAAATCGGCGACCCGGTTCATCGTGTCGCGAATCCGCGCCAACAGGCGCAGCCGGTTCTCGCGCAGCTGTACGTCATCGGTGTTAACGGTGACTTTATCGAAAAAGTCGTCAACCGGCCGCCGCAAGCGGGATAACGCGCCCATGGCCTCCTCATATCGCTCCTCGTGGAGTAATTCGCTGACCAGGTTTCCAATTTCTTCGAGGCTGCCGGCAAGGGCCATCTCTTGGGGTTCGTTGAGGAGGGATTCGTCAACATCGATTCTGCGATAGCTCCCTTCTTTGCGGTCCTCGATGCGAACAATATTCACGGCGCGACGATAAGCGATCAGCAGGCCGGTTCCATTCTCCGATCCGAGGAATGCTTCGAGAGCGCGAACACGGGCAAGCAGACGGACAAGATCATCCTCATAGCCGCCTGTATATAAAATGGCGCCGGTCCCGAGCTGGGCAAAGGCCGCAGCGATCAGATCATGCCGCACTCCTTGGTCGCGAAGGTGAACCTTGAGGCGGTCGGCAATAAAATTAAGCAGTTCGTCCCTGGCGATCTGGATCTCGCTCAAATCAGTGGCGTGAGGGATGCCCGGCCCGCTTCTGGCCCGAACAAATGTGTCTGCCAAGGGCAGACGCAGCTCGTTTTCCAATACAAGGCGAATTACGCCCTGCGCGGACCGGCGCAACGCGAACGGATCGCGCGAGCCGGTTGGCTTTTCGCCGATCGCGAAGAAAGCGACCAGGGTGTCGATCTTGTCGGCAAGGGCGGTGGCCACGCTTACCGTGGCATTCGGGCAGGGATCGTTCGGGCCGAGCGGTCGGTAATGCTCGGCGACGGCAGCGGCTAGGCGCACATCCTCACCGTCATGAAGCGCGTAATAGCCCCCCATGACGCCCTGCAATTCGGGAAACTCGCCAACCATGCCGGTCGACAGATCGGCTTTTGCGAGGTGCGCCGAGCGCCGCGCCAATCGGGCCAATTCTCGGTCGTCATTCCCGCGAAAGCGGGAATCCAGGGGCAACGGGTCCGAGCAGCCGCCCTGGATCCCCGCTTTCGCGGGGATGACGGTATTGGGCCGGGAGAGTTGCTCGGCGAGGAAAGCCGCGAGTTGCTCCATCCGCTCGGCCTTGTCGAAGACGCTGCCGAGCTTGGCGTGGTAGCCGCGGTCCTTCAGCGCATCGACGCGGTCTTCGAGGCGGATTTTGCGATCCTGGTCCCAGAAAAAGCGGGCGTCGGCGAGGCGGGCGCGCAATACGCGCTCGTTGCCGGCGACAATCGCCGCACCGCCGTCCTCAGCGAGGTTGTTGGCGACGAACAGAAAATGCGGCGCAGGGCTGCCATCTTGGTAAATAGAAGAGAAATATTTCTGATGGGTGCGCATCGCGGTCTGCAGCACCTCGGGCGGCAAGCTCATGAAATCGGCGTCGATCACTCCCGCCAACACGACCGGGAACTCGGCCAAACCCGTTACCTCGTCGAGCAACCCTGGATCGGGCTTGACGGCGGCGCCTAACTCGACCGCGCGGCGGTCGAGATCGGCGCGGATCAGCTCGCGGCGCTGGTCCTGGTCGAGGATGACGTAAGCGTGTTGCAATTTTTCAAAGTATTCGGCGGCGCGGTCGGCGCAAAACTCGCCGGGTGACAGAAAACGGTGGCCGCGGGTGGTGCGGCCGACCGGGACGTCATCGATCTCCAACGGCACGGTTTCGCCGTCGAAAAGGCAGATGATTGAGGTCAACGGCCGAACCCAGCGCAACCTCGTACCCGGCCAGCGCATCGATTTCGGCCAGGGCAGTTCGGTAATCGCCGCCTTGACCAGCTCCGACAATACCGCGGCCGAGGGCCGGCCCGAATGCCGGATGATCGCGAAATAGAATTCGCCGCGGCCAGTGTCGCGGATCTCGCATTCACTGATCGAGCTGAGCCCCGCCGCGCGCACAAAGCCGTCGATCGCCGGCTGCGGTGCGCCGAGGCGCGGCCCGCGCCGCTCCTCGGTGCGGTCGGGCTGGGTTGCCGGTATGCCTTCGGCGATGACGACGAGCCGGCGCGGCGTCACATAGCCGCGCAGAGCGGCTACCGGGATCTCCGCCGCGGCGAGCTTGTCGCGCAACAACCCGGTCAAATCATCGATCGCGCGGCGCTGCATCCGCGCCGGGATTTCCTCCGACAGCAGCTCCAGCAGCAACTCGCCGCGGTTCGGTTTTTCGACCCGCTCGGAAGTAATTTCATCGACCGAAGTCACAACAAGGCCCGCGCGACAAACGATATCACGAAGACCTTCGATCCCGGCAAAGGCCGGGACCCATTGCCGCGATGGGTACCGGCCTCCGCCGGTATGACGCTGCTAATGGCGTGGCGACTATCTGATACCTGAGCGCCCGACGGGGGGAGAAGCTGGTTCATCAATTGCCGCCCGCGAGCCAGGCCTCGCAGCAGCCTTTGGCGAGGGCGCGCACGCGCAGGATATGTGCGGCGCGTTCGGTGACGCTAAGGGCACCGCGCGCGTCTAGCAGGTTGAACAGATGGCTCGCTTTCAGGCACTGGTCATACGCCGGCAACGCAAGACCGCGTTCGAGCACGGCGGTGCATTCGCGCTCGGCGTCGGCGAAATGGCGCGTCAACATGGCGGTGTCGGCAAGCTCGAAATTGTAGGCCGAAAATTCACCTTCGGAGCGCATGAACACGTCGCCGTAAGTCATGCGCGCCGGGCCCGTTGCGCCGTTGTAGTCGAGATCGAAAATGCTCTCGACCCCCTGGACATACATCGCCAAGCGTTCGAGCCCATAGGTCAGCTCGGTCGAGACCGGGTCGCATTCAAAGCCGCCGACCTGCTGAAAATAGGTGAACTGGCTGACCTCCATCCCGTCGAGCCACACCTCCCAGCCGAGCCCCCAGGCACCCAAGGTCGGGCTTTCCCAATCATCCTCGACAAAGCGGATGTCGTGATGGCGGGCGTCGATGCCGAGGGCGGTAAGGCTCGCCAGATACAAATCCTGGCTGTCGGCCGGCGCCGGCTTCAGGATCACCTGCAATTGGTAATATTGCTGCAGCCGATTGGGGTTTTCGCCATAGCGACCGTCGGCCGGCCGGCGCGACGGCTGGACATAGGCCGCGCGCCACGGCCGCGGCCCGAGCGCGCGCAATGCCGTCGCCGGGTGAAAGGTCCCGGCGCCGACCTCGACATCGTAAGGCTGCAGGATCACGCAGCCCTGCCGCGCCCAGAAATTCTGCAGATCGGCCACCAGCGACTGAAAGCTCACATTTAGTCCTCGACTTGGTCGGTCCTCGAAATTGAACGGCTCAACGCGGCTGCGGGCAATCGGGCCGGGCGCAAGCCGGCGCATGTGCCGCGACATAGGAGCCGCACACGCCGCACGCGACCAGATCCTCGGCCGGGAGCGCGCGGCGCGGCTGCGGAGCGCGCCGCCGGGGCAATTCGCGCGCCGGGCCATTCAGCCAGCGATAGCCGATCCAGATCGCGCCGAACACCAGGATCAAAAAGACGAGCTTGGGAAATTCGAACATCGCCGAGGTTTACCGGCCTCCCCGGAACCGGGTCAAGAAATGCCGCTTTGCCGCGCGCGCAGCAACGTCATTTCCTCTTCCCCGTGCTCGCGGGGAGAATGTCGGGGTGATGGGCATACCCGGCATTTTGGTCCGCTCACAACCCGAACCGGCCCCACAACGCGCGCGCTTCCAACCAATCGGTGAGGTCGGCGACGAGGTCGGCGGGCTCATGGGTCCCAAATGGCAGCCGGCTCCAGACCGGCCGGCGCCGCTCCGCCGCGATCGCCCGCAGCCGGACGTTCTCGCCATAGCGGGCGCGCATCACCGCGCGCAATTCGCCGATGCCGTCGATCAGCCCGCGCTCAGCCGCCATGTGTCCGGTCAGTACATCGCCATTGAACAGACTTTCGTCAGCGGCGTCGATCTTGCCGATGCGGCGCTTGCGGACATGGTCTTTGAACGCCCGGTGAATGTCCTGCTGCAGCGCGGTGAGCCGTTCTACATCTTCCGGGTTTACCGGCAGAAACGGGTCGAGCAGCGATTTGTGCGTGCCGGCAGTATAAAGCCGCCGCTCGATGCCGAACCGCTTGATCAGTTCTTGCAGGCCGAAGCCGCCGCTGATTACGCCGATCGACCCGACGAGCGATGTCTCTTCGCCAAAAATCTCGTCGCCGGCGAGTGCCAGCCAATAGCCACCCGAGGCCGCGACATCCTCGGCAAAGGCGAAAACCGGTATGCCTTTTTCCTCGGCTTGTTGGCGGATGCGGCGATAGAGCAATGCCGACTGCACCGGGGCACCACCCGGCGAATTGACGACGATCGCCACCGCCACCAGGCCGGGAATGCGAAACGCCCGCTCGATCGCCGCGGCATGGGTCGCCAGCGAGATCGCGTTGCGCCGCGCCCGCGGCATGATCACACCCTCAAAGCGCAGCACCGACACGACCGGCCCGCGCCGCCACAGCCGCTCGACATCGAGATAATCGCGAATATTCATTCGTCCCAGATGGGGAGCCCGACCCTCCGAGACTACTAGATCGAACAATCTTGCTCGATCAGAGATCGAGCCCCCTGCCCTCGCGCAACACGCCCTCGGCGCGATCGGTCAGCCGGCCGTCGGGCCGATGCAATACCAGCCCGGGGGCAAGCCGCGCCGGAGCTGCGACCTGTTTGCGCGCGCGCACCAGAATGCGGCTGGCCGGCCGGTCCTCGCCCGCCCACAGCGGAAACACCACGACTTCGCCGGCGCGCCCTGCGATTTCCCCCAACAGCGCGTCGATGCGGTCGGCGCGGTGAACAAAGGTCACACTGCCCTTGGGCCGCACCATCGCCAGCGCAAACCGCACCCAGGCGGCAAGGTCGGCGTCGCTTTCGACCGTGGCATCGGCCCTGCCCGGCGTCATGGCCGGCGACGCGCGGCCGCGCTCGTTATAGGGCGGGTTCGCCATGACATGGTCGAAGGCGCCGGGCGACAGTCGCGGCGGCGGGCGCAGCAGATCGCCGATCATGACCGACACCCGCGCTTCCATCGCGTTCAGGATCGCGTTGTCGCCGGCGAGCCGGACGAGGTCGCGCTGCATTTCAAGGCCGACGACGCGGCTGTGCGGCACCCGCGCCGCCAGGCACAGCATCGCAGCACCGGCGCCGCAGCCGACATCGAGCACAAGCTGATGCGGCTCGGCCGGCACCGCGGCGGCGAGGAACACCGGATCGATCGCGACGCGATAGCCTTCGGCCGGTTGACGCAGGCGGACGCGTCCGCCGAGCAGCCGATCCTCGCTAAAGGCCGGGTCGGCAGGGCCCGGCGCGCCGCTCACCGGGCTTCCTCGCCGGCTTGGACGAGCAATGCACGGGCGCGCGCGAGATCGCCATCCGCCACCATCAAGCGCCGCGGGATCGCGCCGATATTGCCTTCGACGAGACTGGTGTGATGGTCCAGCACCAGGGTGTCGATCCCGGAATCGCTCAACAGCGCCTGCAACCAGGAGAGGCGGACGGGGTTATTGGTTCGCAGCAATTCCTTCATCGCGTCCGTCTTTGCGAAGACCTCGCACCGAGGCGAGCGGGGCAGCCCTTGACCCGCCACGCCGGCATTCTATGCTCGTCCGTGTCGCAACGCGTCAAGCCGGTCGGGCGGTCGAGCGAATTGCGACGCTGACATGCAGCAGAGGCAGGCGGTGCGGGTGGCGGGTGTCGATCGAGTGCGCACGGTGCCGAAACCCTCGCTCGATCCATTGGCGCGGCTGCTAAAAAGCGACCTCGAATGCGTCAACCGGCTGATCGCCGAGCGGATGCAAAGCCCGGTGGCGCTGATCCCGCAACTCGCCAGCCACATCGTCGCCGGGGGCGGCAAGCGGCTGCGGCCGATGCTGACGCTCGGCTGCGCCCGGATGTGCGGCTATCGCGGCGACCGGCACATAGCACTCGCCGCCGCTGTCGAGTTCATCCATACCGCGACCCTGTTGCACGACGACGTCGTCGATGCGAGCGATCTGCGCCGCGGCCGCGACACGGCGAACGCGCTGTGGGGCAACAAGCCCGCGGTGCTGGTCGGTGATTTTCTGTTCAGCCGGTCGTTCGAGCTGATGGTCGCCGACGGCTCGCTGCGCGTGCTCGAAATCTTGTCGCGCGCCTCCGCGATAATCGCCGAGGGCGAGGTATTGCAGCTGATGACCACCGGCGACACGGCGACCACCGAGGCCGACTATCTCGCGGTCATCCAGTCGAAGACCGCGGAACTGTTCGCCGCCGCAAGCCGTATTGGGGCGGTGCTCGCCGGGTGTGCGGCGCACGAGGAAGACGCGCTCGACCAATTCGGCCGCAGCCTCGGGACCGCCTTTCAATTGGTTGACGACATGCTCGATTTCTCGGCGCGCGAGAGCGAACTCGGCAAGAGCGTCGGCGACGATTTCCGCGACGGCAAGGTGACATTGCCGGTCCTGCTCGCCTTTGCCCGCGGCGACGCGGAGGAGCGCGGATTCTGGCGGCGTACGCTCGAAGATCTGGACCAGCAGCCGGGCGACCTCGAACGCGCGATCGATCTGGTCGAACGCCGCGGCGCGCTCGGCGAGACCCTGGAGCGCGCGCGCGGCTATGCCGCCGCCGCGATCGACGCGCTGAGAGGGTTCGCCGACGGCCCCGAGCGCCGCGCGCTCGTCGCCGCCGCCGCCTTTGCCGGCGACCGCAGTTTTTGAGCCGGTAGTCCAAACTCGCGGCGTCGCGTTCATCGCAATGACACGTTTGTGCTCCCATATGGAGGCCATTGCGGCACCTTGCGTGCCGGCGGTGTTGGCGTTATAGACCGCAGCCGGTCGGCGGAGTGTAGCTCAGCCTGGTAGAGCACTGCTTTCGGGAGGCAGGGGCCGGAGGTTCAAATCCTCTCACTCCGACCAGCGATTTCGCAATTGGTACTGGCCCCGTAGATACGGTCAAACGACACGATGCTACGCCGCCACCACAAACATTCGATGGCGGATCGTCTGACCCCGACGCGCGCCTTTGAGGGCGCCGACCTCAAACGCGATGACGCCGAGCACATCGCGACAGAGATCTACGACGCGATCCACGATAAGGTTGCGACCAAAACCGATCTGCGTGATCTTGAACAGCGGCTGAAAATTTGGCTTAGTTCGCTAATTGTTGTCGTTGCCGGGTTGCTTTTCGCCGCTTTGCATTATTGGCCGCCGCCCTAACAGGGAAATCCCCGGCTTCCGACGATCGGCATTTTTCGGTCGGTTGCCCCGGCCGCGCATCAGCGGGCGGCGCGCTCGCTGTCGGACATGATCGCCGCATAGAGCCGCTCGACCGCGACGCTGTCGCGGCTCGGATGCCGGCGATCGGCGAGCGACCGGCGGGGCGGCAGATGGACAATGCCGAAGCGCGCCAAGCGCAGCGTGCCGGACGGCCCCGCCGAACCGAACAGCACGCGCAGGCGATAAAGGGACACGGCGATCGGAAACCGGTCGATCGGCCGCCCGGCGCCGATCCACGAATCCATGTTTCCCGGTCCCCAATTATAGGCGGCGATCGCGTCGGGCCAGTTGGCGTATCGCCGGTACAATTGGGCGAGATAGGCGCGCCCGAGCATTCGGTTTTCTGTGAGATCGAACCGGTTGCCGCCGCCGACATCCGCCGCCGCCGCGGCCGAAACCTGCATCGGACCCTGGGGGCCGTCCGGATCGGCACGCCACATATTCGCATCGGCGCCGTCACTCGATTCCGCCACGTCCACCGCAAAGGCGATGTGGTCGAGCGTCCCGCCATAACCGACGGCCAGCGACCCCGCGCACGCCGTCTTGACCGCCGCGGCGACGAGCGCGAGAGCGCAAACCACGGCCATCTGCCGGCGCCGGTTCCGGGCGCCGAGGAGAATCCCTACGGCGAGCCGGGTCGGGCCGGGAGTCAGGGCGCGCGCCCCTTCGGCCTACTCCCAGTAAGCGGCGATGATCGTATTGTCGGCACCGAGCAGCAGGTTCAGGCGGTTAGGGTTGTGGGTGATGCCGCGGATCCCGTGAGTGGGCGCGATCCAGCGCAGGATTTTGGGAAGATCCTCCTGGCGAACGACCCCGGACGACCCCGGTGCCGCCTGGCCGCGTTCGGCAAACTTTTTGCCGACGCAATCCTTGCAGTCGTTGACGGTGATCTTCACGGTTTTGGTGCCCGGAATCTGATCGACTTCGATTGCATTTTCGGAGCCGCGCACCCGCACCCCCTTGAAAGCGTGCCCCTCTTCCAGCGGGAAGACCGCGCTGACCGGGAAGAAACCGGTCGCGGTCTCGGTCTGCAGCGGCATCGTCGCGATAAACTGAAGATCGAGGATGCTGTCGAGCGGCTTGCCGACGTAAGTCGGGACCAATTCCGGCGAACTCCAACCCTGCGAGCCGGCCAGTCCGGTAACCCGGACGACATCCAGTTCCGGCTGGGTCTGGGTGCGCAGGATTTCGACGCTGGTGACGTAGAGCACCGGGAGTTCGGTACCGGGCTCGGTCTCCGTCGGCGAGGTGACCGCCGACTGCTCCGTATTGTCGCCATATTCTCCGGTGGGACCGGCCGCACCCGCGGGAGGCGCGCCTTGCGCCCATGCGGCTGCGCTCAATCCTCCCTGCATTGCGGCGCCGATGGCGAGCAGGCCCAACCAGCGCAATGTCTTTTTCATCCTCTCCTCCGGATCGACGGTGTTGCTTCGCAGAAGGTCGCGGCTGCGGTCGGGCCTTCGCCCGGAACCGCCCGATGCGACGCGGTCGCGGGTTCGGGTTCGGGTTCAGCCGGCGACATGCGTTCGAGAGCATCGAGCACGAGGTCTGTCGCCCGCATCTTGGTGACGCGGCAATACACGGTTTCCGTGCTGGCGAAGCTGCCGTTTTCGGTCAGTTTGTTGATCGGCTCGCCGCCGCCGCACACCGAGAAATATTCACATTGGGCGCGGCACAGCGCCACGCCCGCGTCGATATCGGCCTGCATCCGCGCCAGTACCGGGCTTCGGCGAAGATCGACGAGCCTGTCGCGAGCGATGTTGCCGAGGACAAAATCGTCATAGGCCGGGTTTTTGAGGCCGAGTAGCTCGGGCGAAAATGTCGCGATGTTGCCATTGCAGTCCATGCTGGTAATCGCGAACGGTTCGACCAGCTGGTTCCGGAACGGCGCCTCCGTGGGGCGGATGACCTGTTGCAGCGCTTGCTCGGTCTCGCGCAAAAACGTGATCTTGCCGGGTGCTGCCGCCGACAGCCGCCAGAATTCGCTCAGGAAACGGTAATAGGCAGCTTCGATCCCGGCCTCGCCGAACGACTGGGAGACATGGTCGCCCTCGGACTCCTCGACGTTAAAGCAGACCCGCTCGATTCCTTCCGCGACATAGAAGTCGAACATTTCGCGCGATGCGGCCATGCTGGCGGAAGTCAGCACCGAAATCACATGAAACGGAATCCCGTGCCGGCGCAGCAGCCGGATACCGGCGATCGTGCGCTCGAACGTACCGCGGCCCGACCGCGTCAACCGATTGCGGTCGTGAAAATGGCGCGGGCCATCGATGCTCACCCCGAGATTGATTTGCGCCTCGGCGAAAAATCCGCACCAGGCGTCGTCGATCAGGGTGCCGTTCGTCTGAAACGAATGGACGACCGGGAATTCCGGCGGCCGTAATTCGTCGACCAGAGCGAACGCATCCCGGTAAAATGTGATCGGCAAGACCATCGGCTCGCCGGCGTGCCATACAACCGACAATGCGTCACCGAGCCAGCCCGAGGCGAAGATTTGCGAAAACAGGCTTTCCAGCGTCGCACGCGCGACCACTGCCTTGGAGGATCGGTTCGGCAGATAGCAATATTTGCAATCGATATTGCAAAACGGCGTCGGCTGGACGACGAGCAGATCGATAGTCGGCACAACGCCACCCATTGCCGGACCGGGTGCCCTCACCCGCTCACCAGTTGCGCCACCAGTTGTTCCAGTTGTTCCAGTTGCGCCAGTTGTTCCAGTTGGGCCAGCCCCAGCCGCCCCATGGGCGGCCCCCCCAACCCCAGCCGCCATTGCGCCACCAATTGCCCCAGGCGAGCCGCAGATTGCCGCTGCCCTGTCTAGCGGCCTCCCGCCCGGTAACTGTCGAAACCGCGTCGCGGATAGCGGCGAGACGCTCGGAAACGCGAGCCCCCTGCACCGCCCAAGGCTGTAATTCCACCGGGTCTTGGCTGGCGACGCCCGGCGTCGACGAACCGAGCAGCAGCGAGACCCCGACCGCTCCGGCCGGCGCCATTCCCGTCAGGATTTTAAGGTATTTCTGTCGCAGCGACATCAGGCTGACCTCATTATCGACGATCTGGCGACCATGCCCACATCTCAACCTTCGGATGTAAACCTACCGAACGCCCACGACAAACGCGCGCAACGTCTATAACCATAAACCGTCGGCGGCGTCAAACCCGCCCCTGCCGCGGGCCGCTCACCAATTTCGCCAAGCATTGCCCCAGCCGCCGTTGCGCCAACCGCCGTTGCGCCAACCGCCATTGCGCCAACCGCCGCCGCCGTTGCGCCAGCCGCCGCCGCCGTTGCGCCAAGCCCACCAGGCAAGCTGTTCTCCGGCTTTCAACGCACTCGGTCGGCCGACATCGGACACCGCGTCGCGAATCGCAGCGAGCCGCTCGGAGACCCGGGCCTGGCCCGCCACCGACGACCCCGCACTCAAAGGGCCCTGATCGGCCGCCGCGGGTGCCGCCGCGCCGAGCACCAGCGTCACGCCGACGGCGCCTGCCGGAAGCATTAGCGACAAAATTTTCAGATACCTTTGCCGAAGCGACATCAGACCTACCTCGCCATCGACGAGCGCCGAGCCGGCACCCGGTCGTATACCGTCCCAACCAGTTCCTTGCCGCAGTGCAGCACCGCCCGACCGCTTTGGTGCGGCGACCGTGATCGCCGATGCGAGCACCGCAAACAGACAAACTTCGTTTCGGTAGCAAGAAAACACCACCTCGGTCAAATACTCATTTGCCGAATACTAGGAAGGGGCCACCCCCGCGGCGGCGCGGCTCCATGGCGGCGAGAGCGGGGCGATCCGTCCATAAACCGGGCAATCGGGCTCGTGCGCGCCCGGCAGATAGCCGAGGCTCATCAGGAATTCGTTGACGATTTGCCCGCCGGTAAAGCGGAAGGTGTTGCGGAACAGCCTGGTCCATTCTTCGACCGGACGCGGATGGTGGGCCTCGACCCAGCCCGCGAACGAGCCATGCTGGTGGCGCAGCGCCTGAATCCGCCGGGCATTCTCGATCGCCGCGGCGATCTTCAGCCGGTTGCGCACGATGCCGGGATCAGTCAGGAGGCGTTCGACATCATCCGAGCCGAAGGCCGCGACCCGATCGACCTCGAAATCGGCAAAAGCGGCGCGAAAAGCGGTCCGCTTGTTCAAAATCGTCAACCAGGACAAACCGGCCTGGTTGATTTCGAGCGTCAGCCGCTCGAACAGCACACGCTCGTCGCTCGACGGGAAGCCGTATTCGAGATCGTGATAGCGAGCATGCACCGGATGCCCCGGTGCCAAGCGGCAATAGGCGGCGCTCACCTCACGACCCGCGAAAGCTCAGCCACGGCGAGCGCACCAGCGCATAAATTGCCAGCCAGATCACGGCCGAGATCAGGGTTGTAACCAGAGCCTTGCGCGCCAGCCACGGCTGCTTTGGCGCCCCCGCGGTATGGCCAATGTCGTCGGGCTCGGCCGGGACGACCCACAACGGCAACACCGCGAACAACGTCACCCACCACACCAGAACATAGACGATCAGACCGGTAAACCAATTCATGACGACACTTCCGAAGCGCGCGGCAGACCCAAAGCGTCTGCCAGCGCCGTCAATGCGGCGGCCAGCGCTGCAGAGCGGCGAAAAGCAGCCCGGCAACGACAACAGCAAGCGCGCCGAGCCGGATCACCATTCGGTCGATCTGACGTTCGAGCTTTTCGAGCCGCAGTTCGAGCCGCTGCTCCAGCTCACGCAGATCAGTCTTGGCGGCGACGTTGTCGTGGATAGCATCGTAGATTTCGGTCGCGATGCGTTCGGCATCGTCGCCTTTGAGGCCGGCGCCCTCAAAGGCGCGGGTCAGAGTCAGGCGATCGGCCATCGGCTTACCGCCGCGCAACATCACATAAGGTCGCGCGGCCCGTCAAAGACATCCGCTTCGGTCCTCTTAGCGAACTCGCCCAATGTAAGCAAGCGATCGAGCACCCTAGATCTGCTCCAGCTCGATCAACGTGCCGCAGAAATCCTTGGGGTGCAGGAACAGCACCGGCTTGTCGTGGGCGCCGGGCCGCGGCTCGTCGTCGCCGAGCACCCGCGCCCCTTGGGCGCACAGCCGGTCGCGCGTGGCGATGATATCCTCGACCTCATAGCACAAATGATGCATGCCGCCGGTCGGGTGGCGGTCGAGAAAGCCGCGCACCGGCGAGGCGTCGCCGAGCGGTTCCAGCAATTCGATCTTGGTGTTGGGCAATTCGACAAAGGCGACGGTGACGCCATGCGTCGGCAACGCCTGCGGCGCCGAGACCCGCGCACCCAGCGCCTCGCGGTAGACCCCGCTCGCCACCGTCAGGTCGGGGACAACGATTGCGATATGGTTCAGCCGGCCGATCATCAGGGACCCTTCCTGCTTTGCCCTCGCTCCGCCCCAATGCGCACGATCTGGATCTCGGTCAGCGGGCGCTTGCCGAAGCGCTCGTTGAGCGCGCGCCGCAGCGTCCGCCGCGCCGCTTCGGCGACGACATCGTCATCCCGGCGCGCCGCCGGCGGCAGTTCGTCGAGAGCCCGCTCAACAGCGGCGCGGAAAAACGGTGCCGCCTTTTCGGCCATATCCGGCTCGACCAGGCCGATCAAGCTGATCGCCGGAGGTGCTGCGAGCCGGCCCTTGGCGTCGAGAACCAAGGTCCCGACGACGCTGCCGTTGAACACGACGCGCCGCCGGTCCTTTAGCGCCGTGCCATCGAGCGGCAGCAAGGTCTTGCCGTCGCTCGCCAGGCGCCCGACCGGCACTTCGTCGATGACCACGGCACCCGACGAGCCGAGCCTTACCAGATCGCCATTCTCGATAACGAGGGTCTCGGGGACCTGGCATTCGCCGGCGATCTCGGCGTTGGCGAGCAGGTGGCGGGCTTCGCCGTGAACCGGGATCGCCACCCGCGGGCGGATCATCTGGTACATGCGGATCAGTTCGTCGCGCGCCGGATGGCCGGAGACGTGGACGAAATGATCCTGCTCGGTGACGATCTCGACGCCGAGCCGGGCCAGCGCGTTCTGCAGCCGGCCGATCGCCTTCTCGTTGCCGGGAATGATCCGCGACGAAAAGATCACGGCGTCGCCGGTTTCCAGCTCGACATTGGGATGATCGTCGCGGGCGATGCGAGCGAGCGCCGATCGCGGCTCTCCCTGACTGCCGGTGCAAATCATCAAAATGCGGTCGCGGGGAATATAGGCCGCCTCGTCCTCGGTCAGGAAGCGCGGCAAATTCGCGAGATAGCCGTTTTCGCGCGCCGCCTTTTCGATCCGCCACAGGGAGCGGCCGACCAACGCCACCTCGCGGCCATGGACCTTGGCGGCATGGGCGATCGTTTCGAGGCGTGCCACATTCGAGGCAAAGCAGGCCACCGCGACACGCGCGTCATATCGCCCGACCAGATCGGTCAGCGACCGGCGAAGATCGGCCTCCGATCCCGAGCTGCCGGGCCGCAGCGCATTGGTCGAGTCGCAGATCATCGCCAGCACGCCCTCGTCGCCGAGGCGGCGCAGCGCGTCCTCGTCGGCCGGCAGACCGATTAGCGGGTCGGGGTCGAGCTTCCAATCGCCGGTATGCAGCACCGTGCCGGCTGCGGTGCGCAGCACGACGGCGTTCGGTTCGGGGATCGAATGGGTCAGGGTGACGAGTTCGAGGTCGAACGGCCCGATCGAAAAGCGGCCTGACATCGGGACGATATTGATCCGGACCTTGTCGGCGAGGCCGGCCTCGACCAGTTTCGCCCGCAGTACCGAAGCAGTGAACGGCGTCGCCCAGACCGGACAGCGCAATTGCGGCCACAAATAGGGAATGGCGCCGATGTGATCTTCATGGGCGTGGGTGGCAACGATACCGAGCAGCCGGTCGCGGCGCTCGGCGATAAAGGCCGGATCGGGCATCACGACATCGAGACCCGGCTGAGAATCGTCGCCAAACGTGACGCCGCAATCGACGATCAGCCATTGGCCGGCAGCGCCGTATAGGTTCAGGTTCATCCCGATCTCGTTAGCGCCGCCGAGCGCCACGAACAACAGCGCGTTCGGGTCTTCGCCGCCGGATCGCACCGGAGACTGAAACGGAAAATCATTCATTCGTTGCTGTTTCTTTGATGGATCAGGCGCAGTCCCCACAACGTCAAATCCGGATCGACCCGGTCGATGACATCGGTCTCCTTGGCAAAAAGCGGCGCCAGACCGCCGGTCGCCACCACCCCCATCGCCTCCTCGCCGCGCTCCTCGCGGATACGCCGCACCAGCCCTTCGATCAGCCCGACATAGCCCCAAAACACGCCCGATTGCATGGCCGGGATGGTGCTGCGGCCGACCACGGTCGGCGGACGCTCGATCGAGACGCGCGGCAATTGCGCCGCCGCCATCTCCAAGGCCAACATCGAGAGATTGGGTCCCGGCGCCAAGACGCCACCGCAATAATTACCGGTCTTGTCGACAATGTCGAAATTGGTCGAGGTACCGAAATCGATGACCATCAACGGCGCCTGATAACGATGCTGCGCCGCAACCGCGTTGGCGATCCGGTCGGCTCCGACGTTCTGCGGCGGCATGTCGACATCGATCCCGATGCCGAGCTTGCAATTCGGCCGACCGACGACGAGCGGCTCGTTGTTGAAATAGCGCCGGCACAGCCCGATCAGGTTGAATGAGGCCTCTGGCACGACGTTGGCGATGATCGTCGCGTCGATGTCGCTGCAGGCGAGCCCGGCCAGCGCCATCAGCTGGGTTAGCCACACCGCGTATTCGTCGGCTGTCCGTTTCGGGTTTGTCGCGGCCCGCCACGGGGCATGCAACCGGTCGCCGTCATAGACCGCAAAGACGACGTTGGTGTTACCGGAATCGATCGCGAGCAGCATTGGGCCTCGCTAACGCGCCGGGAACACGTCGCCGGCCGAGATGCGCTGCAACCCGCCCCCGGTTTCGAGCAGCAGCGCTCCCTGCTGATCTATGTCGGCGAACCTTCCCTGCAAGATCGCGGTTTCGAGCCGCACCCGGATCGGCTCGCCAAGTCCCGCGGCGCATGCCCGCCACGCCTCGCGCACGGGACCAAAGCCCTCCGCTCGCCACCGCCGCGCCCAGGCGTCGAAGTGCCGGATGAGAGCTGCGAGCATCGCCCCGGGCGTGGGCGGCGCACAGCCCGCGCCGACAACCGAGGTCGCCGGATATTCGGCGTCGGGCGGGGCCGAGACCAGGTTGATCCCGACCCCGGCAACCAGGAAGGCGAGGTTCTCGCCTTCGCCAATTTCCGATTCGAGCAGGATGCCGGCGATCTTATGCCCGCCGACCAACACATCGTTTGGCCATTTGCAAGCCGGCTCCCCAAGGCTGGGAACGAGTTCTTGGAGCGCGTCGCCGATTGCCAACGCCACAACAAAACCAAGCTGCGCCGCACGGGCGGGCGGGCAGGCCGGGCGCAGGATCAGCGACGCGTAAAGGTTGCCGCGCGGCGACGACCAGGGGCGGCCGCGACGCCCGCGCCCGGCGGTCTGCTCCACTGCCCAGATCACGGTTCCTTCGGCCGCACCCTCACGGGCGAGCCGTGTCGCCTCGTCATTGGTGCTGCCGAGCGTCTCGCGCGAAACCAGCCGATAGGCTGCCGGGAGCAGCGGCGGCGAGGTGGTCATCGCGCGAACAGCGACGCGGCCGCGACTTCGGCGCTGCCGATGACCGGACCAGGCAGCAAAAAGAAAAACAAGGTGACCAACGCGGTGACGACCAGCACGCCCTTCAGCTCGCCGGCGATCGGCTGGTCAAAGGCGCCGGTCGGCTCGTCGAAATACATGACCTTGACGATGCGAAAGTAATAAAACGCACCGACAACGCTGGTGACGACGCCGATCACCGCAAGCCCGGTCAGCTTGGCGTCGATCGCCGCGAGAAAGATGTAGAGCTTGCCAAAGAAACCGGCGGTGGGCGGCAACCCGGCCAGGGAGAACATAAAGATCGCCAGCGCCAGCGCCAGGGCCGGATGGGTTCGCGACAGCCCGGAGAGATCGGCGATCTCTTCCAGCGCCCGACCCTGCCGGCGCATGCACAAGATCACCGCCCAAGCGCCGACGGTCATAAACAGATAGATCGCCAGATAAACCAGCACGCCGCGAATACCGGTGGCGGTGCCGGCCGCGACCCCGATCAGCGCATAGCCGACATGGCTGATCGAGCTGTAGGCCATCAGCCGCTTGATGCTGCGCTGGGCGATCGCGGCGACCGAGCCGAGGATCATCGAGGCGACCGCAATAAACACGATGATTTGCCGCCACTCGCCGATCAGCGGCCCGAACGGATCGATCATGACGCGGACGAACAAAGCAAAGGCCGCGAGCTTGGGGGCGACGGCGAAAAAGGCGCTGACCGGCGTTGGCGCGCCTTCATAGACATCGGGCGTCCACATATGGAACGGCACCGCCGAGATCTTGAAGGCCAAACCGGCGATGACAAAAGCAAGGCCGACAATGACGCCGGACGAGACCGGCGCATTCCCGGCAAAAAGGTGTGCCAGATCGGCAAAGGCGGTGGTCCCGGCAAAGCCGTAGACCAATGATAGGCCATAGAGCAGCATGCCCGACGACAAGCCGCCGAGGACAAAATATTTGAGTCCGGCTTCGCTCGACCGCGCCGAATCCCGATCCGAGCTTGCGGTCACATAGAGCGCCAGATTCTGCAGTTCAAGGCCGACATAGAGGGTGATCAGATCATTGGCCGAGATCATCACCATCATCCCGGTGGTCGACAGCATGACCAGAACCGGGAACTCGAAACGGTCGATTTTCTGCTCCTCGTTGTAGCGCAGCCCCATCAGGATCGTGGCGGCCGAGCCGGCCAGCACCAGCGACTCCATGAACCGCGAGAAGGCGTCGGTCACGAACATCCCGTAAAAACCGACGCGCCGCCCGCCGCCGAGGTCAGCGACAACCAGGACCAGGATCAGCGCCGCGATCGCGAGCCAAGACACCTCGCGGGTCGAGCCTTCGCCCCGGAACGCGCCGACGATCAACAGCGCCATCGCCAAACCGGCGAGCAATATCACGGGCAAGGCCGGCGACAGATCGGACAACGCGAGATGGGGCATTGGCAAAACCTAAGGCAGGCTCGCGCGGCGCAGACCGGCGGCATCGGTCGCGGCGTGGACCTGGGCGACGATGTGGTCGACCGAGGCGCGGATCGGCCGCAAGAACGAACTCGGATAGATCCCCATCCACAGCACCAGCAGCAACAGCGGGGCAAAGATCGCTTTTTCGCGCGGGCTCAGATCGAGAATGTTGCGCAAATCGGCCCGGGTCAGGGTGCCGAATATCACCCGGCGATAGAGATACAGCATGTACATCGGTCCGAGAAACAAGGCCGTCGCAACGAGGACGGCCTCGAGCGTGCTGACCCGGAAGGTGCCGAGCAGGATCAGGAACTCCCCGACAAAGCCGCTGGTTCCGGGCAGCCCAACCGCCGCCAAGGTGAAGACCATAAACACAAAAGCATAGGCCGGCATACGCTCAATCAAGCCGCCGAAGCGGACAATCTCGTGGGTGTGCATCCGGTCGTAGAGGACGCCGACGCACAAAAACAGCGCACCCGAAACGAGCCCGTGGCTGAGCATCTGGATGACCGCACCCTGCACCGCCTCCTGCGTCACGGCAAAGGTGCCCATCGTCACAAACCCCATATGGGCGATCGACGAATAGGCGATCAGCTTTTTCATGTCCGTTTGGGCAAGCGCTACCAGCGATGTGTAAATCACCGCGACGGCGCTCAAGACAAAAATCAGCGGCGTGAAATAATGCGAGGCGAGCGGAAAGATCGGCAGCGAGAATCGCACAAACCCGTAGCCGCCGAGCTTCAGCAGAATGCCGGCGAGAATGACCGAGCCGGCGGTCGGCGCCTCGACATGGGCGTCGGGCAGCCAGGTGTGGACCGGCCACATCGGAACCTTGATGGCAAACGAGGCAAAAAACGCCAACCACAGCCATTTCTGCAGACCAAACGAGAACAGGTCGGCGTGGTTCAGCGCATATTCGATGTCGGTCGACCCCGTACGCAGATAAATCGCCAGGATCGCCAACAGCATCAGAACGGAACCGAGCAACGTGTACAGAAAAAACTTGAAGGCTGAATAGATCCGATTTTCACCGCCCCACACGCCGATGATCAGAAACATCGGGACCAGTACGCCTTCAAAGAAAACATAGAACAGGATAAAATCAAGCGCGCAAAAGATTCCGACCATCAAGGTTTCAAGGACAAGGAAGGCAATCATATACTCCCTGACCTGGACCCTGATCACTACCCAGCTGGAGACGATCGACAAAACCGTCAGCAGCGTCGAAAGCAGGATGAAGAACAGCGAGATGCCGTCGATCCCCATGTGATAGGTGATCGTGACCCCGCCGAGAGAAATCCAATTGGCGCGCTCGACAAATTGAAAGGCTGCGGTGTTCGGATCGAACTGGACCCACAGCACGATCGACAGCGCAAAGACGATCAGCGACGTCCACAGCGCGATGAAGCGGGCGTTGCGCGCGACCACCGCGTCATCGCCGCGGACGATCAGAATAAAGAACGCGCCGATCAGCGGCACAAACGTGACGAGCGAGAGCAGCGGCCAGTGGCTCACGACGATCGCCTCTCGCTCAGCGCGGCAGCAGGTACCAGGTGACGAACGCCGCGACCCCGATCAGCATCACGAACGCGTAATGATAGACGTAGCCGGTTTGCAGCCGGCTCGCCTGTTGCGCGAGATCGCGGGTCAGCGACGCGACGCCGTTTGGGCCCAGCCCGTCGATCAACAAGCCGTCGCCCGATTTCCAAAACCCGTCGCCGAGTGCGAAAGCGCTGCGCACAAACGCCCAGTCGTAGAGTTCGTCGAAGTACCATTTGTTCAGTATGAACAAGTATAGCAGGCGAAACTGCTGCGCCAGGCGCACGGGAATGCGCGGGTCCGCGATGTAAAAAACATAAGCGGTGACGATGCCGAGAACGCCGGCGACGAGCGGCAGATAGCTGATCAACGCCGGTATGTGCTCGGCCCGCGCGAGCGCGTCGTGTTGCGGCAAGACCAGGAGGGCCGTTTTCCAAAACCCGGCGCTCTCCGAGCCGACAAAGTAATCATAGCCGAGATAACCAAAAGACCCGGCGCCGATCGCGAGCACGATCAGCGGTATGCGCATGACCCATGGGCTCTCATGGGCATGGTGCATCGCCTCTTCGCTGGCGCGCGGCTCGCCGTGGAAAGTCATGAACATCACGCGCGAAATGTAAAACGCGGTCATGAACGCGGCCAAGGTGCCGAGGGACCAGGCATAGCGGCCGACCGCAGTGCCCGAGGCCCAATCCGCGTCGATGATCGTGTCCTTCGACCAGTAGCCGGAGAAGGGCGGGATGCCGCTCAACGAGAGGGCGCCGATCCACATCGTCACATAGGTCCACGGGGTCTTGCGCCACAGACCGCCCATCCGGCGCATGTCCTGCTCGCCGCCCATCGCGTGGATCACCGAGCCGCAGCACAGAAACAGCAGCCCCTTGAAGAAGGCGTGGGTGAAGAGGTGGAAGATGCCGGCGGCGTAAGCGGAGACGGCGGCAGCGGCAAACATGTAGCCGAGCTGGCTGCAGGTCGAATAGGCGACGACCTTTTTGATGTCGTTCTGCGCCATGCCGACGCTGGCGGCGAATATGCAGGTCGTTCCGCCGATCACGCCGACAACGGCGAGTGCTGTCGGCGCGTATTCGAACAGCGGGGACAGCCGGGCAACCATAAACACTCCCGCCGTCACCATCGTCGCCGCGTGGATCAGTGCCGAAACCGGGGTCGGGCCTTCCATCGCGTCAGGGAGCCAGGTGTGCAGCGGTATCTGGGCCGATTTTCCCATCGCGCCGATAAACAGCAGGATCGAGGCGAGGGTCAGCTTGTCGACCTGCCAGCCGAGAAAATCCATGGTGGTGCCGACGACACTCGGCGCCTTGGCGAACACGGCGGGAAAATCGAGTGTGCCGAAGATCACGAAAATGGCGAAAATGCCAAGCGAAAAGCCGAAATCGCCGACCCGGTTGACCAGAAAGGCCTTGATCGCCGCGGCGTTCGCCGCTGGCCGGTCATACCAGAAGCCGACCAGCAGGTAGGACATCAGGCCCACGCCCTCCCATCCGAAAAACAGCTGAACGAAGTTGTCGGCAGTGACTAGCGCCAGCATAAAGAAGGTAAACAGGCTCAGATAAGCCATAAATCGGGGGATCGACTTGTCTTCCGCCATGTAGCCGATCGAATAGACATGGACCATCGACGAGACGATTGTGACGACCAGGATCATCACGCCGCTCAACGTATCGAGGCGGATCGACCAGCTGACATTGACCCCGCCGGCGACGATCCATTCAAATAGCGGGATGATTTGCGGCTGCGGCGCCGGCAGGATGTCGCAGCAGACGATGATGCCGAGCGCAGCCGACGCCAAGAGCGCACCGCAGGTGACAATTTGCGAGCCGCGGTCGCCGATCGCGCGGCCAAAAAAGCCGGCGATGATCGCGGCGACAAGCGGCAGAAAGACGACGGCGAGCGCCAAGGTTTCAGTCTCCAAGTCGATGAGTGCCGGGCTCACCTGGGGGCTGCCCCTCGATCGCCGCGAGCGGGCTTGTCGCGGTCATCCACGGCCTTTGCGCAGCTCGGCGGACGCGGTGCCCGAGACGTGGATGCCCGGATCATGTGTGGATGGCCCCCGCGCTGCAAGGAGCAGGTGATGTGGATGTCGGCGGTCGCTTGCGGTCATGTGTCCGGCCTTTGCTGGTGCGGTCGGGTGACCGCTGGCCCAGGTGGGATCCGCGATGGGGA
>DATMKU010000441.1:0-3773 GCA_035570935.1 Allostellaceae bacterium
ACTGCCATCGCGGGCGAGTGCCGAGTTATAGGCGAGGATGGCCTCGTTGACGGCGCCGAGCATCGACAATGTGTCGCCAATCGCGACAAACGGATCGGGCAGGCGCGGCTCGATCTCCGCCGCCCGGCGAAACACCGATACGGCATTGCTGTAATCGCCGCCGGCGCGCGCGGCGTCGCCGATCCGCATCAGCGCGGCGTAGGAGGGCGGCGCACCACCGCCGTCGCGGCCATTGACGCTCAGAGGGTCGAGATGAGCCGGAAACGGCTGGCAGCCGGCAATCGCCACTATCGGCAAAGTAATCGCCAAAAATATGATTAGACGAAATCTACCAAAATGACGCCAGTTTCCGACTGTCGTCTTGCCCATGCCAGTCTCGCCAACAAATAGCCGCATTGGGCACAATCATTACGCGAGCGTCAAAAACCCGTCCCGAACCCGACGATCGCATGGAATTCAATGCTTTCGAAGCATAGGCCGGTAGCCGGCGCCCCTGCCTCGGTGGCGAATCGGCGATCAGTCGGCGGCCGGCGCGGCAATCGCCGCCGCAATCCGCACCTTTGCCGCGACGGCGCCTTCGACCGCAGCCAGCGCCGCATCGGCCTGGGCCGCTTCGGGGCCGCCCGCCTGCGCCATGTCGGGCCGGCCGCCGCCGCCCTTGCCGCCCAAGGCCGCAGCTCCCGAGCGCACCAACTCGACCGCGTCGAACCGGCCTGTCAGATCGTCGGTGACGCCGACGACGATCGCCGCCTTGCCCTCGGCCCGGGACACCACCGCAACGATGCCCGACCCGATCCGGCGTTTCAGATCGTCGGCTAGCGATTTCAGCTCGCGCCCGGGCACGTCGTCGACAACCCGCCCGTCAAAGGCGATCTCGCCGATCCGCTTGGCGCTCCCCTTTGCCGCCGGGCCGGCGCTCGCCAGCGCGCGGCGCGCCTCGGCCAGTTCGCGTTCGAGCCGGCGGCGCTCGTCGACGAGGCTGACGATGCGCGCCGGCAATTCAGCGGGGCTCGCCCGCAACGCCGCGGCGGCCTGACGCAACAGCCCTTCCTCTTCAGCCATGTGGGTCTCCGCGGCGGCGCCGGTTAGTGCCTCGATGCGGCGTACGCCCGAGGCGATCGCGGTTTCGGAGACGATCTTGAACAACCCGATGTCGCCGGTGCGCGGCACGTGGGTGCCGCCGCACAGCTCGACCGAGAACGGCCGGGTTTCGCCGTCGATGACACCACCCATGGCGACGACGCGCACTTCGTCACCGTATTTCTCGCCAAACAGCGCCAAAGCGCCCTCCGCCACGGCGCGGTCCGGGGTCAGAAGGCGGGTGCCGACCTCGGCATTGGCGCGGATGCGGTCGTTGACCTCGGCCTCGATCGCGCGAACGTCGTCGTCGCCGAGCGGCTTCGGATGGCTGAAATCGAAGCGCATCCGGTCGGCGGCGACAAGCGAACCCTTTTGCGTCACATGCGCGCCGAGCCGGCGGCGCAAAGCCTCGTGCAAGAGATGCGTGACCGAATGATTGGCGCGCAGCCGGCGGCGGCGGGCGCCGTCGACGCGCAACTCGACGGCGTCGCCCTCTCTCAGCGCGCCGCGGGTGAGCCGGCCGAGATGGACATGCAGATCGCCCGCCTTCTTGACCGTGTCGCTGACCGCGAGCTCGGTCCCGCCGGCCGTAAAGATGGCGCCGGTGTCGCCGACCTGCCCGCCCGACTCGGCGTAAAACGGCGTTTGGTTGAGGACGATCGCGACCTCGTCGCCGGCCTTCGCCTCGGGCACGCGGGCGCGGTCGCGCAGGATCGCCAGCACGACCCCTTCGGCGGTCTCGGTTTCGTAGCCCAAGAATTCGGTCGCCCCGGTCTCCTCGCGCAAGCCGAACCACACCGCCTCGGTCGCCGCCTCGCCGGAGCCGACCCAGCTCTTGCGCGCCTCTGCGCGCTGGCGCGCCATCGCCGCCTCGAAACCTTCGACCGCGACCTTGCGCCCCTGCGCGCGCAACACGTCCTCGGTCAAATCGAGCGGGAAGCCAAAGGTGTCGTAAAGCCGGAACGCGGTTTCGCCGGGAAACGGCTCAGCGAGGCCGAGCCGCGCCGTCTCCTCTTCCAAAAGCCGCAACCCGCGGTCGAGGGTCTGCTTGAAATTGGTTTCTTCGAACCGCAGGGTTTCGGTAACCAGCGGCTGCGCTCGCACCAATTCGGGAAAGGCCGCGCCCATCTGCTGCACCAAGGCCGGCACCAGCCGCCACATCAGCGGCTCCTTGCAGCCAAGCATGTGGGCGTGGCGCATCGCGCGGCGCATGATCCGGCGCAGCACATAGCCGCGCCCGTCCTTGCTCGGCAGCACCCCGTCGGCGATCAAAAAAGCCGAGGCGCGCAGATGGTCGGCGATAACCCGATGCGAGACCGCATGCGCGCCGTCGGCCGCCACCCCGGAGGCGTCGGCGGAGGCCTGAATCAGGCTGCGGAACAGGTCGATGTCATAATTGTCGTGCTTGCCCTGCAGCACCGCGGCGATGCGTTCGAGCCCCATGCCGGTGTCGACCGAGGCGCGCGGCAACGGCACGCGCTCGCCCGAACCCAGCTGCTCGTATTGCATAAAGACGAGGTTCCAGATTTCGATAAAACGGTCGCCCTCGGCGTCCGCACTGCCGGGCGGGCCGCCCGGGATCGCCGGACCGTGGTCCCAAAATATTTCCGAGCACGGGCCGCACGGGCCGACATCACCCATCGCCCAGAAATTATCGGAGGTCGCGATGCGGATAATGCGTTCTTCGGGCAGCCCGGCGATCCTGGACCATAATTTCGCCGCATCGTCATCTTCCGAATAAACGGTAACCAGCAGCCGGTCGCGCGGCAAACCGAAATCGCGGGTGATCAGGTTCCAGGCCAGCTCGATCGCCCGGTCCTTGAAATAATCGCCAAACGAAAAATTGCCGAGCATCTCGAAAAAGGTGTGATGCCGCGTGGTATAGCCGACATTTTCGAGATCGTTGTGCTTGCCGCCGGCGCGCACGCATTTCTGCGACGTGACAGCGCGCTGGTAGGGTCGCTTTTCCAACCCGGTGAAGACGTTTTTGAACTGCACCATCCCGGCATTGGTGAACAGCAGGGTTGGGTCGTTGCGCGGCACCAGCGGGCTCGACGTCACGACCTCATGGCCGTTCTTGGCGAAATAGTCGAGAAACGCGGCGCGGATGTCGTTTGTCGTCTGCATGACACAGATTGTGGCACCGCGACGCTGCAGTGCAAGACCCCGATTCGCCGATCCGCCGCAATTCGTCGCTCAAAGCACGTGCTTATTAAAGCGCAGCCATCGTTGAACGGCGCACCTGGCCTCGCAGCGGGAAAGCTTTCGCGTCGACGTTTGCGGTGGAATGTCTGTTGGCTATTGCGCGCCTGAGCCCCCGGCTTTTCTCGTCCACACCGCTTGCGGGGTGACGACAAAATCGACCCGGCCCTCCTCCAGCGTCCTCAGGCACTCCTCGGGGCGGTTCACGATCGGCTCCTCATGGACGTTGAGGCTGGTGTTGACCAATGCGGGTAAGCCGGTTCGCACCTTGAAGGCGGCGAGGATGTCGAAATAGCACGAATTGTCCATCCGCTCGATGATCTGCGGCCGGGCGCTGCCGTCGACATGGACGATCCCGGGGATCCGGTCGCGCCATTCGCGGCGCACGCCGCAGCTGATTGTCATGAAACGCGCAGCGTAGCGGTTGATGGGGCCGATGTCGAACACCTCGCCCGCGTCGTCCTCGCCGACGACCGGCGCAAACGGCATGA